>JAOPYG010000264.1 GCA_025964685.1 Actinoallomurus sp. | reverse complement strand
TCAACGACGCCCACCAGGCGATCAAGGAAGAAGCACCCATCGACCGGATCCGTTCACTGACCGCCGAACTCCAACAGATCTACCAAGCCCTCGCCACCACCGGAACAACCGGACCAGCCGGACCAGCCGGACCAGCCGGCCCGGGCGGCACCCAGCAACCCCCACCCACCGGCGGCGGCACCGACGAAGACGTCATCGACGCGGAATTCACAACCGATGAGTGACACCGGACCCGAGCCTGAAGAACCCCGTTCCTGGCCGGCCGACCCCGGCGGGGAGCCCGGCCCCGCGAACAGCGGACGGGGGCGGGGGGACTGGCCCCAGGAGGCAGGGCGTACAGAGGAGGATCCCGCCGCGAGGATCTCCGAGCTGGAGGACCGGTGGCGCCGGGCGCTGGCCGACCTGGACAACTACCGCAAGCGTGCGGTCCGTGCCCTGGACCTGGAGCGCAGTGGCGAGCGCGCCAGGACGGCGGCGGAGTGGCTGCCCGTCCTGGACAACCTCGAACGCGCCCTCGAACACGCCGACGCCGAGCCCGGCGCCGTCATCCAGGGCGTCCGCTCAGTACTGGAGCAGGCCCGCGACGTGATCGGCCGGCTCGGCTTCCCACGCCGGGAGGACGAGGGCGAACCCTTCGACCCGACCCGCCAAGAGGCCGTGGGCACCGTGGCGGACTCCGGAGCGCCGGACGGCACGGTCGTGCGGGTCCTGCGGCCCGGGTACGGCGAGGGTGAGACGCAGTTGCGGCCCGCGCAGGTGCTCGTCGCCAAGGGGGGCGACGACGCCCCCGCCCCGTGACCAGATCTCAGGCGGTCCGCTGAAGGGTGAGGCGGGCCAGTTCCACACGGGAGCCGATGTCCAGCTTGCGGAACACATGGCGCAGGTGGAAGGCGACCGTGTGCGCGCTCATGAACAGCTGATCGGCGACCTGGCGGTTGGTCAGGCCCTGGGCGACCAGCTCGGACACGGCGCGCTCGGTGTCGGTCAGGCTGCCCCAGCCCGACACCGGGCGTTCGGTGTGGCTCCAGTGGCGGCGGCGCACGCCCATGCGCCGTAGCCGGCGGCGTACCCGGGCCACGTCGCGGGTCGCGCCCATCGCTTCGTAGGCCGCGAGGGCGGAGTCGAGTGCGGCGACCGCTCGGCGCCTTGACTCGGCCGTCTCGCCGGCGCCGGACAGCAGGGCCAGATCCTCGGTCGCGGAGGCGCGCGCCCAGGGCACCGTGTGGCCGGCCGTGACCGCTTCCTCCAGCGCGTCCGCCGAACCGTCCAGCAGACCACGGGCGTGGGCTGCGGCCGCGCGGACGGCGGGGAAGGACGGGTTGTCCCGGGCGAGCCGTTCCGCCGCGACGACGACCGCCTCGGCCGCCGGCCGGGCGCCGAGGGTGTGCGCGGTACGGACCAGCCAGGCCGCCGCGGCCGGGTCGGCGATCAGCGTCCAGCGGTGCCGCAGCACCTCGTCGCACAAGGGGCCGAACGTCTCGATCAGGCTGCCCGCTCCCGCGTACGCCTCGGTGACCTGAGCCTGCACCAGGGCGAAGGCCGCGTGCGGATAGCCCGAGGATGGCGGGGTGACGTCGCCTGATCCCTCAGGGGGTGTGCCCGGCGCGGCGTACCGGCGGGCGGCGTTGACATCTCCGGCCCGCAGGGTGGCGGCGGCGAGCGCCGAGAGCCCCGACATGGTCAGCAGGTGCGGCCCGAGGCCGCCGGCGGTGGCGAGGCCTGCCTCGGCCTCGGCCGCGGCCTCCCGGAAGCGGCCCGCCGCCAGGCGTGCGCGCGCACCGAGGATGGCCGGTGCCGCAGCCCAGGCCAGGGCACCGAGCGCGTCATCGCCGGCACTCGCCATCACGCCGTGGGCGGCGTCGTGCCGCTGCGCGTCGGTGAGCAGCATCGCGAGGACCAGCCGTGGGTGGATCCGCCGGGTGTCGGCGAAGGCCGCCCGGCGTACGGCCTCCTGCGCGAGCGCCAGTCCGGCCGTGAGGCTGCCCGTGTCCCACTCGGCCAGTGCGAGGGCGATGAAGGCCCCGGCGACCAGGGCGTCACCGTATTCACCGGGGGAGGACACGATCGTCTCCGCGCGCCCGCGCACCTGTTCGCCCGAGCCCGCACGGGCGTTGAGAAGGGCGAGTTCGGCGTCGTCGCGGAGGCCGCCCGACAGGCAGGGCTCGGACAGCGCCACCGAGGCCTCTTCGGCCGCCTCGGCCGGGCGTCCCCGCAGGTCCAGGATGTCCGACAGCAGGCAGTGGAGCCGCGCGCAGACCGGCGCGGGCATCGGGCGGTCGAAGGCGGTACGCGCGAGCAGGGCGGCCTCATCCAGCCGGCCCGTCGCGGTGAGGGCACGTACGGCGGTGAGGGTGCGCTCCGCCCGATCGGGCTCGGCCGTCCCGGTGAGCTCGAGCGCGTGCGTCGCGAGCCTCGCCGCGCTCCGCGGTGACCTCGGCAGGACGTCCGCGACCACCTGATCCAGCCGGGCGAGCGCCCGTTCGTCACCCGGTCGTACCCCCCGCAGCAGGTGAGAGGCGGCCGCGTCGACCGTGTCCGACCGCTCGATCAGCAGATCGCCGATCTGCCGGTGCAGTGCCTGCCGTACGGGATCGGGCACCGCCTCGACGATCACCTGTCGGATGAGGTCGTGGCGGAAGCGGAGCGCGTTCGGCGTGACCGCGAGCACGCCCGACGCCAGAGCCTCGTCCAGGCTCGGCAGGAGCGCGGCCGGAGTCGTGTCCAAGAGCTCGGCCACGTCCTCCGGTGAGAAGAGGCGCCCCAGGACGGCGCTCACTGTCAGCAGGTGGCGCGTCCTGGGGCTAAGTCCGCAGAGCCGGCGGGCCACGCCGGTGCGGACTCGTTCCGGCAGCCGCGCGGAGGAGAGGCGCGCGCGGCCGCCGGAGAACCTGACCGCACCTTCGTCACGAAGGCCGGTCAGGAGTTCGATGAGCAGGTAGGGGTTGCCGCCCGCGCCGGCCATGAGGGCGGCGAGGCCGGGATCGGGCACGGCCCCGAGGACGTCGATGGCGATCTCGGTCACCGCGTCGTCGCCGAGCAGGCCGAGCGAACGGCGTTCCGCGCCGTCGCCTTCCACGAGGTCGAACAGCACGCCCGCCGCGCCGCTGTCCGCGTTCAGGCGCCGGGTCAGCAGCCAGGCGACGGGATGACGGGCGAGGTACCGGCACAGCGGCTGAAGGGCCGCGAGCGCGGCCGAATCGGCCCAGTGAAGATCGTCCACGCTCACCAGCACCGGACCGGTGCCCGCCAGGTCCTCCAGCCTGGCACGCATCGTCTCCAGTCGTGGTTCCGCCCGGCCGAGGGCGGACAGCAGCGGCTCGGCCGGCGCCAGCCGGCCCAGCTCGCGTGCCCGGCCGGCGATCGGTGTCAGGCCGCGTGCGGCCGCCTCGCGTAGCGCCTCGTCCAGCAGCAGGGTCTTGCCCGTGCCCGGCTCGCCCTCGACCAGCAGGACGCCCGCCCGTCCTGCCTCGGCAGCCCTCAACAGCCCGAGCACGCTGTCCCACTCGCGCTCACGGCCACGCATCATTCTGGCCGCCGGGCGCGACGTCCCCGGCCGCGACGCGGTAGCGGTCATGGCCTCAGCGTCGGCCCACCGGCCCGCGCCCAACAGGTCACCACAGGGCTAAAAGCCCGCTGCCGGACGGCCACACGTCGTTCGCCGCGACAGGGCGGGGTGGATGGAGCGGTCCCCCAGGGTGGAGTGGATCGACGGATTCGGTCCTGGGAGGCAGGACTGCCGAATCTGGGTATCTATGCTGGTAACAGGGGGGAAATGGCTGGTCATCGCGTTTTCTCGGGTCTTGGAGACGAGACCCGGCGCGGCTCCGTACGGCGTACGTCGGAAGGGGGCACGGCACGATGCCGATTACGCCGGAGTCCCCGCCGGATCCGGCCCTGCGGGACCAGTTGTCGGGCATGCGGTCGCTGCTGGCCTTGTCGATGGTGATGAGCGAGAGCGACGATCAAGGTCACATCCTCGGTCTCGCCGCCACGGCCGTGCCGTCTCTGGGGAGGTACCGGCTGGAGGGCGTCTACCTCGCTGACGGCGGCTGGCAGGCGGTGCCGGGCGTGCACGCGGCCTCGGACGCGCGGGGCGACCTCGAGGCGCAGTTCGCCGTGCTCAGCGTGGCCGGCGGGCCGGTGGCGGTGCTCGGCCAGGCGTGGGCGTGGGCGTACCCGCTGCGCAGCCTCGATGGTCACCTCGGCTACCTGGTGGTCAGCGCGGAGGGCGAACCACCGTCTTCGGAGCAGTTCCTGCTGCGCGTGCTCGCTCAGCAGGCCGGGATCGCGATCGCCGGCGCCCGGCAGCGGGCCCGCCGCAGGGCCGACGCCGAACGGCTGCACGCCGCCAACGCCGCGCTCGCCGAGACGGTCGCCGAACTGGAGCTCACCGCCGAGGTCCACGAGCGCCTCACCCGCGTCGCGGCGGCGGGCGGAGGCCCCGAGGGCATAGCGATCGCGCTGCACGAGCTCACCGGCTACCCCATCGCGGTCGAGGACAGGTACGGGAACCTGCGCGCGTGGGCCGGGCCGCGCCGCCCGGATCCCTATCCCAAGGAGCCCTGGAACGCCCGCGAGGAGATGCTGAACGAGGTGTCGCGCGATCCCAGGCCGATCCGCCGCGACGGCCGGATCATCGTCCCGGCCGGCCCGCGCGATGACGTCCTCGGGGTGCTCGTCCTGATCGACCCCGGCGAGTCGGCCGGCCGGCCGGAGCAGGCCGCGCTCCAACACGCCGCGACCGTGCTGGCGCTCGAACTGGCCCATCTGCACAACGTCGCCGAAGCGGAACTGCGCCTCGGCCGCGACCTGGTCGAGGAGCTGCTGTCCGGCGCCGGCGAGGAGACGATGCTCGCGCGCGCCGACGCACTCGGCTATGACCTGCGCCGCCCCCACCGGATCGTCGTCGTCATCGGACCCGCCGAAGACGGGTTCGGCCGCGCCGTGGGCGTCGCGGTGCGAGAGACCGGCATCGGCTCGCTGTTCGCCGTCCGTGGCCGGGAGGCGGTCGTGCTGTCCGACGCCGACCGGCCCTGGTCGCGCTTTCACACGGTCGTACGCCGTGAGCTGGGCGGCGGCCTGTGCCGGGTCGGCGTCGGCGGGGCGTACGAGCGTCCCCGTGACCTGCCGCGGTCCTACCACGAGGCCCGGCTCGCGCTGCGGCTCCAGAGCGCCGTGACCGGCGACCAGGCCACGGAGTTCGACCGGCTGGGGGTGTATCGCCTGCTCGCCGACGTGGCCGAGCCCGGCAGCGTCGAGCGCTTCGTCCGCGAGTGGCTCGGCGCGCTGCTGGACTATGACGCCGCGAAGGGTTCGGAGCTGGTCACGACCTTGACCCGCTACCTCGAATGCGGCCGGAGCTATGAGGCCACCACGACCGCGCTCGCCATCCACCGCAGCACGCTGAAGTATCGGCTCCGGCGGATCAAGGAGATCTCCGGTCACGACCTGGCCGACCCGGACACCTACTTCAACCTCCAGCTCGCCTCCCGCGCGTGGAACACGCTGCGCGCCCTGCGTGCCGCCCATCACTGACGCGACGGCGCGGCTCAGCGGTAGCCGGTCACATCGGCGGGCCGGCCGGCGTCCTGGACCTCGACGAGGTAGCGCCAGGCGTCGGGACGGCTTCCGTCGACGTCGGTGAGACCGTATTCGCGGGCGAGCTGCCCGGTGGAGAGCGACCGGCCGTTCCAGCGGCTCACCTGCGGGTCGGTGGCCAGGGCCACGACCGCGCGGCCGGTGTAGGCGGGGGTCTCGGAGATGGCGAAGTGCGGTTGCACGGCCAGCGCGTCGCGCCAGGTGGCCTCCGTGACGCCGTAGGTGTCCAGCATGATCTCCGAGCGCAGCCAGCCCGGGGTCAGGGACACCGCGGTCGCGTCGTGCGGGGCCAGCTCCTTGGCCTGGGCGAACGCCATGCGGGTCACCGACGTCTTGGCCAGGTCATAGAAGAACGAGACGCGGTAGTGGTCCGCGTTGTACTCGGCGGTGCCGTCGGTCACCTCGATCACCAGGCCGCCGGGCCGTCTGATCAGCAGGGGCAGCGCATGGTGGCTGGTGATGATGTGCGTGTCGATCGCCAGCCGCAGGATGCGCAGGCCCTTGTCGAGGGAGTGCTCCCACAGCCGGTCGGTCCAGCTGAACAGCAGCTCGCCGCCCCAGATGTCGTTGACGAGCACGTCGAGCCGGCCGCGTTCGCGGTCGATGCGCTCGACCAGCGCCCGCACCTGGTCGGACTCGAGGTGGTCGACCGGCACGGCGATGCCGCGACCGCCCGCGGCGGTGACCAGCTCCGCCGTCTCCTCGATCGTCTCCGGCCGGTCCATCTCCGAACGCCGCTGCCGTGTGCTGCGCCCGGTGACGTAGACGGTGGCTCCGGCCGCGCCGAGCTCCACGGCGATGCCGCGGCCCGCGCCACGGGTCGCCCCCGCGACCAATGCGACCTTGCCGTCCATTGACTCATTCATGGGAACCGATGTTCGCAGGGACCTCCGACATCTCGCCGGTCCGTTCGATCACCATGACCGCGGCGTCGTCGGGAAGGTGGCCGCCGACGTACGCGAGAAGGTCGTCGTGGAGGTGGCTGACGAGCGTGCGAGGGTCCTCTGCGCTCCAGGCCGACAGCCGTTCGGCGAGAGGGTAGAACCGTCCGGACCTGTCGCGTGCCTCGATGACACCGTCGGTGTAGAGCACGAGCAGGTCGCCGGGTTCGAACGCGAACGTCTCCATGGCGTGCGCGGCCGTGATCAGCTCGCCCATGCCCAGCGGTGGCGCGGGGCTGGCCACCTCCAGGGTCTGGACCTGCCGCCCGCGCAGCAGGAGCGGCGGCGGATGCCCGCAGGTCAGCAGGCGCACCACCGGCTCGTCGTCGGGGACCTCCACCAGCGCGGCGGTGATGAAGAACTCCGCGGCCCCGATCCCACCCGGCTCCGCGACGGCGCGGGTGACGCTCGCCTCCAGGTGGGACGCGAGGTCGGACAGGGTGGTCTCCCGGTGCGCGGCCTCGCGGAAGGCACAGAGCAGGACGGCGGCATCGCTGATGGAGGCCAGTCCCTTGCCGCGTACGTCACCGATGAGCAGCCGGGTCATGCAGCCGGTCCGCGCCGCGGCGTACAGGTCGCCGCCGATGCGGGCCTCGGCCGCCGCGGCAACGTACACCGACGCGACCCGCAGCGGGCCGATCCGAGACGGCACCGGGCGCAGTACGACGCGCTGTGCGGCCTCCGACACCGTACGGACCTGCTGGAGCTCCCGCTGATGCCGCTCGCGCAGCAGGCAGAAGACCACGACGAAAACCGTGATCATCACGAGGGCGGCGATCTGCACCTCGTGGTTGAGCGTGGCGATCCCGCCCCGCAGCCGGCCGGTGAAGAGCAGGGCGAGCAGGGCCAGGAACCCTATGGCGGCTGTCGTCCGCGGACCGGCGTACAGCGCGGCGATGGCCGGTGCCACTGTCAGGAGCGGGCCCAGGTGCACGCCGTACGGCAGCAGCGTCTCCGTGGCCACGATGACCGCGATGAGCACGACCGGGATCACCCGCAGCGCGAGCCCCGGTCGCCACGGCTGGCGGGAGAGCGGCTCGGACTCCCGATGGCGCACGTCGTCTACCTACCCAGTGGCCCCACCGCCGACCGCCATGCCGGGGCGTGAACATCTGCCCGGGAATGGGCCCTATGTCGCCCATAGGGGCCGTAGGATCACGCGGATGTAGCCGTTCCGCGCCTTGTCGTAACCGATTCACTGCCCGCGAGGATCCGATGCAGCAACAATTGTCAGCGGTGGCGGTATGTTGCCTGGCCGCGGCCGCACTCATCTTCCTGCTCATACTGCTGCGCCAGCGGCGGATCAACCAGCGCATGCGTGATCGGGTCAGCGCACTCGAACGCGGTGTGACCGTTCGTGACGAAGAGCTGGCGCATCTGGTGACCGCACGCCTGCCCGCCAAGGTCCAGTCGCTGAACGGGCGTCCGGTCGAGGTTCCCGGGCCGCTCAACGAACGCCTGGCCGATATCCCGTACGGGCGCCACCTCGAACGCACCATGGAGATGTTCGCCGAGACGGGCGACCGGGCCAAGACCCGCGCCGACGAGTCGGCCAAGGCCACGCTGAAGGCCATGATGCGCGGCGTGCAGAGCCTCGCCAACGAGCAGCAGCTGGCGATCTCCCGCATGCAGGTCCGGCACGACGACCCCGACGTGCTCGAGGGCCTGCTCAGGATCGACCACATGAACGCCCAGTTGGGCCGGCGTGCGCAGGTCAGTGCCGTGTTGTGCGGCTCCTGGCCGGGCCTGCAGCGGTCCGCCTCGCCGCTCATCGACGTCGTACGCGGCGCGACGTCCCGGATCCGCGACTACCTGCGCGTACAGGTCCACTCCCAGGTGAGCGAAGCCGTCGTCAGCCGTGCGGTGGAGCCGGTGGTCCTCGCGGTGGCCGAGCTGCTCGACAACGCCGCGCGGCACTCGCAGCCGAACACCCCGGTCGAGGTCAACTTCCAGCCGGGGCACAACGGGATGGCCATTGTCATCGACGACGCCGGCGTCGCGATGAACGCCGAGGAGCTGAAGCGGGCCGAGCGTCTCCTGGCCGGTAAGGAGGCGGTCGACATCAACCGGCTGGGCGACCCGCCGCAGGTCGGGTTCGCCGTGATCGGTGTGCTCGCGGCCCGGTACGGCTTCAGCGTGTCGGTGGACACGCGCTCGCCGTACGGCGGGGTGCGTGCCGTGGTGTTCCTGCCCGCCGTGCTGCTGACCCGGCTGGACGACCGCGCCCAGGCCGCGCCCAAGCCCGCGGCCCCTGCCGCGGTGCCGAGCCCGCCCGCACCGGAGGAACCGGGCTCCGAGGCGCCGCAGGCGCCGTCGGTGACCGCCGGAGGACTGCCGCGCCGCCGGCGTGCCACCGCCGAGACCCCGGCCGTGGACGAGGCGGCCGGTCAGGCCGTCGCCGCTGAGGACCAGGAGCCCGATTCGCTGCCGGCCCCGGTCTCGTCCCGCGAGCCGGACCGGCGGGCCGCCGCCGGCCTGGGCGCCTGGCAGCGCGGTACGAGGTCCGGCCGCGCCACCGTCCCGCCCGACTCTGAAGGGAAATCGCAGGCATGACCGACGCCTCGACCAACAAGCTCGGCTGGATGCTCGACGATGCCCTGAAGATGCCGGAGACGCGTTACGCCGTCCTGCTCTCCGCGGACGGGCTGCTGATGGCGCACTCCGAGCGGATCGACGTGGACGACGCCGAACGGCACGCCGCGGGGATGGCCGGGCTCCAGTCGCTCGCACGCAGCACCGCGGAGTTCTGCGGGGACCCGCAGACCATGTGGCGCCAGACCGTGAGCGAGTTCGACGACGGGTACGTCTTCCTCGTCGCCGCCGGCCCCGGCGCCTACCTGGCCGTTTCGGCCACGGAGAACGTCGACATGGAGGCCGTGTCGTTCCGGCTGCAGGAGTTGGTCCAGCGCCTGGGCAAGGAGCTCACGACCCCGCCGCGGGGCGCCCCTGGCGGCGTCCGGTGACCCGGCGGCGGCCCGAGCGGGCGCTCGTACGCCCCCACGTCGTCACCGGAGGCCGCGCGCATCCCACGCGCAACATCTTCGACCTGGTCACTCTGGTGAGCGCGACGAGGACTCGTGCGACCGGCCTGAGCCCGGAAAAACGCCGGGTCATGGAGCTGTGCCAGGGAGGCGCGCTGTCGGTCGCCGAGGTCGCCGCCCACCTGGCGCTGCCCGCCAGCGTCACGAAGGTGCTGCTGTCCGACCTCGTCGACAGCGGGCACATCGTGACCCGCGCGTCCGCCGCCGACAGGGACCAGACCGAGGACCAGCTCCTGAGGGAGGTGCTGAATGGGCTCCGTGCTCGCCTCTGACCAGCTGTACGTACGCGAGACCGTCCGTCAGTCCGTGAAGATCCTGATCGTGGGCCATTTCGCCGTCGGCAAGACGACTCTCGTCGGCGCGCTGTCGGAGATCCGCCCGCTGCGCACCGAGGAGCGGATGACACAGGCCGGCGAGGCGGTGGACCATCTGGCCGGGGTGCCCGCCAAGACCACGACCACGGTGGCGATGGACTTCGGCCGCCTGACCCTCAGCGACGACCTGGTGCTGTACCTGTTCGGGGCGCCCGGACAGCAGCGCTTCACGCACCTGTGGAACGACCTGGCACGAGGCGCCCTCGGCGCGCTGGTGCTCGCCGACACGCGCCGCCTCGAGGAGTCCTTCGGTGTGATGACGTTGCTGGAGGAGCGTGGGCTGCCGTACGCGGTGGCGATCAACCAGTTCGACGACGCGCCGGTCTTCCCGGAGGAGGAGCTGCGCGAGGCCCTCGACCTGCTGCCGACCACGCCCCTCGTCACCTGTGACGCGCGTGATCCTGCTTCCTCGGCCAGCGCGTTGATCGCGCTCGTCGAATACCTGATCAGCAAGCACCAGGAGCCAGCGTGACCGCCGACCAGCCCGACACCACGCTGGAACCGCCGGCCGCCTGCCCAGCCCACGCGAAACGCTTCCCGCTGCACGGGCCGGAGTTCGCCGCCGACCCGGCCGGCGCGTACGCGAAGCTGCGGGAGCACGGGCCGCTCGCGCCGGTCGAGCTCTCCCCGGGCGTGCCCGCCACTCTTGTCACGAGCTACGAGGCCGCTCTCGGCGTGCTGCGTGACCCGACGAGGTTCCGCAAGGATCCGCGGGGGTGGCAGGCCACGGTGCCGGCGGACTGCCCGGTGCTGCCGCTGATGATGTACCGGCCGAACTGCCGGCACGCCGACGGCACCGCGCACAGCCGCCTCCGCCTGGCGGTCACCGACAGCCTGGCCCAGGTGGACCTGTATGCCCTGCGCGGCTACGTCCAGCGTGGTGCCGACACCCTCATCGGCCGGTTCGCGGGCAGAGGCGCGGCAGACCTGGTCGCCGACTACGCCAGGGTGCTGCCGCTGCTGGCCTTCAACGAGCTGTTCGGCTGCCCGCCGGACGTCGGTGACCGTCTCGTCCTGGGCATGAGCGGCATCTTCGACACCGTCAACGCCAAGCAGTCGAACGAGATCATGCGGGAGGCCGTGCTGGAGCTGGTGCACCTCAAGCGCAGGGAGCCCGGGCATGACGTCACGTCCTGGCTCGCCGCGCACCCGGTGAAGCTCACGGACGAGGAGATGATGCACCAGATCCTTACGCTCCTCGGCGCCGGCACCGAGCCCACCCAGAACCTGATCGCGAACGGCCTGCGGCTCCTGCTGTCGGACGAGCGGTTCGCCGGTGACCTGTCGGGCGGCAACCTGCAGGTCGAGGACGCGATCGACGAGGTGCTGTGGACGGAACCGCCGCTGGCCAACTTCGCGGTGACCTACCCGGCCCAGGACGTGGACTTCGCCGGCGTACGGCTGCCGAAGGACCAGCCGGTGGTGATCAGCCTGGCCGCCGCCAACACCGACCCGGCGCTGGCGAACGAGCACCGGGAGGGCAACCGCGCCCACCTGGCCTGGAGCGCCGGTCCGCACACCTGCCCCGCGCAGGGACAGGCGCGTCTCATCGCGTCCACCGCCATCGAGAAGGTCCTCGACGCGCTGCCGGAGATGGAGCTCGCCATCCCGGCCGGCATGCTGAAGTGGCGGCCCGGCCCGTTCCACCGCGCGCTGACCGCGCTGCCGGTCAACTTCCCGCCGGCGACCCTCGTGGGCGGCATCTCGGTCGCCACGTGGCGTCATAAGCCGTCCCCGTCCGCCGCGGACACCATCCCCGGGTTCGGCCTGGCGGCCGTGCTCTCGGCGCGTCAGCCGGAGCGCGAGCCGCGGACGGGCTTCGGCCGGTGGCGCGACGCCGTACGCCGATGGTTCGGCCGGCTGTGATCGGGCCGCGCGGCGGTCAGGGGGCCTCGAAGTCGCCGTGCCGCCCGCTGCCCGCAGCGAATCTCGTCGCCCCGCGCTGAGCCTCGGCCTCCAGCGCGACCTCACCGTGGCGCCATTCGTTCGCCATCGCGTCCGTCAGTGACAGGCCGTCCTGCTCGTGCGCGGACAGCCGGTCGTGACGCATGCACAGCTGGGGGAACCGCGCGATCTCGGTGGCCAGCTTCTCGGCCCGCTCCCGCGCGTGACCGTGCGGCACGACGCGGTTGGCCAGCCCGAGCCGTGCGGCCTCTTCGGCCCCGACCGGGCGGCCGGTGAGGATCATGTCCATGGCCGGGCTCAGGCCGATCAGGCGCGGCAGGCGTACGGTGCCGCCGTCGATCAGCGGCACCCCCCACCGGCGGCAGAAGACGCCGAACACCGCGTCCTCCTCGGCGACCCGCAGGTCACACCAGAGGGCGAGCTCCAGGCCGCCCGCCACGGCGTGCCCGGCCACGGCGGCGATCACCGGCTTGGACAGCCGCAGCCGGGTCGGGCCCATGGGACCGCGATCGGAGTCCTCCGGCGCCGCCACGTCGAACCGGCCGGCCGAGACGGCCTTCAGGTCCGCGCCGGCGCAGAACGTGCCGCCTTCGCCGTACAGGACCGCGACGTGCGCCTCCGGGTCGGCGTCGAAGGCGGTGAACGCGGCGTACAGTTCGGCGGCGTGCTCGGGGTCGACGGCGTTGCGTACCTCGGGGCGGTCGATCACCACGGTCGTGACCGCGCCGGAGCGCTCGACGCGGATCATCGGGCCCGCTCCACGCCCGCCCAGAGCGGATCACGCAGCTCACGGCGGAGGATCTTGCCGACCCCGCTCTTGGGGATCCCCGCCACGAACTCCACGCGTTTGGGCACCTTGTAGCCCGCGAGCCGGGCGCGTACGTGCTCGGTGAGCTCGGCCTCCGTCACCTGGGTCTCGGGGCGCGGGACCACGAACGCCACGACCGCCTCGACCCAGCGTTCGTCCGGCGCACCGACGACCGCGCACTCGGCCACGGCCGGATGCGCGTGCAAGGCGTCTTCGACCTCGCGCGGATAGACGTTGTACGCGCCGCTCACGATCATGTCCGAGGTGCGGTCGACCAGGTACATGAAGCCGCGGTCGTCGAAGCGCGCGACGTCGCGGGTGCGCAGCCACCCGTCGCCCAGGAACGTCGAGGCGTTCAGCTCCGGCGCGCCCAGGTAACCGGCCATCGCGAACGGCGCGCGCACCGCGATCTCGCCCGGCCGCCCGGCCGCGACGTCGGCGCCGTGCTCGTCGATGAGCTTGATCTCCGCGTCGACCGACGGCTGCCCGCACGAGCCGAGCGGGGCGTCGGCGCCGACATGGTCCTCGGGGGCCAGCACGGACAGGCACAGCGGCGCCTCGGTCTGACCGTAGTACTGGCTGAAGATCGGTCCCCAGGCCGCCATGGCCTCCTCGATCACCGGGCGCGGCATCGGCGAGGCACCGTAGATCACCGACCGCAGGCGCCCGGTCTCGGCGGCTCCGCCACCGGCCGCCATGAGCATCTGGAGCATGGTCGGCACGAGGTTCGCGTGCGTCACGCCGTGGCGGGGGATCGCCGCCAGGTAGGCCTGCGGGTCGAAGCCGTCGAGCACGGCCGCCTGCCCGCCGCGCAGCCAGAACGGGAGCACGAACGTGCCACTCGCGTGGATCAGCGGCGCGGCGTGCAGCATCACGTCGTCGCGCGCCGGATCGAGCAGGTTGGTCAGGATGTTGACCACGATCGCGGCGTAACTCGCCTGCGTGTGCTGCGCGGCCTTCAGCGTGCCGGTCGTACCGGACGTGTAGAGGGCGAGGATGACGTCATCGGGCCGTGCGGGCAGGCCGGGATCGGCCGCCGACGCGACACGCATGTGCTCCAGCAGGTCCGGGCCGCCCCCACCATCACCGAGACTGATCGTCTGCAACCCGTCGAGCCGCTCGGTGAGCTCGCCCGCACGCCCGGCGAGTGAGGTCTCATGCACCAGCCTGCGCACCCCGGCGTCGGTGAGCATCCGCGCGTGCTCGTCCAACGAGAGCCGGGCGTTCAGCGGCACGCGGCACGCTCCGGCCTTGAGGCAGGCGAAGTCCAGCGGCACCGTCCACAGGCCGTTGCCCACCAGCAGGCCGATGCGCTCGCCGGGCTCGACACCGATGCCCAGCAGGACGTTGGCCATCCGGTTGGCCGCCTCGTCGACCTGGCGGAACGTCAGCGAGCGGTCTCCGTAACGGATCGCGGCGCGGTCCCGATGCCGGCGGGCACCGGCCCTCACCATGTCGACGGTCAGCATCACATCTCCCCTAACTCTCAGTCGATCTTCTTCATACAACGTCCGCGTCCCGCACGGAACACCGCGTCGCCGTCACAGGTCCCACGGCCGCTGACGGGGTACGGAACACCTGAGAAAGACCAGGTCAAGGCCATGTCGACGGGCGGACGCGGTTCGCGACGGCTCCACGCAGTCCAGGAGAGTCAGATGCCGGAAGCCACGAACCGGGTGGTCGTCAGGCCCGCATCGCCCGTCAGACGGTTCATCCGGATCTCCCTGCTCGCGGGTGCGGTGATCAGCGGTCCGTACGCCGCCATGGGACTGATGAGCCACGGCGGCCGCCTGCTGGTGCCCGTCATCGTCGTCGCGGCGATCCTCGTGGGCCGGCCGATGGCCGCGCTCCGTGGCCGTACGCTGCTCACGGCCGACGAGATCACCACCCGGCGGCCGCCGATCGGCCGCGTCGTGGTCCCGGTCTCCCACGTCGGCCTGGTCGAGATCCGCCGTGGACTCCTCATGGAGTGGCCCGTTCTGTACCTGCGGGACGGCAGCCTGGTGGAGCTCGCCGCCCCGAAGCGGTTCTGGTTCCGCGCCGACCCGGCGTTCGACCGTGACCTGCAGGAGCTCCGCACCCGTGTGCGTCACCGGGCCGTCGCGGGGACACGCCCCCAGTGGAGCCTCCCGCGGCTGTTCACCGGTCCGCTGCTCACCGTCACCGCGATCGTCCTCGTCCTGATCGACCCGCCCTGGGCCAGCGACGTCTGGCCCCTGCGCCCGCACGCCGAGCGGCTGCCCGACGCCTGCCGCATGCTCGACGCGCGAGCACGCCGGCTGCTGCCGGGCGCCCAGGTGGACAAGACGTTCAGCCGCAACGACGACTCCAGCGCGTACGTCAAGCGGCACACGTGCCAATGGAACTCCACCCACCACGCCCCCAACGGGATGACGCTCATCGACATCGGCCGGCTGAGCATCGAGGTCGAGCTCGAACACGCCATCGGCCCCACCAGCGACGCCGAAGAGGCCCACCGGGAGTTCACCCGGGAGACCCAGATCACGCTCGGCGAGTCCGAGACCAAGGTCCCTCGCATCGGCGACGAGGCGGAACTGATCACCGAGCATCCCGAGGGCGCCTTCGCCTGGGTCACCGTCGCCGCGCGCAAGGCCAACGTCGAGGAGAAGATCGACCTGGTCTATCCGGGCAGAGACAGGGAACGGGAGGCCGCCGAGACCGCGGAAGGCCTCGCACGCCTGGGCCTGTCGGAGATCCGGTTCCGGTGACGGTACGGCCGTACTGACCGGTCTCGGCGCAGGTCAGCACCTGGTTTCGAACCTGGCCGGCGCGCTGGAGCGACATGTCCACGCCGGACAGGGCGATGCGGCGCGTTGGCCACTCTCCGGCGAAGTGGCTGACCCGCGGGGCCGCCACGGGCTACTCCTGTAATCGGTCCATGCTCTGGAACTACTGGGGTCGCCTGCCTCCCTCGGCTGCGGGCCCGCCGGAAAGGGGCGGGAGATGCCGGGTACGCAGCCTGCCGGGCCGCACTGAGATGCGGGGCGGCGGCGTGGTGCTCGCCGGAGTGGACGGCACCGACTCGGGGCGGGCGGCGTTGCAGAACGCCGCCGGCGAGGCGGTGTCGGCCGGGCTCCGGCTCGTCGCGCTGCACGTACGCCGGTCCCCGCGGCCGCTGGAGCTGATGGCGTGGGAGACGTATCCGATCGCCGAGCAGTGGCGGGACGAGCTGGAACTCGAGGCGTGGCTGCAGTGCACGCTCGTGCTCGCGGATCTGCGGGTGGAGTGGGAGTACGCCGTCGTGGACGGCGATCCGGCCCAGGCGCTGTGCTCGTACGCGGCCGACCGTTCGGCGTGCGCGGTCTACGTGGGTTCGCGGATCCGTACACGCTGGGCGGCCCGCCTGCACCGCTGCCCGGCCTTCGAACTGCAACGCCGTTCGTCGTGCCGGGTGAGGGTGGTCCGCTTTCCCGACCTGGCCGGGTGAGGGTGGCGCGCCCGGCGGCGAGTCACCCTCACCGAGGGCCTATGCGCGCGGGGCCACCGGACCGTCGCCCGCGCCGGTCTCCCTGATCGCGCCGGCGATCTCGTCCAGGTCGGCGGCGGTCAGCTCCAGGTCGGCGGCGGCGAGCCAGCCGTCGATCTGGTCGGGGCGGCGGGCGCCGACGATGGCACCGGTCACCCCGTCCCACGCGAGGGTCCAGGCGACCGCCACGGCGGCGGGCTGTACGCCGTGCCGCTTGGCGACGGGGACGAGCGCGTCCGCCAGCGCGAGGTTGGCGTCGAGGTTCGTCGTGAAGTCGGGGTGTTTCCTGCGCCAGTCGTCCTGGGGCAGGCCCTCGACCCGCTCGCGAGAGAAGGCGCCGGTCAGCAGCCCGGCCTGCATCGGCGAGTAGACGATCACGCCGGTGTCGTGCGCGGCGCACCAGCCGATCTCGGCGGCGGCCGAACGATGGATCGCCGAGAACGGCGGCTGCAGCGTGTCGACGTGCCCGAGCTTCTCGGCGGTCTCCAGCTGGCTCACATCGTGGTTGGACAGGCCCGCCGCGCGGATCTTGCCCTGCGCCTTCAGGTCCAGCAGGGTCTGCCAGTACTCCTCCAGCGGCGTGCCGTCCTCGGCCGGCCGGTGCATCTGGTAGAGATCGATGCGCTCGACGCCGAGGCGCCGTAGCGAGTCATCCACCTCACGCCGGATCTCGGTGCCGGTCCGGCGCGCCGGCGCCGTACGGTCATCCGGATCCCAGACCAGACCGCACTTGGTGAAGATGTACGGCCGGTCGCCCTCGGGTATCCCCTCGAGCGCCTGCGCGACGACCTCCTCGGAGTGTCCGAGTCCGTAGACGGCGGCCGTGTCGATCCAGTTGACGCCCTGCTCGACGGCGTACCGGATCGCCGCCACCGACTGCGCGTCCTCCTGCGGCCCCCAGGCGTACGCCCAGTCGCCGCCGCCGATCGCCCAGGCGCCGAAGCCGACACTGGTGATCTCCATTCCGGTCGTGCCGAACGGTTTTGTGGCAAGTGCCATGGTTCTCCTTCGTGGACGTAATGGTCAGGCGGCGTCGAGCCGCGCGAACTCCTCGTCGGTGAGCTCCAGGTCGACGGCCTTGGCCGAGTCGCGGATCGTCTCCGGCCGGCTCGATCCGGGGATCGGGATGACCACCGGCGACTTGGCGAGCATCCAAGCCAGTGTGACCTGCTGCGGGCTCACTCCGTGTGCCTCCGCCACCTGGCGGAACGCCGAGTGGGAGGCGCCCAGGTCGCCGGCGCTGGGGATGCCGCCCAGCGGGCTCCACGGCAGGAAGGCGATGCCGAGCACGTCGCACAGACGCAGCTCGTCCTCACTGCTGCGGTACCCCGGGGAGAACTGGTTCTGCACCGAGACGAGCCGTCCGCCGAGGATCTCGTTGGCCTCACGGATCTGGGCCGGGCTGGCGTTCGAGACGCCGGCCATCCGGATCTTGCCGTCGTCCAGCAGGTCGCGGATCGCTCCGATGGAGTCGGCGTAGGGCGTGGACGGGTCGGGCCGGTGGAACTGGTAGAGCCCGATCGCCTCGACGCCGAGCCGCTTGAGCGAGGCGTCGCAGGCCTGCTTGAGGTGGGCGGGCGAGCCGTCGAGCGTCCAGGCGCCGTCACCGGGGCGCAGGTGGCCGCCCTTGGTGGCGACGAGCACGTCGGAGGAGTCTCCGCCGTACGTCGCCAGCGCCTTGGCGATGAGCGACTCGTTGTGCCCGATGTCCGCGGCGTTCAGATGGTAGGCGTCCGCGGTGTCGATCAGTGTCACGCCGGCATCGAGGGCAGCGTGGACGGTGGCGATGGAACGAGTCTCCTCGGGGCGCCCCTCGATCGACATGGGCATGCCGCCCAGCCCGATGGCGCTGACCTGAACATGACCGATCTGGCGAGTACGCATATACAAGACCTCCGACATGACGTGCGGTAAGGGCGATGATCGCCCTGAACGGCCGCCGGCGGGCGTACGGACCCGGGGCGTGGGCCCGGAGACTGCATCGGCGGGACATCGAAGGTCCCGCGCGTCCGCCGGCCCGTGATCGGCAGCCGTTCTCCAGCCTGTACGCACCGCTTCCCCATGTCCAAGAGAAAAAACCGATGGAACCAAGAAGCTAGAGTGATGAGTCGTGGAACTGCGTCATCTCGAATACTTCATCGCCGTCGCCGAGGAAGAGCACTTCACCCGGGCGGCGGAGCGGATGCACATCGCCCAGTCGGGCCTGTCCGCCTCCATCCGCGCGCTTGAGCGTGAGCTCGGCGCCCCCCTCTTCGTCCGCAGCACGCGCCGGGTCGCCCTCACCGAGGCCGGACGCGCCCTGCTCGCCGAGGCCCGGCGTACGCTCGCCAGCGTCGCCGCCGCCCGCAGCGCCGTCGCCGCGGTGCAGGGCCTGCTGCGCGGCAGCGTCTCCATCGGTACCGAACAGTGCCTCGCCGCGATCGACCTGCCGACGATCCTGGCGCGCTTCCGCGCGGTCCACCCCGGCGTGGAGATCCGGCTCCGTCAGGCCGGCTCTTCCGGCCTCGTGGAGGACGTCCGTACGGGAGGGCTGGACCTGGCGTTCGTCGCGCTGTCCGGACGCCCGCCCACCGGCGTCAGCCTGACCCCGCTGACGAGCGAGCCGATGATGGTGGTCTGCCACCCGGACCACCCGCTCGCTCGGCAGGAGGCGGTCGACTGGACGCAGCTGCAGGATGAGACCTTCGTGGACTTCCACACCGACTGGGGCGCCCGCCAGATCACCGACCGCGCGTTCGGCGCCGCCGGCCTCGAACGCCAGGTCGCGCTGGAGGTCAACGACGTGCACAGCCTGCTCGACTTCGTCGCCGAGGACCTCGGCGTGGCCCTGGTGCCGCGGCCGCTGGCGTACAAGAAGAACAAGAAGGTCCGCGCGGTGGCGCTACGCGACACGGCCCCGGCGTGGGTGGTCTCGGTCGCGGTACCGGCCGGCGGCCCGTCCAACCCGGCCACACAGGCGCTGCTGGACCTCGTGGCGGAGTCCACCTCCACCGCCCCCGCCACCACCGCACCGAACGGCGTCGCCGCCTCGGCATAGAACGTCCGCGTCCGCCATCGGCAAGCGGATGCCGCGGTCGTCCGCCTGGTCAGCGCCGGCCGGGTGTGCCTTCGCCGTGGTCGAGGACGGCGACCTCCACGCATGCTCCGCCGTTGGCGTCGCTCCGCGACGACTTGCGCCATTTCAGGTCCATGATCGTGCCACTTCCCGTACGAGGCGGACTGATTCCTCTTGGTTCAGAGCGTATCCCCGGAAGATCTCGAACATGCGCCGGAGTCGAGCGATCTCGTCGGCGTTCTCCACCACGCCGCCGCTGATCGCGTCGTCCATATAACCGATCTCGGTCTCTCCGTTGTAGCTGGCCAGAATGAATGGGCCGGTGTACTGGGCACCTATGGGTGCCGTCATTCTCAGGACATGCAGTACGACGTTCTCCTGTTGCGCCGCGTTCTCCAGATGGTCGAGCTGATCGCGCATGACATCCGGGCCTCCGACGTTGCGCCGTAGGACGCTTTCGTCGATCAGGGCGACGAGGACGGGCGGATCCTCCCTGGCCAGGGTCTTCTGCCGGTCGAGGCGAGCGCTGACCCGCTGGTCGTCGCGCAGGATTGCGCGCGCGTAGCCCTCGGTAATGGGGCGTCGGTAGTAACCGCGCGGGCATTGGCGGTAGCGGCCGCCGAGCGGCGAGATAGCGCCGACCACGGGGTGAAAGCTCCCGGCCGGAGCGAGTCCGACGGCTGCGCGAGGCTCAGCGGGATGGTCGGGGTGTCAAGGGTGCTCAGAGCGCGTTCGGTGGCGCTCGGGCTCACTGCTGTTGCCGCCAGGACCGCTGAGTACGCGTGATCTGCCCGAGTGTGGTCTTGAACGCCTGGTAGATGTCGTCTCCGAGTTCGTCGCGGTGGCGATGCTCGATGCCGGCGAGGATGGCGCGGGCCTTGCTGATCTCATCCAGCCCGGCCTGGGTGGGGGCGATGAGTTTCGCCCGCCGGTCGCTGGGGTCGGGTTCGCGGCGGACGTAGCCGAGCGCGACCAGCTCGTCCACGATCGCCCCGATGATCTGCTTGTGCTGGCCGGACCGTTGCGCGAGCTCGGTCGCCCGCGCCCCGCCTGGCGGCAGGAAGGCCAGCACGATGCCGTGCCGCGGCCGCACCTGCCGGTGGCCCTGCTCGGCGAGCCTGGCGAACAGCTCCTTCTGCAGCGAGCGGCCCAGGCTCCCGATCAGCATCCCCAAGTCCGGCTCCTCAGCATCGGACGCGGTCATCTCGACTCCCGAATTTAATCACGAACCTTGACTATCAATAACCGTGACTATACCTTGATTTCAGGTAACCCACTCCCCCAACGGGGCTTCTCAAGGAGAATCGTCATGAGCGACACCGGCTTCGACTACGCGATCACCCGCACCCTGGAGGCCCCGGTCGAAAAGGTCTGGCAGGCCTGGACGGTCGCCGGCGACTACAGCCAGTGGGCCAGCGCCGAGGAGGTCGCCTTGGACGTCCGTCCCGGCGGCGCCTGGAGCTCGGTCATGATCATTCCCGACGGCACCCGGATCCCCCTGACCGGCAGCTACACCGAAGTCGTGGAGAACCAGCGGCTCGTCATGGGAATGAACGCACCCGGCCGCGACGAACCCGTCCTCATGCGCCTCGACCTGGCCACCGACGGCGAGAGCACCAAGCTCACCCTCTCCCAGACCTTCGACACCGCCGAAGACCGCGACCAGGCGGAGCAGGGCAGCAACTTCCTCCTCGACGGCCTGACCGCCTTCCTCGCCTGATCACCCACACCGAAGCGGGGTGTTGAGAACCCTTCCGCGGTCCTCAACACCCCGCGTCTACAAGCCCGCCAGGGGCCGGACCCACTGCGCTTGGCCGCCGCTGCGGCAGGCCCCGTTGCGACCAGCGGTCAAATAACATCGGCCCCCACTGGCAAAGTACGTGTGATGCGATCCGTGTTGTTCGACTGCGTGCCACACGACCATTACTGCGTCACCTGCGTGCGCGGCCTCTCGGAGGCCGAGGTGCTGGTCCGATTGGGCGTCGCCGATCAAGCGCCGTACCCGCGTTACACCGCTGGCGAAGCGTTGGAGCGCTTCGGCTACGACGTGCAGACGGTGCGTGTCCACCGCGAGGGGGACTGGATCTTCCTGGTGGAGCCTTCCGGTAATGGCGATACGTTTCAGCCGCAGATACTCACCCGGCTGTCACAGGGCACCGAGGCGGTCTCGGCCCTCAAGTATCTGGACGGCACGGCCATGGCCGCGCATGCGGGTGACGGAGAACTCCTGGCCACGTACGTCGACTGGACCTTTACGCCGGCGGGGGGTACGGACCCCTCCCGCCTCAACCGGGCCTTGACCGATGTCGGGTTCTTCCGGGAGGAGAACGAGGACTCCGGTGATTGGGCGGCGTGGGAGATGGTGCTGGTGGCGCTGGAGCACGAGTTCGGGCTGACCGTGTCACCCGATGTCGCCAACGGACCTTTGCCGACGGTCGTTCTCCCTCATACGAAAACCCCTCAGCCTTATCGGGATCCTTTGCGGAGACGACCAACTCCCGAGGGCTGGGTTCCGCCCGCGAAAGCACAGAGTGACCGTCAAACCAACAGGGACGACGGCTCAGACGCTCGATGAAAAAAGCGTTGTCGCGTCGGCCGGCGCGCGGTTAGCGTCGTTGGTGATGTCGGTCGCGAGACAAGGGGTTCACATGCGCCTCGGCATGGTCACGGTTCACGCCACGACGCGGGAGCCGGCCGAGATCTAAACGGCCTTCCGGCTCCTCGCGTCGAGGCGGTCCTCCACCCATGACCGTCTTCACCTCCGAGGAGCCCTTTTGCGTGCCCGCACATCCCCGCGCCTCGGCGCGGACTTCGGCAAGCTCTGGACGGCCGCGGCCGTCTCGAACGTCGGCGACGGCGTCACCATGGTCGCCGGTCCGCTGCTCGTCGCCTCCCTCACCCGCGACCCGGCTCTCATCGCCGGCGCGGCCTTCGTCCAGTCACTGCCCTGGTTGCTGTTCTCGCTGGTCAGCGGCGTTTGGGTAGACCGTGCCGACCGGCAGCGGCTGATCGTCTCGGTCAACGTGGTCCGTGGCACCGCGCTCGGCGGGCTGTGTCTCGCCGTCGCGGCCGGGACGGCGACCATCCCGCTCATCTACGTCGTGTTCTTCGTGCTCGGCCTCTGCGAGACCGTCGCCGACACCGCCTCGGTGGCGCGGCTTCCCGCGATCGTGCCGCCCGAGAGACTCGGTGCGGCGAACGCCCGGCTGATGGCGACCTTCACCATCGGGAACCAGTTCGTCGCCAAGCCGCTGGGAGCGTCGCTGTTCGCCGTCGCGGCGGCGCTGCCGTTCGGTGTGGACGCCCTCACCTTCGTGGTGGCGGCCGTGCTGGTGGCCGCCATGCGGCCGGCGCCAAAGGAACCGGTCCGTCCCCGCGGAGACCTTCGCGCTGACATCGCCGAAGGCGTCCGCGGGCTGTGGTCCCATCGGCTGCTGCGTACCCTCGCCCTCTCGATGGGCGTGGGGAACGTCGCCTTCTGCGGCGCCTTCGCGGCCTTCATCCTCTACGCGCGTGAGCGGCTCGGGCTCACCGACGTCGGCTACGGCTTCCTGCTCACCACCTTCGCGGTCGGGGGTGTTCTCGGTACGGCCGTCGCCGGTCGTCTCCAGACGTCGTTCGGTGCCGGCCGGATGCTGCGTGCCGGTCTCGTCGTCGAGGTCCTCACGCGCCTGACGCTCGCAATCACCCGGCAGCCCTGGGTGGCGGCGACGATCCTGACCGTCTTCGGCGTCCACACGATGGTGTGGGGAGTGATCGTGACGACGCTGCGCCAGCGAGCCGTGCCCGACCGGCTCCTCGGCCGGGTGAATGGTGCCTACGCGTTGTTCGACGCGGGCGGCGCCAGCCTGGGGCTGCTCTTGGGCGGTGTCCTCGCCCGGGCGTTCGGCATCACGACGCCGTTCTGGCTCGCCGGTGCCGCGATGACCCTGGTGACCGTGGCGGCTTGGAGGCCTCTCCGCGACCACGGAGCGGCGTTCAGCCGTCGGTGAAGTCCGCTGGCGCGTGCCGCGCAGACGAGCCGCTCCGTGTTCATCGCCTTGGCCGACCGCGTGCTCACTGGTCGCGCACACCCTGCCCGGGCGGCCTGACCCTCGCACCGTCGATCAAGGTTCGTGTGCCGGTCACGCAGGGTTGCGGTACCGGTCGGGCGGCCGGGTGATCGTGTCGGCGTGGGAGGCGTCAGAGTGGTGCGGCTGGCCAACGCCATCGCGCCGCATTCGGGTGGCCTGCGTACGGCCCTGCGGGAGCTCGGCGCGGGCTACGCACGAGCCGGGCACGATCCGGTGCTCATCATGCCCGGGCTCAGGGCACGCGACGAGCAGACCGAGCAGGGGCGGGTCATCACCGTTCCCGGGCCGCTCGTGCCGGGGACCGGCGGCTATCGGGTGATCACCGCGCGGCGTTCCCTGCGGCGGCTGCTGGAGGACCTGGAGCCGGACCGCCTGGAGGTGTCGGACCGTACGACCCTGCGGTGGACCGGGGTCTGGGCGGCGGCGCACGGCGTCCGGTCGATGATGGTCTCCCATGAGGGACTCGCCGGGCTGCTGCAGCTGCTGGGTCCGCCGGGGCTGCCCTCGCAGCGGCTCGCCGACCGGATGAATCGCGCCAGCGCCGACGCGTACGACGTCGTGATGTGCACGACGCAGTGGGCCGCGGCGGAATTCCGGCGGCTGGCCGTGCCCAACCTGGTCCGCGTGCCGCTCGGAGTGGATCTGACCACGTTCTCTCCCGACCGTTACGACGCGAGCCTGCGGTCGGCGCTGGCCGGTGACGGCGGACCGCTCCTGGTGCACTGCAGCCGGCTGTCCCCGGAGAAGCGGCCGGACCGGCCGATCGCCGCGCTCGCCGAACTGCGCCGCAGGGGAGTGCCGGCCACGCTCGTCGTGATCGGTGACGGGCCCCGGCGCCGGTCGCTGGAGGCGAAGGCCGACGGCCTGCCCGTACGGTTCCTCGGGCACCTGTCCGACCGCGTCCTGCTCGCCCGGCTGCTGGCCACCGCCGATGTCGCGATCGCGCCGGGACCGGTCGAGACGTTCGGGCTCGCCGCGCTGGAGGCGCTGGCCAGCGGCACCCCGGTGGTGGTGAGCGGGGAGAGCGCGCTGCCCGAAGTGATCGGCGGTGCCGGGCTCGCGGTCGACGACGCCCCGGCCGCGTACGCCGACGCGGTCGAACGGCTCCTCGCCCGCGACACGTCACGGCGCCGGCAGGTCGCTCGCGATCAGGCGACGCGTTTCGACTGGCAGACGGCGGTCGACGGGTTCCTGCACGCACACGCGACCGCCGGGTCACCGCGATGACGTCCGTCCGCTTCGCCGCACTCGGCGACTCGGTGACGGTCGGACTCGGTGATCCGCTTCCGGAGGGCGGCTGGCGCGGGTGGGCGGCGCTGCTGGCCGACGCGATGGCACCGGCCGGCAGCCGGGAGCTGGGCAACTTCGCCCGCTGCGGAGCCCTGATCGAGGACGTCGCCACAGACCAGCTGCCCCGTGCGCTCGCACAGCGTCCGTCTCACGCCTCGGTGCTGGTCGGCGTCAACGACACGCTGCGCGGCGACTTCGAGCTCGCGCCGGTCGCCGCCCGGCTGGAGGAGACGGTCGTGGCGCTGCGACGCGCCGGGGCGGTCGTCCTCACCGCGAACCTGCCGGATCCCGGCCGGATGTTGAGACTCCCCGAGATCGTCCGCCGTCCGCTGGCACGGCGGGTCCACGCGATCAATGCGGTCTTCGACCACCTCGCGGCGGTCCACGGAACCGTCCATCTTGACCTGGCCACGCACCCGGCCGTCTACGACCCGGGGATGTGGGGCGCCGACCGCATCCACCCGAGCGAACGGGGGCACCGGCTCCTCGCGGGCCTGTTCGCGGCGCGCCTCGCCGAAAACGGCGTGCCGCTGTGGAGTCGTCCGGACCCACGCCCGTCCAATCCGGCCCCGAGCGCCTGGGCGCAGGCGTACTGGCTGGCCACCAAGGGCACGGGCTGGTTGTGCCGGCGGTCGCTGGACCTGCTGCCGGGGCTGACCCGGCTCGTCATCGCCGAAGCCTGGCACGAACTCCGCGACCAGACCGTACGCCTCGACGACCGGCTCCGCGCCGAGCTCGCCCAGGCCCTGCCCGCGCCGCTCCCTGCCGGGAACCCCGAGCCCGTCGTCTCCTCAGTAGTAGTGCCGTAGGTCCGGCCACAGCGCCGACCACGGGCGGGTCGTACCGGAACAGAGCGTGAGGTGGGCACCCTGCTCTTCATTGTCGACGTCTCGCCCGGTGTTCACGCGGCCGACCTCGCGGCAGCCGGTGAAGAACCGCCCGATGGTCCCGTCCCCGCTCTGGCGGATCACCAGGACCGGCCCGTTGGCCGCGTCGGGTGGCGGACCCCAGTCGGCATTGCTCATGTGCCCGGAGTACGGCCTCGGCAGGCCGTGCCGCGGCCCGTACCGCGCGATCGCTCCCGCCTCGCCGTAGTTCTCGGTGAAGATCACGGCATGCGAGCGTTGCTCGGGCGGGATCGCCGACCACTGGGCCGCGGCGGCTGAGGTCAGCTCCGGCCACCCGACCTGCTCGCCCTGCTCGGCGTTGATGGCGTTCACCACGGAAATCGAGTCGGCCGGGAGTACGGGCAGCGCGATCAGCGCGGAACTCACGGCCGCGACCACCCCGGCGGCGATCACGGTGGCCGCCCGCCGGCGGCCCCGCATCCACCGCGCCAGCGGCTCACAGCCCGCGGCCGTCAGCACGAGGAGCAGCGGTAGCGCGTAGTACGGCTTGCCGCCGGACGCCAGCACGAACACGCACAGGAACAGGTACGCCGGCGCGAGCGCCCGCGCCCACCGGAGCGCGGGATCGCGCCACAGGCGCAGGAACCCCGCGATCCACACCGGGACCAGCAACGGGGACAGGAACGCGATCTGCATGGGGACGAACAGCACGCGGTTCTCGGCGCCGTCGTCGGAGCTGATGCCGCCGGCCACGGTCAGCTGCGGCCAGTCGTGCGTGGCCTGCCACCACAGGTTGGGCGCCGCCAGGACCAGCGCGACGACCACTCCGGCGACCAGCCACCTGCCGCGCAGCACGCCGCGTGGTCCCACCACGAACACCGCCGCGAGCAGAGCGAGGACCAGCATCCCGACCAGGTACTTGTTCTCCGCCGCGAGACCCACCGCGGCGCCGAGGCCGAGCCACCAGCGGCCGTCGCCCGTACGTAGCAGCCGCAGCGCCAACCAGGCGATCACCAGCCACGCGAGCAGATCGAACGTGGCGGTGGAGACCATGTGCCCGACCGCCAGCACGAACCCCGACACCGCCGCGGACAGCGCGGCGAGCACCTGCGCCCGGCGGCCACCGTCCAGCTCCCGTGCGATCAGGGCGACCATGAGCACGGTCACCCCACAGGCCAAGGTGGCGAGGACCCTCAGCCCGGCGGGACTGTCACCGAACAGCGCGGTGGCGCCCTTCGCGAGGAGCGGCGTCAGCGGCGGCTGGTCGACGTATCCCCACGCGGGATGGCTGCCGGCGAGGAGGAAGTAGAGCTCGTCACGGTGAAAGCCGTACCGGGGCGAGAGCGCGCCCAGCAGCGCGACCAGCCCGATGGCCACGATCGCCACGGGGAGCCCGGCGAACTCGACCCGTCCACCGATCGGCGCCTGCGGCCGTGGGGTTCTCATGGCGCGATCTTCCCAACGGCCCTGGGAGCACCGCTACGGCGTTCGTGGCCGGATGCGGCGATCGTCAGATTTTGTGGAGCGTGGCTCTAGCCCTCCACGCTGATGGCGAGGCCGGGGCAGACGTGGGCTGCCTCGGCCACGTCGGCGTCCAGCTCGGCCGGTGGGTCCTCCTGCAGGAGGACGACGATGCCGTCCTCGTCACGCTGGTCGAACACCTCCGGGGCCAGCAGTACGCACTGTCCCGAGCCGATACACCTGTCCTGATCGATGGTGACCTTCATGTAATCCTCCTCACCAGGAGACGGGCAGCTCGTGCACGCCGTACACGAGCATGTCGTGCTTGAACCGGATCTCTTCCAGGGGCACGGCCTGCCGTAGCGTCGGGACGCGGCGGTAGAGGGTGCCGTAGACCACCTGCAGCTCGACCCGCGCGAGTGGCTGGCCGAGGCACTGGTGGACGCCGTAGCCGAAGGCGACGTGGTGGCGAGCCCGGCGGTGGATGTCGAGTACGTCCGGGTCGGGGAACGCCGTCGCGTCGCGGTTGCCGGCGTCGGTCGCCACGATGACGCCCTCACCGGCCCTGATCAGCCGTCCTCCGATCTCGACGTCCTCGATGGCCACCCGGCGGCGGCCGCTGTGGACGATGCTGAGGTAGCGCAGCAGCTCCTCGACCGCGCCGGCGACCAGCTTGGGGTCATCGGACCCGCGCAGTTCGGCGAGCTGGTCCGGGTGCTGGAGCAGGGTCAGTGTGCCGAGCCCGATCATGTTCGCGGTCGTCTCGTGCCCGGCGACCAGCAACAGCATGGCCATGTCGGCGATCTGGGAGCGGGACATCGTGTCGGCCTGCTCGGTGACCAGGCGGCTGAGCAGGTCGTCCGCCGGGTCGGCGGCCTTGAGGCCGAGCAGGCGCGTCAGGTAGTCCTTCAGCTCGTCCGCGGCGGCGACCGCCTCCTCCGGCGTCGACCGGCTGGAGACCAGTACCCGGCTGCACCGCTGGAAGAACGCGTGCTCGGCGTACGGCACGCCGAGCAGTTCGCAGATGACCAGTGAGGGCACCGGCAGCGCGAAGGCGGCGACCAGGTCGGCGGGGGGACCACCGTCGAGCATCGCGTCGATGCGGCGGTCGACGATCCGCTGGATCCTCGGGCGCAGAGCCTCCACCTTCTTGATCATGAAGGTCCCGGTCAGCATCGTGCGATACGTGCCGTGCTCGGGCTCGTCCATCGAGATGAACGACCGCGACCGTCTGCGCCGGGCCTGCGAAGCCGCGGTGACGTGGGGATACCCGGGTCTCCTCACGTCGGCGCTGAAGCGGGGGTCCGAGAGCACGGCGCGCTGATCGGGATAGTCGGTGATCAGCCACGGGCTGCTGCCGTCCCAGAGCCGGACCCGGGTGATCGGGGACTCGGCCTGGATCCGGCGCAGCTCAGGCGGTGGGTCGAACGGGCAGTCGCGCTTCATCGGGTAGGCGGGCACGCGGGTGTCCGGCATCGGGACCTCCTACACGAACCGTTGCCGAACGATTGTTCGGCGATTTACTTAGCATAGGCCAACGGCCCTTGCGTGTGGAGAGTGAGCGAATGAGGCAAAAGTCACGTTTTGCCTGATCAGTAGCGGTTGACCCGCTAGTCAAACACCAGTGAGATCAGCTCGTCGACGAACGGCAGGATGCGGTCGGCGCCGTTGCCCTGCCGGTCGGAGTGGTAGAGCGCGACCCGCCCGTGGGTGCCCACGAAGACCATCACGGCCGCGCGTTCACTGGGCAGCCGCAGCCGCTTGCCGGCCCGCTCGCACCGCTCGAAGGCGGCGATGACCGCCTCCACGATGGGCAGCAGCGGCCCCCGGGGCCGCGTGCCGGGCTCTTGGCCCGTGAGGCGCCGGTTGCCGAGCATCAGCCGGTAGTGGCCGGGGTTGGCGATGGCGAACCGGCAGTAGGCGTGGATCTGCGCGCGTACCCGGCCGACCGCGTCGTCCGGCTCCACGCTCTCATCGGCCTCGCGCATGACGGCCGAGAGCCGCTCGTAGTCGTACTCCACCACAGCACGGACGAGCGCCGCCTTGTCGGCGAAGTGCTGGTAGATGCTGGCGGGGGCGATGCCCACCGCCCGCGCGACGCCGCGGATCGTCAGCGCCTCTTCGCCACCGAGTTCGGACAGCAGGCCCACGGCCGCGTCCAGGATGTCCGTACGCAGCCGCTCACCCTGGCCCCAGGGGTTCCGGACCCGCCGAGTCGTGAGATCTACCTCGTCCGGCATCGCCCCATCATCCCCCGCCCGGCTCCCGCCGGCACCCGTGGAGGCGGAATTGCCGCGAAAGCGTCAGGCGTCCTGGTCGTCCGGGCTGACGTAGACGGCGTTGCGATCGACGGTCATGTAGATCGAGTCGGCCATGGGGCGCCGGATCTCCTCCGCGAGGTGACCCAGCAGGCCGGCGCAGCGGGCGAGGAGCACCGTCCCGCGGAGCAGCTCGAGCGGAAGGCCCAGGTCGGCGAGTGCCGCGCCGCTGACCCCGGCGCCGTTGAGGGGCAAGGTCCTGCCGAGGATCCGCGGATGGACGCGGCCGACCGCCTCGAACAGCGCGAGGTGCGGACCGTACAGGCCCTCATCGCGTGCGATGCGGATGATGACCGGCGTGCGCGGATCGCCCTGCTTGTGCACCGGGTGGCCCAAACCGGGGACCAGCCGGCCGGCGGCCTTCCGCGCGGTGACGGCGCGTTCGGCCAGGGCGTCCCAGCCGGCGTCGTCCGACGGCGGCTCGCCCGCGTCGGCGAGGACCTCGGCGAGGAAGCGGCCGGTGTCCTCGGTGACGCCCAGGAACCGTGATCCGCCGCCGAGGAGTCCGGCGGCGAGTGCCCCCTGAATCGCGTCGGGCGCGCTGAGGTACGTCAGCCGCGCGGCGATGGCGGTCGGGGTGAACCCGTGGTCGGCGAGGCCGAGCAGCACCGCCTCGAACAGCCGCGACTGCTGTGGCGTGGGCCGATGCAGCGTGAGCAGCCAGTACGCCAGCTCCCCGAAGCTCACCTTGCCCATCAGGTCACGCGCGAGGTCCTGGCCGAGCAGGGTGATGGTCGTCGGGTCCGACGTGCCGATCGAGGTGGGGAACTCCGGGACGGGCTGGGTCACGCGAGGGGTCCTTCCGGGTCGTCGTCCCGTGCGGGAAGGCCGAGCCAGGCTCGTACCTCGTCGCCGTGGGCGTCCAGAGCGGGCGGGGCGAGGTCGTAGCGCGCGGGGGTGGCCGACATGCGGACCGGGTTGCGGACCGTCGGCACGCCCCCGGCCGACACGACCGGTTCGAGGCCGAGCTCGTCGGCGAGCTCCACACCGCCGCGTACGTCGTTGATCGGACCGCAGGGGATACCCGCGTCGGTGAGGACGGCGAACCACTCCTGCGCCGACCGGGTGGCCAGCCGTCCGAGCAGCAGCGGCCGGAGTTCCTCGCGGTTGTCATTGCGCTGCCCGACGGTCGCGAACCGCTCGTCGTCGGCCAGCTCGGCGACGCCGAGCGCGGCGCACAGCCGGCGGAACTGCCCGTCGTTCCCGGCGACCACGATCAGCTCACCATCGCCGGTGGGGAGCGGTTCGTACGGGAACAGGCTCAGGTGCGCGTTGCCCATCCGGTGCGGCACCACGTCGCCGGCGATGTACGCCGACACCTGGTTGACCATCGTGGAAAGAGCAGTGGACAGCAGGTTCGTCTCGATGTGCTGGCCCTCGCCCGTGACGTCGCGGTGGTGCAGCGCCGCGAGGATGCCCACCGCGGACTGCAGGCCGGTCATGATGTCGAAGACGGAGATGCCGGAGCGGTACGGCGGTCCTTCGGGGCCCCCAGTGAGGCTCATGAGGCCCGACATGCCCTGGACGAGCAGGTCGTAGCCGGGCAGCGACGCGCCCCCGGCCGAGCCGAAGCCGCTGATCGAGCAATAGATGACACCCGCGTTGCGCGCGGCCACCGCGTCGTAGTCGAGGCCGAACTTCGCCAGGCCGCCCGGCTTGAAGTTGTGGATGAACACGTCGGCCCGCGCGGACAGGGCGTGTGCCACCTCGGCGCCTGACGCGTCCGCCAGGTCGAGCACGATGGAGCGCTTGTTGCGGTTGACCGCAAGGTAGTAGGTGCCCACGCCGTCGCGTACGGGCGGCACCCAGTGCCGGGTGTCGTCGCCGGCCGGGCCCTCGACCTTGATGACGTCGGCGCCGAGGTCCGCGAGCAGCATCGTGCAGTACGGGCCCGCCAGCACGCGGGAGAAATCGGCCACCACGATGCCCGACAGCGGACCGGAGTTGCCGGATCCTGGTGCTGACATGAGGCTCCTCAACCGCGATACGGACAATTGTCCGCCACTCTGGTCGCGTGACGCGGCATCTGTCAACGGGGTCCGTGGATGGGGCTACCCCGCGGTGCGGTCCGCGGCGACCTCGGCGTGCGGCCGGGACTGCCAGAGCGCCCACTCCGCCGAGACCTCGCCGGCCGTGCGCAGCAGCCGCGGCAGGTGCTCGCCGACCAGGACGTCGACGCTGGTCTCGGCCGCGTGCACGGTGACGTTCATCGCGGCGCGCACCGCGCCGGCACCGTCGCGGACCGGCACCGCGACCGAGCGGATGCCCGGGGCCAGCTCCTCGTCCGCGAGGGCCCAGCCACGCGCTCGTACGGTGAGCAGCTCCTCTTCGAGCTCGACCGGGTCGAGCGGCAGGAACGTGGGCAGGCCGGCACGGCTGGGCTCGGCGAGAGCGCGGCGGAGCGCGTCGGCGTCGAGCGCCGCCAGCAGCACCTTTCCCTGTGAGGTGCGCGGCGCGGGGAACCGCGTGCCGATCTCCACCCGCAAGGTGATGATCTTGGGCACCGACGCGCGGGCCATATAGACGATGTCCCCGCCGTCGAGCTGTGACATCGAGGACGACTCGCCGGTGCGGGCCACCAGGTCCTCCATGTGGGGCCGTGCGATGTCCCACAGCCCGAGCGCGCCCACGTACGCCATGCCCAGGCGCAGCACCCGCGGGGTCAGTGCGAAGGCGCCGTCCTCGGCGCGGACGTAACCGAGCTCCCGCAGGGTCAGCAGCAGCCGGCGCGCGGTCGGGCGCGCCAGGCCGGCGGCGGCGGCGACCTCGGTCAACGTCATCCGCGGATGCCGCTCGTCGAAGCAGGACAGGACGTCGAGCCCTCGAGCGAGCGCCTCGACGAAGTCGGGACCCGTGCCGCGCCCGGCCATGGCGAACCTCCCTGCTCGACGTGACATCCCGAGAATGGTCGCACAGCGGCCCACCGCCCGGGAACAGTCCGCCGAGGCCCTTGACACCTTCGGCGAACCCGCGACATCTTTCCCCTAACGCCGCTCGCCGGACGAACGTCCGCTAGGCGGCCCGTGAGGGAGGATCGTCACGATGGCGAAGCTCGTCGCGATTCTGGCTACGACGCATCATCCGTTCTACTACCGCACCAGCCGGCTGCCCGCCGACGAGGCGCCACCCTTCGCCGCGGAGTGGGTGCGCAAGGTCGTGGCCTACCGCGAGACGCTGACGCGGGCCCGCCCCGACGTGCTGGTCATGGTCGGCTCGGACCACTTCCACCAGCTGTGGCTCGACAACATGCCGCAGTTCCTGGTCGGCAAGGCCCCGTTCTACGACGGGAACTACTACAACGAAGAGCGCGAGTTCGGCCTGCCCAGGCTGCTGCTGAAGGGCCACGAGGAGCTGTCGGGCTACATCCTGCGGGAGGGCATCGACCGGGGCTTCGACCTGGCGTTCAGCAACGAGCTGCGGGTCGACCACTCGATCACGTGCCCGATCTTCACTGTGCGGCCGCAGAACGACCTGCCGATCGTGCCGGTCTACACCAACATCTTCGCCCCGCCGCTGCCGCGCCCGGAGCGGTTCGTGCAGCTCGGCCGGGCGATACGGGAGCTGATCGACGCGTGGCCGAGCGACCTGCGCGTCGCGGTGATCGGCACCGGCCACCTGTCGCTCGAACTGGGCGGCCCACGGCAGTTCGGCCCGCACGGCCCCGACCCGGAGTTCGACGCGAAGGCGGTCGAGTGGATCGCCGGCGGTGACATCGAGGCGTGCCTGGCCGAGGTCACGCTCGACAGCCTGCACGCGCCGGGCAACGCCACCCACGGCTTCATGGACTTCATGCTCATGATGGGCATCGCCGGCGCCCGCAAGGCCGACTATGCCGACAACCTGGACCTGTTCCACACCATGGAGGCGTACTTCACCTGGTATCCGAACGGGGTGGACGCATGAGCAAGTACCTCGTCAACAAATTCCTCTACACGATCGACCGCGACCCTGCCCTCGTCGAGCGGTACCGCGACGACCCGGAGGGGACCGTCGCCTGGTGGGAGGCGGAGAAGGCCGGTGAGATCCTCAACCTGCCGAGCGGTGAGCGGACGACCTGGCTGGCCTTCACCGACGACGAGCGGCAGGCGCTGAGGACCCACGACCACGTGACGCTGTTCGAGATGGGCGCGCACGCCTTCCTCACGCTGACCCTGTGGATCGCGATGTTCGAACGCGACTTCAGCGAACCGCTGGGGATGCAACTTGACTACGCCGCCAAGCTCGCACACGTCATGCTCCCCTATCCCGATATCTCGACGTGAACCGTCGCGAGGTGACCAAATGACGCCAGACCAGGTCGACGACGGCCGGCCGATCGTGTTCCGCGACGCCACCGTTCTCACCATGGACGACACCGGCATCATCGAGGGCGGCGACGTCCTCGTCATCGGTGAGACCATCGCCGAGGTGGGGCGCGACCTCGCGGTGCCCGACGGCACCGCCGAGATCGACGCGTCCGGCGGCATCGTGATGCCGGGCATGGTCGACACCCACCGGCACATGTGGCAGACCGCGCTGCGCGGACTCGGCGCGGACTGGACGCTGACCCAGTACTTCGTCTTCTACTACCTCAACTGGGGCAAGATCTTCCGCCCCGAGGACGTCCACGCCGGCAACACGCTGTCCGCGATCGAGTCGGTCGACGCCGGCGTCACGACCACCGTCGACTGGTCCCACGGGCTGCGGACCGTCGAGCACGGCGAGGCCGCCGTCGACGCCCTGCGGTCGGCGCCCGGCCGGTTCGTCCTCGCGTACGGCAACCTGCTCGGCGCCCCGTGGGAGTGGACCAACAGCCCGGAGTTCCGCGACTTCGTCGAGAGCTTCGGGACGCCGGATGACATGCTCGGGCTGCAGCTCGCGTTCGACGTCACCGGCGATCCGGAGTTCCCCGAGAAGGCGGCGTTCGAGGCCGCACGCGACCTGGGGTTGCGGGTGACCACTCACGCCGGTGTGTGGGGTGCCACCAACGACGACAGCGTCCGGCTGATGTGGGAGCACGGCTTCATGACGCCCGGCGTCACCTACGTTCACGCCGCCACCCTCAGCGAGGATTCCTACCAGCGCATCGCGGCGACCGGCGGGTCGGCGTCGGTGTCGACCGAGAGCGAGCAGAGCGCCGGGCAGGGTTACCCGCCCACCTGGGAGCTGCGCAAGCACGGCATCCCGGTGTCGCTGTCCATGGACACGAGTGTCTGGTGGAGCGCGGACCTGTTCTCCGCGATGCGGGCGACCCTGTCCGCCGACCGGTCGCGCGAGCACCTGGAGGCCCACGCCCGGGGTGAGACCGTCGTGCACAACCGACTGCGCGCCGAGGACGTCGTCCGCTGGGCCACGATCGGTGGCGCTCGCGCGCTCGGCCTCGACTCCGTGATCGGCAGCGTCACCGCGGGCAAGAGGGCCGACCTCGTCCTCATCAAGAACAATGACGCGCCGGCGATGTATCCGCTGCTCCACCCGTACGGCAGCGTGGTCTACCAGGCCGGCCGCGGCGACGTGCACACCGTGCTGGTCAACGGCCGGCTGGTCAAGCACGAGCACCGGCTGGTCGGCGTCGACCTGGGCGGCGCGAAGGCGGCCGTCGGCCGCACCGTGGAGTACGCGCGCTCCACCATGGGCGAGGAGGCCTGGCAGGACAGCCTCACGCCGGAGCTCCCCGTGACAGAGCGTGTCCCGAACCCCTACACCTACACCGACTTCGACGGTGGCGCCGAGAGGCATCGCGCGCAGCGGCACGTCCCCCCGCACACACACGACTGAGGGTTCATCCGGGTTAGCCGTTTACGTCCCTGCGTCCGACCCGGTACACGCCCGCGCCTCCTTTGCGGGGACGCCGTAACCCGGCACGATCGGTGATCGGACCGGTGAACCGCGGGCAAACGGCGGCTGCCGGATTAGGGGCGCGCTCCACGGGTAACGGGCCGCCAACGGACGCGAACGCTTCAGCGAAGGGCTTCAATGATGAGCCAGGACACCCCGCGGCAGGGCGCGGCCGGCGAGCGGGACGAGCTCGTCGCCGGAATCGAGCAGGACCGTCAAGATCTGGCGAAGACGGTGCAGGCGCTGGCGGCCAAGGCCGATGTGCCCGCCCGCGTGCGCGACAAGGCCTCCCAGGTACGTGACCAGCTCTCCACGCTGAACACCACGGCGCGTGAGAAGGTGCCGCAGGTGCGCGAGCAGGTCGCCGCGTCGCTCACCAAGGCCGGCCAGAGCATTCCCGAACCCGCGCGCCGCACCGCCGTACGCACCACGCGGCAGGCCACGGACGCCGCGGCCAAGCAGCCCGCCGCCCTCTACGCCGCGGCCGGCGTGTGCGCGGCGGCCGGGCTGTGGCTGTGGCGGAGGAGGCGGTCATGAGCAAGAGACCCGACACCATGTCCCGGCCGGTCTCGGCGGCGCTCGGCATCGCCGGCGGCCTGATCGCCGGAGTGATCTTCAAGCAGACCTGGAAGCTCATCGCCCGCGACGAGGACGCCCCCGATGCGGGCGACCTGGAGCGCGGGTGGGCGGAGGTGCTGATCGCCGCCACCCTGCAGGGCGCGATCGCCGGCGCGGTCAAGGCCGCGCTCAACCGCGGCTATCTCCTCCACAGCCAGGACGACGAGGCCGACAGCTGACCGCTCCGGTGACCGGACGAGCCGGTCACCGGGTGGCCATCTCCTCATTCCCCCGCCGGGATGATGCCCGGCCACCCCCGGAGGACCGTCGGATGAGTGAGCGCAGCGGCACCACGGACGCGAAGGCACCTCAAGGCCCGGCCGACCTGTCCGGCACGTCATGGTGGGCCGCGGTCAAACGATCGGTGGGGGAGTTCCGGCGCGACAACGTCACCGACTGGGCCGCCGCGCTCACCTACTACAGCGTCTTGTCGATCTTCCCGGCCATGCTCGTGGTCGTGTCCGTCGTGGGCCTGGCCGGCACGTCGGTGTCCCGGTCGCTGGTCACGAACGTCGGCCGGCTCGCGCCCGGTGCGGTCAAACAGGTGCTGATCAACGGCATCGCGGAGCTGCAGCGCAGCCATGGCGGTGCCGGCGTCGTCGCGGTGATCAGCCTGGCCGCGGCGATCTGGTCCGCCTCCGGCTACGTCGCGGCGTTCATGCGGGCCTCGAACGCGATCTACGACGTCGAGGAGGGGCGCCCGATCTACAAGACCCTCCCGATCCGCATCGGGGTCACGATCCTGACCTTGATCCTGCTGTCGGCCTGCGCGATCGCGGTGGTGGTCTCCGGGCCGATCGCCGAGCGCGTGGGCGAGCTCGTGGGCGCGGGATCGGCGGCCATCACGGTCTTCGGCATCGTCAAATGGCCGATCATGCTGTTCGTCGCCAGCTTCCTCTTCGCCCTGCTGTACTGGGCGGCGCCCAACGCCAAGCAGAAGTTCCGGTGGGTGACTCCCGGCGGGATCCTCGCCATCGTCATCTGGCTGATCGCCTCCGCCGGGTTCGCGTTCTACGTCGCGAACTTCAGCTCCTACAACAAGACGTACGGCAGCCTGGCCGCGCTGATCATCTTCCTGGTCTGGGTCTGGATCTCCAACATCGCGATCCTGCTCGGCGCCGAGCTCAACGCCGAGCTCGAACGCGGCCGCGCCATCGCCTCCGGCCAGCCCAGGACCGATGAGCCGTACGTGGAGCTCCGCGACACCCGTGCCCTCGACGACTCACCGGAGTCGGAGGACTGACGCCCGGTGACTCAGGTGAGCAGCGTGCCGAACACCATGGTGAAGAAGGAGTCGAAGGCGTCCGTCGATCGGCTGGCGCGTGCCTCGATGAGAGTGCCCTCCCAGGCGTTGATGATGAAGCGGGCCGTGCGCTCCGGCTCGAGGTCGGCCCGTACGGTCTCGTCCCGCTGCGCCTCGGTGAGCACGGTCGCGACGAGCGTGGTCCACTGCCGCAGGCCGTCTTGCACGCTCGACCGGATGGCGTCGCTGTGGTCGCTGATCTCGGTGCCGAAGTTGCCGAACAGGCACCCGCGCTTGAGCCCGCTGTCGACCGTCTCGTCGCGGAGGAACGCGAAGTGGGCGCGCAGCCGGGTGAGCGGCTCCACATCGCTGTCGGTGAGCATCCGCATGCGCAGGCCCGCGCCGTAGCGCTCCAGCGCGACGATGGCCAGCGCCTCTTTGCTGGCGAAGTGATTGTAGAACGACCCCTTCGGCACCCCCGCCGTGTCGGTGATGTCCTTCACTCCTGCGGCGTTGAAGCCGTGCGCGTGGAATTGATCGAGCGCCGCCTCGACGATCTCCTCGCGCATGCTCTGTCTGGGCACAGGGGCCACCTCCTGGATCAATATGGCCGGTCGTCTCAGGGGTGTCAACTCCCCGGGGAGAACGTTCATCGTCAAGCTCCCCGACCGCTTGACGCATTTAAGACGACCGGTCATATTGAAGCAAACCACGAGCTTCCCGAGGAGAAACCATGGCCACCTACCGGGCCTATCAGGTCACCGGCACCCGCGACTTCGCGTTCGTCACCCGTGAGACGGCCCGGCCCCCGGCCGGTCACGTGCGCATCGATGTGGAGAGCTGCGGTGTCTGCCACTCCGACGCCGTCACCATCGAAGGACTTCGCGACGACCCGACCCGGCCCGTGGTGCCCGGCCACGAGATCGTCGGCGTCATCGCCGAGGTCGGCGACGGCGTGACCGCGTGGCAGGTGGGGGAGCGCGTGGGCGTCGGTTACCTCGGCGGCCACTGCGGCCAGTGCGAGTTCTGCCGGCGAGGCGACTTCGTCAACTGCACCGACCAGCCGGCCATGGGCTCCACGATCGACGGGGGGTACGCCGAGGTCGTCACCGCCAGGGCCAGCGGGCTCGTCCGCATCCCCGATGGCCTGAGCCCGATCGAGGCGTCACCGCTGCTGTGCGCCGGCCTCACCGTCTACAAGTCCCTGGCGCGGATCGACGCTCATCCCGGTGCCCTGGTGGCGGTACAGGGCATCGGTGGCCTGGGCCACCTCGCTGTGCAGTACGCCGCCAAGCTCGGATACCGGGTGGTCGCCATCGCCCGTGGCGCCGAGAAGGCCGAATTCGCCGCCCGGCTGGGAGCGGCCCACTACATCGACAGCTCCAGCGACGACCCCGGCGCCGCGCTGCGGGATCTCGGCGGCGCGCAGGCGATCATCGCCACGGCCGGGAGCGGTGCCTCGATGTCGCCGTTGATCCCCGGCCTCGCGCCCCGCGGCCAGATGATCGTGGTCGGCATCGGCAGGGACCCGATCTCGGTGAGCACCGTCGACCTCGTCTTCGGCACCCGCACGATCGCGGGGAGCCTCACCGGCACTTCCATCGAGAACGAGGACAACCTGGGCTTCACCGTCCAGCAGGGCGTTCGCTCGATGAACGAGGTCGTGCCGCTGGCCGACGCCCCGAAGGCGTACGAGCGCATGATGGCCGGCGAGGCCCGCTTCCGCGTCGTTCTCGACGTGACCGCGTGAACCCCCACACCGGCGGTGAAGCCCCGCCAGGCTTCACCGCCGGTATGCGGACACCGGGTCGCCGAGCCCCAGCGACCCGGGTCCTCAGGCGGCGGCCGGGGTGTAGTGGCGGGCCTCATCGCCCTCGATGACGTAGCTCTCCTTGCCGTCCACACCGGCCGGGGCGTTCCCGGCCACCGTGACGCGGTGCAGTCTGCGGGGCTGGTCGCCGTAGTCGTCGGGTGCGTAGTGCTGGGTGATGCGGTTGTCGAACGCGACGAGGTCACCCGGGTTCCACACGACCCGGAGGATGTTCTCCGGGCGGGTGACGTACGCCTGGAGGATCCGCAGGATGTCGCGTGACTCGGTGCCGCTCAGCCCCACGATGCGCTGGGCGAAACCGCCGATGAACAGGCCGCGCTCGCCCGACTCCGGGTGCACCCGCACCACCGGGTGGCCGGTCTTGTAGCGGGTCGCGGTGAAGACCTCGCGGTACTCCGCGGCCTTCGTGGTGTTCGTCCGCGGCAGCACGTAGTCGTAGTCGTTGGTGTGCACGGCCCACAGCCGGTCCGCGAACTCCCGCAGCTCGGCGGGCAGGTCGCGGTAGCCCGCCGCGGCGTTCGCGATCAGTGTGTTGCCGCCGTACGGGGGGACGACGAGGGCGCGCAGCGTGCTGACCTTCGGCGGCGTGCGGACGAACGTCACATCGGTGTGCCACTGGTTGGAGCGGATGCCCTCCTCCCCGTCCACCGGCAGCACGTTGGGCTGCCCGTCCACGGACGGCACCGTCGGGTGCGCCTGGGTGAGCGCGCCGAAGCGCGACGCGAAGGCGATCTGACCCGCGTCGTCGAGGTCGGCGCCGCGGAAGATCACTGCCTTGTGCTCCAGCAGAGCGGAGTTGACGACCGCGAAGTCGCCGGGGTCGGTCAGGTCGGCGCCGGTGACCTCGGCGCCGATCCGGCCGCCGATCCTGCGGATGTCGAGACTGGTCATGGACGTTCCTTTCTCTAACTCTTCAACGGCGTGCCGTGGGGTCGGCCGCGCGTAGCAGGAGCCGCAGCAGCCCGTCGAAGACGAAGCCGAGGACGGCGATGACGGCGATTCCGCTGAAGATCAGTGGGGTCTGCAGGTAGTTGCCGGCCTGCAGGATGAGGAAGCCCACCCCGCCGGTCGCAGCGATCATTTCGGCCGCGATGATGCTGGTCCACGCCCCGCCCATCGCGATGCGCATGCCGGTGATGACGCCCGGCACGGCCGCGCGGAGCCGTACGTGGAGCATCGTGTGGAAGGGGGACGCGCCGAGGCTGCGGCTGGCGTGCGACAGTTCGTCGGGCACGGCGTCGAGCGCGCCCAACGTCGCGATGGTGACGACCGGCAGCACCCCGAAAAAGATCAGTGCGACCTTCGACGCCTCGCCGATGCCGAACCACACGACCAGCAGCGGGATGAACGCGATCGGGGGGAGCGGCCGCATCACGCCGATGATCGGGTCGGCGAGCTCGCGGACCACGCGGATGCCCGCCATGGCCGCGCCCAGGAGCAGGCCCGCCGCCGTGCCGAGCCCGAAGCCGGCGAGGATGCGGGCGGTGCTGATCAGCGCGTCATCGACGAGGGTCTTGCCCTGGACCTGCGGATACGGCTTGGTCAGGTAGTGGAGCAGCTCGCGTGCCGTCTCCTGGACCGTCGGCATCGTCACCGGGTCGCCGACGGCGTACGCCGCGATCTCCCAGATGATCAGCGCCGACGCGAGGGCGGCCGCTCCCACGAGCGAACGCCGCCACGACCGCTGCCGCCGCTCCCGGGTGCGTACGGTGGGGGCCGCCGGGTCCACGGCCGTCTCGACGCTCACTGTTCGAGCACCTCCCGGATCCGGCGTTTGGCGGTGACGAACGCGAGCGTCTCGGTGTCCTCGTAGGTGCGCGGCCGCGGCAGGTCGATGTCGACGACCGCCTTCGTGCGGCCGGGCCGGCCGGACAGCACCGAGACCCGGTCACCGAGCAGCGTCGCCTCCTCCACGTCATGGGTGACGAAGACGATGGTGGTGCGCTGCCGCTGCCAGAGTTCGAGGAGGAAGCGCTGCATGCCCGCCCTGGTGATCGCGTCGAGCGCGCCGAACGGTTCGTCCATGAGCAGCACCTGTGGATGGTTGATCAGCACGCGGGCGAACGCCGCGCGGTGCCGCATTCCGCCGGACAGCTCGTGCGGGTAGGCGTCGGCGAAGTCGGCGAGCCCGACCGTCTCGAGCAGGGCCGTGGCCTCCTCGCGTACCTCCGGAGTGAGGGCGTGGCGGGCGCGCGGACCGTACAGGACGTTCTGCCGGGTGGTCAGCCAGGGGAAGAGCGTGGGCGTCTGGAACAGCACGCCGCGCTCCGGCCCCGGGCCCTCGACCGGACGGCCGTCCACGAGCACCTCACCGGTGTCGGCCGGGGTGAAGCCGGCCAGGATGCTCAGCAGCGTGGACTTGCCGCATCCGGACGGGCCGACCAGGCACAGGAACTCCCCGGCCGCGATGTCCAGCGTCACCCCTTCGAGTGCCGTGGTCTCGCGCCGTCGCCGGCGGAACGTCTTGCCGACGTCGCGGAGCCGTACGGCCGCGGGCCGGTCGGTGACGGGCGGATCCTCGACGGTGGCGCTCACGCGCAGCCGCCCGACTGTGCCTTGGCCCAGAAGGACGGGTCGATGTGCGCGGCGATCAGGTCGATGGGCGGGACGGACTTCGCCCGGCCCTGGGTGACCAGGAACTGCCCGGTGAGCTGGAAGTTCTTGGCGAGCTTGCCCGAGGCGGCCGTGCCGTCCGGCCCCTGGAGCCAGCCGGTCTCCTCGGCCTGCGGAACGTACGGGTAGTCCCCGGTGGCCGCGATCGCGTCGGCCGCTTTCACTCCGAGGAACCGGCTCGCCGGCGTGACGTACTTCGCCGCCTGTGGGCCCTTGACCAGGGTCTGGGCCTTGGCGACCTGGCAGACGAGCTGCTGTACGACGGCGGGGTTCCGTTTGGCGTAGGCCTTGTCCACCGCGAGCATGTTGACCGCGGCGTACCCCAGCCGCGCGACGTCCGTCGCGGTCGTGAGGACGCGGCCACCGTGTTTCTTCAGGTCCAGCAGGTACGCCTGGCTGATGTAGACCGAGTCGATCTTCCCGGACTTCCACGCCGCGGCCTCGGCGGCCTCGCTCGCGAAGCTGGCGACCTGCACCCTGTCGGTCAGCTTCTGGGAGCTCAGCCAGCCGCGGAGCTGGAAGTCGAGGGTGGAACCGACCAGAACCCCGACCTTCTTGAGGTCGGCGTTCGACCGGATCGCGTCGTCGACGACCAGCCCGGACTCGTCGATGCTCTCGACGAACACCGCCTCGACGTCGGTGCCGGAGGCGAAGGCGCCGACGAAGGGCGGATTGCCCACTCCGGACACCACCGGGAAGGCGCCCGCGCGTAGTTGCGCCATTCCGGCCACACCGCTGTCGATGGGGCGGAGCTGAATCGTGGACTTGACGTGCGAGGCGAGATCGGGGTTGGCGGCGACCACCGCCTCGGGGCCGGCGACGGCACCCTGGAAATAGCCGATCTTGAGTACGGGCCCGCTGCTGTCGGCGGAGGCACCGCAACCGGCCATTCCAGCGGAGAGCGCCAGCGCGGCGACTCCGGCCATTCCGGCCACAATGGATTTTCTGGGCATGGCGAAACGCGCTCCTATCGGGCTGGGGTCGCCCTCGGGGCGGAAGAGGAAAGACGACGGGGAGAGGCGTCAGACGCGACAGCGGGCGGCCGTGACCCGGACCAGGTCCACGTGCCGTCGGCGGATGAGAGCAGGCCGAGCGCGCATATCAGGATGAAAACACGCCGTCTTCTAGGAAGTCAACTATCCCTACCGGCTTAGCATGAAAACCGGATCAGGCTCCGCGGGCGAGGCGCGCCAGGGCGGGAACGTGGGACTCGAGGTAGGCGGCGACCTGGGCACCGCCGGGATCGTCGTAGTGCGTCGCGTCCGGCCGGAAGTCGATCCCGTTCACCAGTCCGCAGGGTGGACCGGACGGGCAGACGAGCGGAGCCACGTCGACCACGGCCACCCCGCGACCGGCCGCCCACCGGGTGTAGAGGTCGCGGAGCTTTTCGACGCTGGGCCCGGGTTCGTCGAGCCGGTGGGGTGAGCCGTGCTCGTACCAGAGCGGAAGGATCACCACCACCTGGGCGCCGCCGCGGGTGATCCGGCGGAGGGTGTCATCCCACTCCGCCATCACCTTTCTGCCCCACTCGGGCGAACCCGACGGCACTCTCAGCGTGCCGGCATCGATGTCCCAGATCTCAGTGATCGACTGCCAGAAGATGAGTTTCGGGGCGAATCGGGTGAGCAGGGCCTGTTGCTTGTTCACCACGATCGTCGGACAGGCCCCGTCTCGCAGCCGCTTCGTCACGCCGTGGAGCGAGGAGAAGAGCGGCAGAGTTCCCACCGGGCAGCCCGACAACGCCCCGTCGATGACACGCACACCGCGCGGTCCGAGACGCTGGGCGAGGTAGTAGGCGTAGTCGCGCGCCACCGAGTCGCCGATCACGGCCACGGTCGGCGCCGAGGGCCGCGTGGAGGAGCCACGCATGACGAAGGGCAGGTTGTCGCCGCCCGGAGGTGTCGGCTTCGGCAGGTTCATGTGGTGCGGCGGAGGGGGGTCCGTCCGTGCCTCGGCCGGCGAACCGTACGCGCCGACCGCCAGTGCCAACGACAGCAGCAACGGCGGGTGCGTAATCCGGCCGACCACCGATTTCGCGGTTTTTGGCAGGTGCTTTCGGACTGTTTCCGGTTCGGATTTTCTGCTCACAGCGGGGCACTTTAGTCGCCTGGAATTCGCCTTAGAGGCGGACGCCCGTGCGGCGCGATTCTTTGAAAACCTATTGACCTATGGCATTGGCATTATTTGCCCGCGAGTATTTGCGCCGACGTAGGTTGGGTTCGCGGATATCAGCGCTCGGGGGGTAATGCGCGTGAACCATTCTTCCTGCCACGCCGCGATGAGCGCCGGCCTGCTGGCCGCCGTCCTGGCGGTGGGAGGATGTGCCGCACGCGACGCCGAGGACCGCGCGCCGGGACCGGCCGCGGCGGGGGTCCCGCTGGGCGACACGTCGCTCGCGCCGTCCGTCCGTGGCCTGCGGCTCCTCGTGGTCGGCGACTCCTGGGCCCGCAACCTCGGCGTCGGCGCGGCCGACGCCGACCGCGACCGCCGCAACGTCGTGGTGAACGCGGGCGAGCCCGGCTGCGGCCTGATGCAGCCTGCCCGTATCCGCAGGCAGGGCAGGATGATCGCGGCACCGGCACAGTGCAACCGCTGGCCGGAGCGCTGGCGGGACCTGGTGACCCGGTACCGGCCGACGGCGGCTCTGCTCGAGGTGGGCTACTGGGACGGCCAGGACTCCCAGCAACTGCCCGGCCACGACGGTGTGCGGTCCATCACCGATCCGGTCTTCCGGCGACGGTTCGACGCGCAGGTGGACCGGGCCGTCGGCGTGCTCAGCGCCGGCGGCGCCAAGGTCTACCTGCCGACGGTCATCGACAACACCGACGCGTCACGGGCGAACTCCGATGCGATGAACGCCGCGGTCCGCGCCGCCGTTCAGCGGAACCCGCGCGCCGGTCTGCTCGATCTGCACGGCCAGCTCTGCACCGCGCGGAAGGTCTGTCCCGGTGAGACCGCCGGCATCCAGGTCTATGACGACACAGGCCATCCGTCGCGTGCCGCCCACGACCGGCTCGGCACCTGGATCCTCAACTCCATTCAGGCCGACCTTTCCCGTCCACGTAGGTAAGCCGCCTGAACCGTGCGTTCGGCAGGCGTTCCCACCGATGAAGGCAGGTAATTCCCATGACCATTCGTGCTCTCGTGCTCATCGCCGGTGTGCTCGCGGCGGGGCCGGCCCCCCTGGCGCGGGCGAGCGCCGCGGACTGGCGCTTCGTCAAGGTCTACCGGTCCCTCGGTGCCTGCCAGGGCGCCGGGCAGAGCCTGGTCGGCCGCCGCCAGGCGCGCGAGTACCGATGTGAGAACGACTACGACAAGGCGGGCGTACCCATACTCGACCTGTACGTACGCTGACCCGCGCATGAGCCGTCGAGGCAGACTCGTCCTGGTGGCCGAACCGGTCAGGACGCTCGGGCCGGACGGGAGCGGGCGGATCGGGGCGGTCGACGGCCTCCGCGCGGTCGCGGTGGCCGGCGTGATCGCCTTTCACTTCGGACTCGGCGTGCCCGGCGGGTTCCTGGGCGTCGACCTTTTCTTCGTCATCTCCGGCTATGTCATCACCCGCCTGCTGCTGATGGAGTGGCACCGGACCGGGTCCATCGACTGGGCGCGGTTCTGGGGACGACGGGCACGGCGGTTGCTTCCGGCCGTCATGGTGGTGCTGGTCGCCGTCCAGGTGTGGCTCCGGCTCGGCGCGTTGCCCGAGCTGCGGTCCACGACCGACGCCCAGACCGTCATGGCGCTGATCTATGTCTCCAACTGGTACGCGATCTTCGCGGACCTGGGCTACTGGGGAGCCCTCGTCAACGGAACACCGCTGATCCACCTGTGGTCGCTCGCGGTGGAGGAACAGTTCTACCTGGTCTGGCCGCTCCTGTTCATCGCCGTGCTGGTGACCACCCGCTCCCGCCGGGTACTGGCGGCGGTGGCCGGTGTGGGCGCGGCGGCGTCGTACGCCACGGGCATGCTGCTCTTCCGGTCCGAGGGCTCTGACCGGGTCTACCTCGGCACCGACACCAGGTGCGGGGCGCTTCTGCTGGGCGTGCTGTGCGCGCTGGTCCTCACCCGCTCCGCCCCAGGTCCGGACGGCACCTGGGACCGGTGGCTGCCGGCGCGGCGGCGCGGGGTGGCACGGCCGGTGCTCGCCCTCGCCGTCACCGTCCTGGCCGCGCTGTGGGCGACCGCCGGCATCCAGACCGGATGGCTGTACGAGGGCGGTCTGCTCCTCGCCGGTGTGTCGGCGGCGATCGTCATCGTCCATCTGGTGGCCGTGCCCGGCTCGATGCTCGCACGGGTGCTGGGCGCGCGACCGGTGGTGTGGATCGGGCGGCTCAGCTATTCGCTGTACCTGTGGCACTGGCCCGTCCACGTCTACGCGACCCATCGGTGGTCGCGGCTCGACCGTCCTCTTCTTCAGGCCACCGAGATCGTCGTCACCCTGGCGCTGGGATTCGCGTCGTTCCGCTGGGTCGAGACGCCGGCGAGGAGGATCCGCCGCCCGTTCGTCCTGGCCACACCGCTGCTGGCCTGCGGGCTCGTCGTCCTCGGCAGCACGATGTTCGCCCAGCCGGGGGCGCCCGCGGAGCAGGAGACCGGCGTCGTCGTCCACGGCCGGCCCTGACGGGTCAGGCGTGCGCTTTGACGGGGATGGTGATCTGCAGGGAGGTGCCCTCTCCGGCGGGGCTCATCAGCCGCATCGTGCCCTCGAGGGCGTCGACGCGGTCATTGAGGCCCATCAGGCCCGACCCGTGCCCGACGGCCGCTCCGCCGAGGCCATCGTCGCTGACGGAGAGACGGATCTGGCCGTCGGCCCGGGAGAGGTCGACATGCACCTTGGAGGCGTGCGCGTGCTTGAGCACATTGGTCAGTGCTTCGCACACGATGTAGTAAATGGTCACCTCGACCTGCTCGGGGAGGGGACCGGACAGGCTCGCCTGCAGATCGACGGGGACCGGGGAACGGCGGGCGAGCATTTTCAGTGCGGCGTCCAGTCCGGACTTGCTGAGCACGGCGGGATGCAGGCCTCGGGCGATCTCCTGGAGTTCGGAAAGGACCACGGACAGGTCCTCGGCGGTGCTCGACAGTTGCCGCTTGAGTTCGGCCTGATCGGGCGGGACGGCCGACACCGCCGCGCGAACGTCGTAATTGATCGAGGTCAGGTGCTGCTGTACGCCGTCGTGCAGATCGCGTTCGATGCGGCGGCGGGTCGCGTCGGAGGCGGCGATGACCCGTGTGCGCGAGTCGATCAGATCGGCTCGGCTCTTGGCCTGCGCGATCGTGCAGGCGACCAGCTCGACGAAGTCGTTGAGACGTTCCTCGGTCCGGTGCGGCGGAGGGGAGTCACCGCGGAACATCACCGCTACTTCTCCCCAGAGGCGGGCTTCCACCCAGACGGGGCAGGAGACGATGTGGCCGATCCCGTACGACCTGGCCCACTGGCCGATCTCGCCGCTGATGTGCTCGCTACTGCGTCGTTTCGGCGCTCCGGTCCGCCGTACGGCCGCGGCCGCGGTGTCGCTGCCGATCGGCCAACGCCCGCTGAGCCGGGTGATGACGTCGGGGGACCCAGGGTCGGACCAGTGAGCGACCACGGTCGCCGACTGGTCGGCTTCGTAGCGGTTGATGGCCGTGCAGTCCGCTCTGACGAGGGTGCCCAGCTCGGCGGCGATCGCCCGGAAGGCCTCAGGAGGTGAGATCCCGCGGGCGACGAGCATGGCGACGTGCCGCAAGGCCCCCTGGGCCCTCGCGAGCCGGTGGAGTTCGGCGCGGTCCGCCACCAGGGAGCGCACCGCGTCGGGAAGGGACGCCACCATGGCGGGTGCGCGGAGGTTCAGTGACCGTCGCTCATTCGCCACTCGGTGCAATGCATCCCGTACTCCCACTGATCGCCTCTGATCATTTAAGGACAGGCCGAAAAGGACATTTGTGCGTACCTTCGATAGTACTGCCGGGGGAGCGCGATAAGCAAAATCTCCGCCTTGCTAGAAATGCCACCTTTGCCTCTTTTATCCCTGTCGCGGCAGGGGCCTCATCGGGTCCCTCCTCCCTGGCCGCCCGTGTCGCACCCCCGGCAAGGGTCACGACATGGCCCTTGATCTTGGGCGGACCTTGCTCTCCGTTGGTGACAACGTTGTCTTCCCGCCTCCGGGCCCGTGCGGCCGTCACGACCCGTGCCGACCAGGTCCTGGTCGACGGATACGCGTGCCGGGGGCCAAGAGCCGACCGAGACATCCGACCACTACCCCTAACAAGCCGTTGACTTGCGTGTTATTTCGTCGTAACCATGGTCTGAATCGCGCAAATTCGCCCCAACCCCGCCTGCATCTGTCCGATGTTTGCGCACCCCAAAGACACCGGCCAGAGCTGTGATCACGGAGTCAACTCATGGAACGACGCACGTCCACGCGGTGGCGCCGCCTCCTCGCCGCCGCGTGCTCACTCGCCTGCACGGTCGGACTGGCCGGCGTCACGGCGCCGGCGGCGTCCGCGCACGCCAAGCCCGCGGACACCACGCCGATCTACCTCGACACCCACTACTCCTTCGAGGAGCGCGCCGCGGACCTGGTCTCGCGGATGACGCTCGACGAGAAGGTCGCACAGCTCAAGACCAACAGCGCGCCGGCCATTCCGCGCCTGGGCCTCCAGCAGTACACCTACTGGAGCGAAGGCCAGCACGGCGTCAACACGCTCGGCGCCAACACCAACCACGGCTCGACCTCGGGTGGAGTACCGGCCACGAGCTTCCCGACCAACTTCGCCTCGTCCATGTCGTGGGACCGGAATCTCATGTACGACGAGACGACCGCGATCTCCGATGAGGCGCGCGGCTTTCTCGACAAGTCCCTGTGGGGCGTCGGCGCGAACAACATCGGCCCGTCCAAGGACGACTACGGCTCACTGACGTACTGGGCGCCGACCGTCAACCTGGACCGCGACCCGCGCTGGGGCCGTACGGACGAGGCGTTCGGCGAGGACCCGTACTTCGTCGCGCAGATGGCGGGCGCGTTCGTCAACGGCTACCAGGGCCAGACGAAGGATGGAAAGGCCACGACCCCGTACCTGAAGGTCGCCTCCACCGCCAAGCACTACGCGCTGAACAACACCGACAACGACCGGACCGGGATCAGCTCCGACACCGACGACCGGACGCTGCGGGAGTACTACACCGCCCAGTTCCGCGACCTGATCGAGCACGACCACGTGTCCGGCCTGATGACCTCCTACAACGCCATCAACGGCACCCCGGCCGTGGCCGACACCTACACCGTGAACCAGCTCGCCCAGCGGACGTACGGCTTCGGCGGTTACATCACCTCCGACTGCGGCGCGGTCGGCACCACGTGGCAGCTCCCGCCAGGCGGCCACGACTGGGCGCCGCCCGGCTGGACCACCGATCACAGGTCCAACCCGACCTGGACCAACACCACTACGGGCGCGACGCTGTCCGGCCAGGCGGGCGGCCAGGCGTACGCGCTGCGTGCCGGCACAGACGCCAACTGCACCGGCGCCGAGGCCACGGCGCAGAACATCAGGGACGCCATCGCGACCGGTGCCATGAGCGAGGGCGTGCTGGACACCGCGTTGGTCCGGCTGTTCACCATCCGCATGCGGACCGGGGAGTTCGACCCGCCGGACCAGGTCGAGTACACCAAGATCAGCAAGGACGTCATTCAGAGCCCCGAACACCAGGCCCTGGCCGAGAAGGTCGCCGACAACTCGCTCGTCCTGCTCAAGAACGACGGGAAGCTGCTGCCGGCCGACGGCTCGAAGCTGAACAACGTGGTCATCCTCGGCGACCTGGCCAACAAGGTCACGCTCGGCGGCTACTCCGGCGACCCGGCCAAGCAGGTCAGCGCACCGCCGAGTCGACCCCGGTCGGCGTGCACGTCGCGAGCGGCCCCGCGCTCGTCGCGAGCCCGGCGGCGCTGGCGGTCCAG
>JAOPYG010000255.1 GCA_025964685.1 Actinoallomurus sp. | reverse complement strand
CGGCTTCTGCACCGACATCCACACCAAGGACGCCGCGCACGCCGGGGAGACCCCGGTGCGCATCAACCTGGTCGCGGCCTGGCGGGAGTCCAAGGTCTTCACCGACGCCGAGCGCGCCGCCCTGGAGCTGACCGAACAGGGCACCCGCATCGCCGATGCGGCCGGTGGTGTCACGGACGAGGCCTGGGCGAATGCCGCCAAGCACTACGACGAGGAGCAGCTCGCCGCCCTGTGTGTCTCATCGCCCTCATCAACGCCTCCAACCGGCTGGGCGTCATCACCCGGCAGCCCGGCGGCGACTACCAGCCCGGCCAGTTCGGATGACCGGGAGTAGCTGGCCCGGCGGCCGGGGGCATCCCGCGCCAGCAACGGGCTCTGGGCACTCACGGCCCCCACACCGACAACGCATCACCGGCCAGCAACCATATGAGTGCGGCAATCCGGGGTCAGTGCGCGGAGAAACCGCCGTCGATGAAGATCGACTGGCCGGTGACGTACGCCGACGCCCGGCTCGCCAGGAACACCGCCGCGCCCGCGAAGTCGCCGGGCTCGCCGTTGCGGCCGATCAGCGTGCGCGCGGCCATGGCGGCGTGCCGCTCCGGCGGGATGTGGGTGACCAGCGGCGTCACCACGAACCCCGGCACCAGCGCGTTGCAGCACACGCCGCGCGGCGACCACGCCTCGGCCTGCGAGCGGGTCAGCGCGACCAGGCCCCCCTTGGAGGCGCCGTAGGCGCCGCTGTTGCCGAACGCGCGGAAGGACTGCTGGGAGGCGACGTTGACGATGCGCCCGTGGCCGCGCTCGGCCATGCCCGGGCCGAACCGCTGGCCGAGCAGGAACGGCGCGTCCAGGTTGACGGCCATCGACCGGTCCCAGACCTGCTCGTCCACCTCATCCATGGACGGCCGCAGGTTGATGCCGGCGCAGTTCACCAGGATGTCCGGCTCGCCGAACGCCCGTGCCGCCGCCTCGGCCGCGCGCCGCACCTCGGCCCGGTCGCCCAGGTCGGCGGGGACGTACGCGGCCTTGCCGCCGCCCGCCTCCAGCACGGCCACCGTCTCGCGCAGCGCGGGCTCACCGCGGGCGATGAGGACGAGGTTCGCGCCCGCCCGCGCGAGCGCGGTGGCGATGCCGCGCCCGATCCCGGAACTGCCACCGGTCACGACCGCGACCCGGCCCGCCAGCCCGAACGTCTCCTCCAGGAATCCCGTCACGGCCGCACGCTATCCGGTCCACGCGCGCACCCCCGCGTCCGGCGTCCCGGTGGCCGCTCGGCGATAATTCAGGCGTCGTAGCGCCGCGGCCGGCCGGTCACGGTACCGCTGGGAGGCCCGCACTGAGCACGATCCTCGCCGAGTCCGTCTCGGTCGCCGCGCTGCTGGCGGTGCTGGCGTTCGCCGTCGCGCGCCCGTGGCGGCTGCCGGAGGCGGTGGCCGCAGTACCGGCGGCCGGGCTGGTCGTCGCCGTCGGCGCGGTGTCGCTGTCCGAGGCGTGGGCGCAGGTACGGGAGCTGCTGCCGGTCGTGGGGTTCCTGGCCGCCGTGCTGGTGCTGGCGCAACTGTGCGACGACGAGGGCCTGTTCACCGCCGCGGGCGATCTGATGTCGCGGACCTGCCGGGGCCGTCCGGAGCGGCTGCTGACCGGCGTCTTCGTGGTGGCCGCGCTGGTCACCGCGGTCCTCAGCCTGGATGCCACGGTCTTGCTGCTCACGCCGGTGGTGTTCGCGACGGCCGCGCGGGCGGGGGCACGCCCGCGGCCGCACGTGTACGCCTGTACGCATCTGGCCAACTCGGCGTCGCTGCTGCTGCCGGTCTCGAACCTGACCAACCTGCTGGCGTTCCGGGCGAGCGGGCTGTCCTTCGGCCGGTTCGCCGCCTTGATGGCGCTGCCGTGGCTGGTCGCCATCGGGATCGAGTACGTGATCTTCCGTCGTTTCTTCCGCGCCGACCTGGCGGCCTGGGCCACACCGGCCGAGGCGGCACGGCGGCCGCGGATCCCGGTGTTCACCCTGGTGGTGCTGGGCTGCACCCTCGCCGGGTTCGCGCTGGTCTCGCTGGCCGGGCAGAACCCCGCGTGGGCGGCACTGGCCGGCGCGCTGGTGCTGTCGGTGCGGGCGCTGGCGCGGCGGCGTACGACCGTGCGCGGCATCGCCGGGGCGGCCAGCCCGCTGTTCTGCGTTTTCGTGCTGGCGCTCGGCGTCGTGGTCAAGGCCGTGGTGGACAACGGGCTGGGCCGGGCCGTCGGCCGCCTGCTGCCGCACGGCTCCGGCCTGCTCGCGCTGCTCGCGGTTGCGGCGGTCGCGGCCGTCCTCGCCAACCTGATCAACAATCTGCCCGCGGTGCTGGCACTCGTGCCGCTGGTCTCAGCGGGCGGGGCCGGTCCGGTGCTCGCCACGCTGATCGGGGTCAACCTCGGCCCCAACCTGACCTACGTCGGATCGCTGGCCACCCTGCTGTGGCGGCGCGTGCTGCACGAACGCGACGAGGAGCCGGCGCTGGGCGACTTCACCCGCCTCGGGCTGGCGACCGTCCCCGCCACGCTGATCGCGGCGACGGTGGCACTGTGGGCGATGCTGGCGGTGATCGGAGGATGACGACATGACGGTGATCATCTGGGTGGCCGAGGGCACATGGCGGGCCGCGGTCGACGCCGCGCGCACTCTCGCCCCGCGCGGCGCGGAGTTCTCCCTGCTGCACGTCACCGGCGACGACGTGGCGGGTGCCGCCCACGGCGCGTTCGCCGGGCTCCTGGGCCGTGGCCGTCACCGCGACCCGGGCGAGCGGCTGGAGGAGCTGTCGGACACCGCTGCGGAGGACCTTTTGCGGGCGGCCGCCGAACGCCTCGGCCACCCGGCGACGACCGTGCGGCGCCACGGCCGTATCGAGCAGGAGGTCGTACGGGCCACCGAAGACGCCGAGCTGCTGATCTGTGCCCGCGACGGCGAGCGCGAACGGCTCGGGCCGCGCAGCCTCGGCCCGGCGGCGCGTTTCGTCGTCGACCACGCGCCCTGTCCGGTACTCCTCGTCTGGCCCGAGGAGGCGCCCGGCCTGGACTCCCTGCCCCCGCCACCGCCGCCCCCGCCGGGACGGCGCTGATCAGGTGGGATCGGCGGCCGGGCGGCGCCCGCGCAGGCGCTGGGTGACCACGACCGCGACGATCAGGCCGATCGAGATCCACAGGCCGTAGTGGGAGATGGTCTTGGCGACGTCGACGGCGTCCTGGCCGAGGTAGTACCCCAGCCCGGCCAGCAGGCTGATCCACAGCAGCGCCCCGACCATGTCGAGGAGGACGAACGTGAGCAGCCGCATGCCGGTCCAGCCCGCGACCACGAACAGCAGCGCCGCCGGGATCGGCAGGTAGTAGGCCAGCACCACGCCCAGCCAGCCGAGCCGGCGGCCGTATCTCTCGGCCCGTGCGACGAGCCGGCCGCCGCGGCGGCCCCGACCCGCGAAGATCATGAGCATGCCGCGGCCCCAGCGCCGGCCCGCCCACCAGAAGAACGGGTCGAACATGATCATGCCGGGGACGGCGGCGAAGACCGCGAGGGCGATGGGCACCTGCCCGACGCGCGCGAACGCGCCGGCGGTGACGATCGAGGTCATGCTGCCGGTGAGAAGCTCCAGCAGCACGGGGTGGTGGCCGATGAGCAGCGGCCGTACGGGGATGAGCGCCAGGGCGTACAGGCCGCTCGCCGCGATGCCGAACCAGCAGATGAGGTCGGCGCGCTGCGGCCGGCCCGCCCAGGGAAGGCCGGCCTGCGGAGCGTCCGGCGCGTTGTCCTGGGCCGTCGTCATGCTCTGATCGTAGGCGGCGCCGGCACGGGCTTCGTCTGTCCGCGTGCCCGGGCCGACCGAACTACTGCGAGACCTTGACGGAGTCGAGGACCTGGTCGACGTCGCCCTGGTGCGCGAAGGTGTCGGGCACCGAGACCCACATCTCCGTCAGGTGCCGGTCGCCGACGTCGACGACCAGCACCGCCACGGTGTCGGCGGTGAACTTCCAGCCGCGCGCGCGGGCATCGGTGAAGTCGAGCCGGAACCGCTCCAGCCACGCCTGGTGGCCGTCCACCGCGCGCGCCCCGGAGGAGACGGTCGTCTGACGTTTGGCCAGGTCGAAGTGCTCGTGCAGGATCCGGCCCGTGACCCGCTGCGCGATCACCGACAGGTTCGGCGGGCCGGTGTAGCCGGCGCTCTCGTCGGGCCGTGGGACGCCGGACAGGCTGGTCGCGTTGAAGCTCGCGTACTTCTCGAACGGTGCCTGCACGACCGACACCTCGCCGCCGCTGAACAGGCCGGGACGCAGCCAGCCAGCGTCCGCGGGCACCCACGGTGAGCCGAGCCGGGCATAGGAGATGCGCGCGGTGCCGTCGGTGATCGTGCCCTCGACCGGCGATCGGCTCGCCGGCGGCGCCGTGGTGGCCGTGGATCTGACCGGGGACGGCGTCGTCGAGGGTGCCCGCCGGTCGCCGTCACCGCGGAGCACCACGACCGTCGCGACGACGGCCACCACCACGACGATCAGCCCGGCACCGCCTCCGAGCAGCCAGGGCAGCGCCCTGCCTCCGGAGGGGGGTTCCGGCTGCCGCCCGTAGAGCGGTTCCGGCGGCGTCCCATAGAGCGGCGGCGGCACCTGGGCGGCCTCGGTCGCCTCCGTCCACTGCCGCCCGTCCCACCAGCGCATCAGCCCGGGGGCGCCGTAGGGGTCCTCGTACCAGCCAGGAGGAGTGGAGTCGGACACGTCGGGCAATGCTAGGCGACGCGTACCGGAAATACCGGTCAACGACCGATCGCGGTCCCGGTGGCCCACGCGGACTCAGCGCGCCGGGTTGACGCCGTCGAAGTCCACCAGGAGCCGGCGGGGACCGCGCAGCGCGGCGCTCGGCCGGTACGGCGGCGGGTCGGCCACCAGACGCGGGCCGCGCAGCCGCCGTGCCAGTTCGCCCAGCGCGATCTGGGCCTCCAGCCGGGCCAGCGGAGCGCCGAAGCAGTAGTGCACGCCGCCGCCGAAGCCCAGGTGCTCGTTGGCCTCCCGGCAGGGGTCGAACCGCTCCGGGGCACGTACGTGGTCCGGGTCGCGATTGCCCGCGGCGAGCGCCAGCACGATCGGGGCGCCCCGGGGGATGGTGACGTCGCCGACGGTGATGTCGTCGAGCGCCACGCGCGTCGCGGGGAAGTGCACCGGCGGCTCGTACCGGAGCAGTTCCTCCACCGTGCCGATGACCAGGCCGGGGTCGCGGCGCAGCCGCTCCAGCACCTCCGGGTGGCGCAGCAGGGTGAGCATGCCGCCGGCGATGAGGTTGACCGTCGTCTCATGGCCGGCGATCAGCAGCAGCGTGGCCGTGCTGACCACCTCGGCGACCGACATGCCGCCCTCGGCGTCGTCGTGGGTGAGCAGGCCGGAGATCAGGTCGTCACCGGGTGCGCGGCGGCGGGCGTCGGCGAGACCGCCCAGGTACTCCGAGAGCGCGGAGGCGGCCCGTTCGCGCCGGCGCTGCCGCTCGGCCATGTCGTCCTCGCCGGGGCCGATCGTCTCCACGATCTCGGTCGACCACGCGTGGAACCTCGGCTCGTCCTCGTACGGCACACCCAGCAGCCGGCAGATCACCGTCACCGGGAACGGGTAGGCGACGGTCTCGACGATGTCGGCCCGCGTCCGGTCCGCGAGGGCGTCGATCAGGCCGGTGACGATCGCGGTCAGCTCCGGCCGCATGCCCTCGACCAGGCCCGGCGTGCCGGGCGGCCCGAAATGCCGCATCGTCAGCCGCCGCAGCCGGTCGTGATGCGGCGGGTCCAGCGCGATGAAGGCCGGTGACCGCCCGGCCACCCCCGTCTCGCGGCCGGCGAAGGTCTCGGGCAGGTTGCGCCGGTCGGAGCTGACACGCGGGTCGTGCAGCAGCGCGACGATCTCCCGGTAGGTGCTGACGACGTAGCTGCCGTCCTCCAGCGGTGTCACCGGTGTGGTGCGGAGCTCGGCGTACAGCGGGTACGGGTCGGTACGGCCGCCGTGGGCGAGGATCCGCCCGAACACTCCGTTCTCGGTCATGCGATGCCTCCTTTGCTCGGGCGTCAGCGGGACCGGTGCACGAGCCACGCGCGGCGTTCGGCCGGGTCGTGGCCGGTCACGACGACGGTCGCGCCATGGCTGGCGAGGACCCGGTCGGGCACCTCGGCCGGGACCGGATGCGCGGCGCCGGACCGGTCGACCGTGCGAAACCGTGGCGGGAACGGCGCGGCCTGCTCGATCAGGCCCTGGTAGAACTCCAGCCACATGCCCTGGTCGAAGGTGACCGCGGCGGTGATCCGCCCCCGGTAGCCGTACACCGCGACGAACCGGTGCTCCTTCGCGGTGCCCTGCGTGATCATCACCTCGTCGGCGAAGGTCGGCACGCCGACGGACTTGATGTCGACGCCGAACTGGCTGGACCAGAAGACCGGCAGGGCCAGATGGGGCCAGCGCCGGGCCTGGCCGCTGACCATGTTGTGCGCCGCGACCTCGGCCTGGGCGACCGCGCTGCCCCAGTGCTCCAGCGTGAGGAACTGGTACTCGTACAGCGGGTGCGGCAGGCGCGCCACGTCGCCGGCGGCGAAGACGTCGTCGGTGACCAGGCCGTTGATGTCGAAGACCCGGCAGCCGGCGTCGCAGGCGACGCCCCACGGACCGGCCGCCAGGCCCGAGCCCTCCAGCCATTCGACGTTGCGGACCGCGCCGAGCGCGGCGACCGCCACCTCCACCGGCAGCGTGTCACCGTCGGACAGCCGGGCGCGGCACAGCCGGCCCGCCTCGCCCTCCAGGGCGGTGACGCTGACGCCACAGCGCAGGTCCACGCCATGGGTGCGCTGCAGGTCCGCCGCGACGGCGCCGATCACCCCGCCGAGCGCGCCGACCAGCGGCGCCGGTCCGCGCTCTGCCACGGTCACCGGCCTGCCCAGCTCGCGGCAGACCGAGGCGATCTCCGAGCCGGTGAAGCCGGCGCCGATGACCAGGACGCGGCCGGTGCCCTCCCCCAGCCGCCGCCGGAGCCGGAAGGCGTCCTCGGCGGTACGCAGCGTGAACACCCCGTCCAGGGCCGCCTCGGCCGCGTCCGGCCAGGGGCGGGCCCGGGTCCCGGTGGCGATCAGCAGGCGGTCGAACTCCACGTCGCGGCCGTTGGCGAGGCGGACGCACCGGCGGCCGAGGTCCAGGCCGGTGGCGGCCGTACCTCGCACCCATTCGGCGTCCAGGTCGGGCAGGCGCGGCAGCGCGGTGTTGTGTGCGCGAACCTGGCCGGTGAGCACCTGCTTGGACAGCGGCGGCCGGTCGTAGGGCTCACCGCGCTCGTCCCCGACCAGGATGATCGGGCCGGCGAACCCCTCCCGGCGAAGGACCGTCGCCGCCCGCATGCCCGCCAGGGAGGCGCCGACGATGACGACGCGCCCGGTGCGCCGGAACCCGTCACCGTCCGGCGACGGCGGATCCGGCACGCGGTCGGGGTCCGGCGCGCTCACCCGGTCGACGTGCAGAGCCTGGACCGGGCACGCCGCCGCGGCCCGCAGCACGTGCTCACGCTGAGCGTCCGGCGGATCCGGATCGTACGCGAGGGCCTCACGGCCGCTCATCGAGAAGACCTCGGGGGCCATGAAGACGCACTGGCCATACCCCTGACAGCGCGTGAGATCGACGACGACTCGCACCGACTCCCCCTTTCCGGGCATGAGCGCCCGGTCCCCCACCTGGGCATCTACCCGCGTTGGGCGGTCGGTAGTTTTCGGTCGGGCGATCGTCTGAGGCCTGGCGGGCGCTCCTGGCGCACTCGACCAGGGCCGGATCATCGGCAAGGGCACGCCCGACGAGCTGAGGCGCCGCCTCTCCGGCGACATCGTGACGGTCGAGATCGACGGTGACACCGGCGGCGCCCGCGCCGCGCTGGAGGGCCTGCCCGCCGTACGGAACGTCCAGGTCACCGGGAAGACGCTCCGCATCACCGTCGAGCACGGCGACCGCATCCTCATCGAGGTCACCCGGGCCCTGGACGCCGGCGGTTCGCGGTGGTCGCGGTGACCATCGGCACCCGGACGTTCATCCGCCGCCAGGCGTGAGGCCGGCGGTCTCCATGACCGGCACCTGCCCCGCCATCGGATCGCGCGGGGCCACGGACCGCTGGGCGACGAACGCGCCGGCCAGCACGATCACCCCGCCGGCGAGCTGGACCGGCGACAGGTGCTCGCCCAGCGTCAGCCACGCGAACAGCGCGGCCGCGACCGCCTCGACGTACCCCACGGCGCCCGCGATCGGCGCGGACAGCCGGTGCACGGCCGCGACGCTCATGACGTACGCGGTGACGGTGCTGATCAGCACCAGCAGGGTGAGCAGGAGCCACCCGGGCGCGGTGTGGTCGCCGAACGCCACATCGCCGGTCAGGACGTGCCAGGGGACATGCCAGGGGGGAGCGACCACCGCCAGGGTCACCGTGGCGATCGCGAAGCCGACCGCGGTCATGACGAGGGGGTCGATCTGGCCGCTCGCCCGGTCGGCGGCCAGGAAGAAGGCGGCCTGGCAAGCGGCGGCACCCAACCCGGCCAGCACGCCGAGCAGATCGAGGCGCAGCCCGGTCCACACCTCCACCACGCACGCGAGCCCGGCGAGGGCGATGCCGACCCCGACCGCCGCCGATCGCGGCAACGACGTGCGCAGCACGAAACGGGTCCAGCCCACCACCAGCACCGGGCCGGTGAACTCCAGCAGGATCGCGACGCCGACCGGCAGCCGTGAGGCCGCGACGAAGTACAAGGACTGGCACCCCGCCACGCCCATCACGCCGTACAGCAGGAGCAGCCGCCAGCGGCGGCGCACGGCGAGACCGGCGGCGCGGTGGCGCAGCGCCAGCGCCACCGGCACGAGGACCAGCGTCGCGCCCGCGACACGCGTCCACGACGCCTGCAGCGGTGACATCCCGGCACCGATCAGCGCCTTGCCGAACGCCCCGGACGTCCCGAACGCGATCGAGGAGAAGACCCCGAATCCCAGTCCCCATGCCTTGACCCGTGCGGCGTCCATCACCTATCCCATCGATCGCGTATCAGGAGCATGACTACATCATGGTCCTTACCTACGACAATCGGATTGTCGTGACGCACTACGATGCCCAGGGTGAATTGGCAGGCACCGGGAGCTCCCCCCACCGATCCGTTCAGCACGGTCGAATCGGACATCCGTGCCATGACCGTCTCGCCGTGGTGGCTGAGCGCCGCTCCGGCGCAACGTGCCCAGGCCGCCACCGCGCGGATGCTCGCCGGGGCCGGCGAGTGGTGGCTGTTCGGGGTCTGGGGCCGCTGGTACCGGTGCGGCCTGGAAGGCAACTGGCACCTGTGCCCGCCGCCGTTCGACCCCGCGGCGCGCCAGGCCGTCCGGCCCGCGCCTCCCGGCGTCGGCAGCCCGCCCGTACCCCCCTCGCTCGTGCCGACCGGCCCGGACCTGACGCCCGGGGCGCTGGCCGCCGACGGGCTGTACGGCGCCCCGCCACCGCCCGCGCTGCTCGCGCGGCTCCAGCAGACGCTGGCGACCGCCACCGCCGTCAACCCGGCGCAGTTCCCGATGCGCGACCCCCAGTTCGCGCCCGGCACGCCGAGTCCGGCGGCGGTCTGCCTGTTCTCGGTGCTGTGGTGCGCGGGCGCGCCCGTCGCGGACGCCGGTCACCCCATCCTGGGGCTGTTCGCCCGGTACCTGAGCGGCGCCGGCAGCGGCCCGCGCTGGTTCCTGCAGCCCGACCTGTCGCTCATCGTCGGCGCGTACACCGAACGCCTGCGGGCCGGCGACCCGATGGGTGCCACTCACGTCGTCCGGACGATCTGGGAGACGGCCGAGGCGTTGCGCGGCGGCGCCGCGTTCCTCCCTCGCGCCGACGCGCTGTCAGCGATGAGCGGTGCGACGCTTCAGATGATCCACAGCGATCACGGCGGCGTGCGCTACGGCGACGCCGCCGTCTATCAGGAGTGGCTGCGGCGCTGCCCGCCGCAGCTGCGCATCACGCTGCTGCGCGAGACGGCGCCCGGCGACCACTTCCGCCTCGCCTGCTACGACCTGGCCGCCGCGGCGGCGGCGTTGCCCTCGGCGGCCGGCGGCCCCGCTGAGGCACGCCGCGTCGCGCTCGCGCTGATCGCCGCGGACCTGGTCCAGACACCGGCGGCCGCCCCCACCGTCCTGGCCTGGCTGGATCCCGAAGGCGCCCGTACGCTGCATGCCCTCGCACAGCCGGACCACCCCCTGCGGCGGCTGTGGCCGGTCGGTGAGACCCTGCCCGACGCGGTCGCCGGCGCCGACCCGCAGATCCTGCGGACCCTGCTGGCGGCGTCCTACTCCGCCGACCTGGCCTGGTGCCGGCTCGCCGGCATGGCGCCGCCGCGGCCCGGCTTCACGGTGCCGGCGGCGCTGATGAAGGCCATCGTCGCGGCGCCCGAGCCGGTGGCCGGTGACGCGATGACACCCTGGGAGATCATCGAGGCGGCGCGGGCCCACTTGGCCGAGCAGCGCGAGGCCGACGCCGCCGCATCCCCGGCCCCGACCGTGGCGGCGGCCACGACGGCCTGGCCGGAATCGGAGCCCGCCGGGCCGGCAGAGCCCAGTACGGGGGGCTGGCCCGGCTCGGACGCCGATGCCTCCCCCGAGCCCGCCACAAGCGCCTGGCCGGAGTCACCGGAGCCCGCTCGGCCCTCGACCTCACCGCCCACGGTGGTCGCCGGCGGGGACACGGCCGCGCCGCAGGAGTCCAGGGCGGTGGAGGCGCACGGCATCGCGTTCCTGCCCGGAGCCGACGACGTGGAGCGGCTGCTGACCGAGCTGCGGCGCCGCGGAATGTGGGCGCAAAGCCTGCGCGGGCAGGAGGTCTCCAGCGCCTCCGCCCCGTCCGTGCTCCTGGTCGGCGACGTCTCCTGCGGGCAGCGCCGCCTCACCCGCATGATCGCCCGTACGCTGGCCGAGGGCGGTACGAACAGCGGCGAGGTCCACACACTCGACGCCGAGGACCTCGCCGAGATCGACCCGCGACGGCTGCGCGAACACCTCGCCGAGCACGCCGGCCACACCCTGCTGATCGAAGGCCTGGACACCCTCGTCCTGGACCACGAGCGCGGCGCCGCGTACGCCACGGCCCTGTACCGCGCGCGGGTCGAGGGCGTCAGCGACACCGCCGTCGCGGCCACCTGCGCGCCGGACCGGCTGAGCGCGCTGAGCGAGGCCAGCCCCGAGCTGGTCACCGACTTCCGCACCATCCGCCTCCCGGACCTGTCCGACCCGGGCGCGCGGGTGGAGCTGGCCGCCCTGCTCGCCGCCGAACGGCACCTGCGGCTGACCGACGGCGCCTGGGAGGTGGCACGGGCCGACCTCGCCCGGCTGCGCGGGCGCGGCCGGCTCACCAACGCCCGCCTCGTGGAGACCTACCTCGACCGCAGCTGCAGCCGGCACCTCAGCCAGGCCGGAGAGACGCAGGTGTTCCGCGGCGAGGGCGCGCTGACCCTGGACACCGATGACTTCGAGGGCGTCGCCGCGGAACTCGAAGCCTGACCCTCCCGGCGCCGGGAGGTGGTCATACGTGATCGTCCTCACGGTGACTGGACGGTAACTTAGGTCATACGCTCGGGTGTGTGGACATCGTCTTCGAGCGACGGGGTGACGGCCCGCCGCTGATCCTCATGCACGGGATCGGCCACCGCTGGCAAGCGTGGGAGCCGGTCATCGACATCCTGGCCAGGGAACGCGACGTCATCGCCGTCGACCTTCCCGGGTTCGGCGCCTCTCCTCCCCTGCCGCCCGGCATGCCCTACGACCTGAACACGGTCGTGACGGTGCTGGGCGAGTTCATCGACAAGCTCGGCCTGGACCGTCCGCACCTGGCCGGCAACTCGCTCGGCGGGCTGTTCGCGCTGGAGGCCGCCGACCGCGGCATGGCACGGTCGGTCACGGCGCTGTCCCCCGCCGGCTTCTTCACCCCTATGGAGCTCCGGTACACCGCGACGATCCTGCGCGCGTGCCGCCTCGGCACCGGCGTTCCCGCGCCGGTGATGCGCTGGCTCGCGCGCTCGCCGAAGCGGCGGAACCTGATGTTCGGCATGATCTACGGCCATCCGGACCTGATCGAGCTCGAGACGCTGCTCGCCGACGCGGCCGCCATGCGCGGCGCCGCCGGGTTCACCCCGACGCTGCGGGCCGGGCGCGGCATCAGCTTCCAGGGCGCGCTGCGCGACGTCCCCGCGACCATCGCCTGGGGCACCCGCGACCGGCTGCTGCGCCGCGGCCAGGCCGTACGCGCACAGCAGGCCCTGCCGCACGTGAGGTTCGTGTGGCTGCGCGACTGCGGGCACGTGCCGATGGCCGATGACCCCGAACTCGTGGCAAAGGTCCTGCTCGAGGGAAGTTCGGCCGAATCGCTTTCAATGCCGAGGGCGGCGGAGTAACCATGGAGGTGTGAGCCGCGGCCGCCGTCCGGCGGCGTCACGGCTTGTGCGCCCGCTGCGGGCACACCTGCTCGCCCGATTGGCTGGCGGCTTCGAAGCGCCCACGTGGCGCGGGCCGCTCAGCGCGACAACGTAGGCCTGGGCCCGCAGCGCGGTCTTCTCCTCATCGCGCGGCCTGATCCCGGCGCGCGGCGGAGACCAGGCTCGGGGACAGCGCGACGGCCCGCCCTTCCGCCCCGACCGACGCGTAGGTGATGCGGCCGACGGCGACCTCCCCCTCGGGGCCCTTGATCGTGAAGGACATGGTCAGGGACGTGGTCCCGACCCGCTCGGGCAGCGTCTCGATGGTCAGCCGGTCGCCCAGGAGTGCGGGGCGGCGATGCTCACAGCCGGTCGCCACGATCACCAGATCCGTCCCGCCGCTCCGCAGCCGGGCGTACCCGCCGGCGCGCTCCTCCAGCCAGTCGAGGAAGGCGTCCTCGAAGAACTCGTGGTAGCGCCCGGCATGCACCATGCTCTGGGCGTCGCAGTGACGTGGCCGCACCCGCACGGCCGACACGGTGGCCGCCTCCCCGGCCCCGCTCCACACCGCGTCGAACACCTCCGGATCGAACGGCAGCAGCCGGCACTCGGCGACCTTGCCGCCCCTCAGCCGGTACAGCCCGACCGTAGACCAGCCGGCCTCGCGGCCGCCGACGTCGGCGACGCCGTCGGTGAGCGCGGCCACCCATTCCCCATGGCCGGTGAGCAGGTCGCGGGGGCGCAGCCGGAACGTGCCGGCCGCGAGATCGCGGCGCTTGGCGAAGTAGGCCAGTACGGCCTCGATGCCCTCGTAGTCGCCCGCGATGGCGTTGTGGCCGGGCACGTGCCAGGCGATGCCGGGGGTGAGCACCTCGCGCAGCGCGGCGTCTCCGCCTCCGCCGTAGAAGTCGTTCTGCGCCGCGTGCAGCCGCCCCAGCACCGCGGCGGCCTCGGTCTCATCAACCGCCGGGCGCGCCGGCGCCCCCGGGCTCATCACCGTGTCCTCGGCCGGATCCGTCCCCCGCTGCGAGCCCATCGTCTGGTCCATGGCGAGTGTCCCTTCGTCTCCTCGTCCCGCCATGATGCCCCGACCGCGTGGCCGGTTGCGGTGAAACTTTTATCAACACTGCCATTACAGATTCTGTAATATCGCCCTTCGAGGAGCTAAAGCACTTACCCGCTAGTGCGCCTTGCCGCGAAGCAAGTAACAATGAGGGCCGCATCGCGGAAAGGCTGTCAAAAATGATCGGAAGGTCGATCTACGTCCCGGACAACCCCGCGTTCGTCGGTGGGTCTCCGCAGGCCGTGCACGAGCAGTTGTGGGCGCAGGGCCGGCGCCGCCGTCTCCAGATCCGCGGTGCGCTCGCCGCGGTGGCGCTCGTCCTCATCACCTGGACGGTCTCGCTGGGCGTCGGACTGCTGGCCGCGGCCGTGGTGGCCGGCGTCGACGCGTCGTGGCACTGGCGTGCACGCGCCGCCTCGAGCGTGTGGCGTAAGGGCCAGCGTGGCGAGCGGCGCACGGCCCGGATGCTGCGGCTCCTCCTGCAATGGCGTGGATACAACGTCCTTCACGGCCGGAAGGTCCCCGGGCGCGGGCAGCTCGATCATTTGGTCATCGGCGGCACCGGCGTCATGCTCGTGCAAAATCAGTCGGTACCCCCGGAAACTGAAATCGCCGAATATCGCGGCACGCTTTATATCGATGAGCGGTCCGGCGCGAAGATGGCCGCTGAATTGCGCGAGACGGCCCGTCAGGCCGCCGAATTGCTCCGGCAACGGCTCGGCCGCGACGTTCCTGTCGAACCGGTGACGGTCGTGTACGGCGGCGACCTGCGCCGCGGCCGGATCACCGCCGAGGGCATCACACTCCTGAGAGCGCACCGCCTGCCCCAGTGGATCCAGAGCCGGCACGCCCGCTACACACCCGAGCAGGTCGCGGCCATCTACGAGGCCGCGAGCACCCTGCCCATCAGCCGCCAGGCCCTCATCATCAGCTGAGCCCACCGCGCGCCCTCCGTCTCTCCGCAACCGTCCCGGCGGTGCCGGGGTTCCCCTGGGGAACACCGCGGACGATGGAGGTTCCCGTGCACGATCAGATGACCATCACGGACACACCTGGGACGGGACTGGACTGGGCGGCGCTGGAGGCCGAGCTCGACCGGTCCGGCGTCGCCGTGACGCCACCGATCCTGACGCCCGCGCGATGTGCCGAGCTGCTGGCCCTCTACGACCGCGACGAGCTGTTCCGCAGCACGGTCGTGATGTCGCGCCACGCGTTCGGTGAGGGCGACTACCGCTACTTCGCCGACCCGCTCCCCGGCCTCGTACGGGACCTGCGGGAGCACCTCTATCCGCCGCTGGCCCGCATCGCCAACCGCTGGGCCGCCCGGCTGGGCGAGGCGGCGTTCCCAGACGATCTGGCCGGGTTGCACGAGCGGTGCGCCGCCGCGGGTCAGCACCGGCCCACGCCCCTGGTGCTCCGGTACGGGCCGGGCGGCTACAACTGCCTCCACCAGGACGTCTACGGCGACGTGACGTTCCCGCTGCAGGTCGCGTTCATGCTGAGTGCCCCGGACACGGACTTCACCGGCGGGGAGAGCGTCTTCGTCGAACAGCGGCCACGGCAGCAGTCACGGCCGGTGGTCCTCCGGCCCGGAGTCGGTCAAGGGCTGATCTTTCCCGTCCGGCACCGCCCCGTTCCCGGCGCCCGGGGTTTCCGGCGGGTCGCGATGCGGCACGGGGTGAGCGAGATCCGGTCCGGACGACGGCATGTGCTCGGCGTCGTCTTCCACAACGCCCGCTGACCGCCGTACGGGAGCCGGCGGGCAGGCCCGGGGGCGGAAGAGCCAGTCCAGGCGGGGTTCGACCGCCCAGTGGAACGCCCCCCGCACCGCGGCGCTGGAGAGCATGACCGCCAGCGCCGCGCAGCCGATCGTGACCAGGACGACCTCGGCGCCGGAGACCTGGTAGTACCAGCCCTGGTAGGACAGGAACAGCGTCACGAACCCGTGCAGCAGGTAGACGTACATGCTCGCCGACCCGAGGCGGGTGAACCAGGTGCGCCGGCCCGGCACGACGGCCAGGAAGGCGACGGTCAGGATCACCGCGGCCGCGAGCGCGAGCAACCGGAAGCCGACCCCCGCGGGCGCGCCGACACCGAGCTGGACGAAGCTCCGCCGCCAGTGCACCCATTCGGGATCGACGGTGAGGGCCACGGCGTACGCGGCCACGCCGCCCAGGATGAGCACCGCCGCGCCGGCGAACCGCATCGCGCGGCGGCGCAGCAGGGCGAAGTGATGCGGCCGCAGCGTCAGCCCGACGACGAAGAACGGCAGGAAGGACAGCACCTGGGCCGCGTTGAGCATGCTCGGCAGCGTGTCGAACCCGGCGAGCATCGAGATCAGCAGCGCCGCCGTAATCGGATAGCGGATCTGCTGCCACAGCGGCGTGGACAGCCGCCACAGCAGCAGGGCCGGCATGAACCAGGTCAGGTAGTACGGCTCGAGCGGATCCCAGCCGACGTGATTTCCCGCCAGCAGCCCCGCCCACAGCGGATACGCCAGGCTGAAGATCACGTAGGGGACGACGATCGCGGCGACGAGCTTGCGCGTACGGTCCCGGCCGGCGGTGAAGCCGCGGGAGAAGTACCCGCACATCAGGATGAAGACGGGCAGGTGGAACGCGTACACGAACGTCTGCGCGGCCTCGAGCGCCCGTCCGCCGACGTTCGCGGCCCGCAGTGGCTCCCAGGCGTGGCCGATGACGACGAGTACGACCGCGAGGAACTTGGCGTTGTCGAAATAGGGGTCACGTGCCTTGGCGCGCGAGCGCACGGGCACGGAGCCGGCCGTACCGACCGAGGTGAGTGTGGTCAAGGCGGAGAACCAGTTTCGACAGCGGGTGACCAGGCCAGTCAACACGATGATCCTGAACATCGCCTCAACACGATCCGGCAGGTCGGCGAACCGCGCGGGCCTCAGCCCGCACTGTCGGCACCGGATTCGCGCAGGGTCATGTTGAGGCGGCCGCGCAGGCCGAGGTCGGGCGGCGCCGTCCCGGGCAGGGTCTTGGGCACGCCGTGGAAGGCCAGCCGGGACTCCCCGCCGAACACGAACAGGTCCCCCGACTCCAGCTCGACGTCGGTCCAGGGCCGGTTGCGGCTGACCGTGGTGCCGAAGCGGAACACGCAGGTGTCACCCAGGCTCAGCGAGACGACCGGCGCCAGGCCCCGCTCGTCCTTGTCCTGGTGCTGCCCCATGCGGGCCTCGGCGTCGTAGAAGTTGACCAGCGCGACATCCGGCCGGTAACCGCCCGAGTCCCCGTACGCCTCGGCGACGGCACGGCGGCCCAGGACGGCCAGCCAGTCCGGGAACGCCTTGACCGGGGTACCGTCGTCGGCCGTCCGCTGGTAGCGGTAGGGCACCCAGTGCCAGCCGAGACAGACGGTGCGCACCGACATCGTCCCGCCGCCGGGCAGCCGCGTGCGGCGCATCCCGGCCGGCGGGCGCGCCCACTCGCGGCAGGCGGCGAGCAGCCGCCGCTGCTCCTGGGCGTCCAGCCACCCGGGCACATGCACCGCGCCGGGCGCGACCTCGGCCCTCGGCCGCGGTATCAGCGCCGTCATGGCCCCCTGACCTCCTTGTCCGTCCCTGAGATGACACCGTACGCGTGCCCTCGCCGTGGGGATGACGCGCCGCGGCGCCGTGCGTCAACGCTGGAGGGTCGCCGGAGCGCCGGCGCGCATACCGTCCATCACCAGGTCGAGCAGCCGGCCGGCGCGCGCCTCCCAGTCGTCACCGGAGTCGACGCGCCACAGGAAGCCCATGACGAGCAGGACGTCGTCGGGGTCCAGGCCGGGCCGGATGCTGCCGGTCTCCTCACAGGCGCGCAGCAGCAGGGTGATGGCGCCGATGACGGGACCGTAGGAGTCGCCGACGAGGCCGTCGTGTTTGGCGGCGCGCAGCACGTCCGCCAGGCCGTGCTTGATCCTGCCGTAGTGGGCGAGGCGGTCGAACCACAGCCGGAGAGCGTCCAGCGGCGGGTGTCTGTCGAGCAGTGCGGGCGCGGAGTCGACGAGCTGCTGGACGTCGTGGCGGTAGACCGCGAGTACGAGCGCCTCGCGGTTGGGAAAGTGCCGGTAGAGGGTGCCGGGGCCGACTCCGGCCTTCTTGGCGATGGAGTTCAGTGAGGCGTCACCGGAGGCGGTGAGGGCGTCGCGCGCGACATCGAGGATGCGGTCGCGGTTCTGCTGCGCGTCCGCCCGCTGGGGTTCGTGCCGCCGCTGCGTCATGGTGCCTCAGCCTTCCCCGGGGACCCGAGGTCGCCGACCGGAGACCTCTCCGCGCCAGTACAGCACACCAGGCGCCGCATGACGCACCTCGGCGAGGCAGGCGCGTCGCTGCTGCGGGTGGTCAGGGCGTCAGCAGGATCCGGCCGCCCACCGTTCCGCTCTCCATGCGGCGGTGTGCTTCGGTGGCCGTTCCGGCGTTTAACGCACCCCGGGAGCGTTATTGTGGGTGGCATGCACCGCCGAGCCCGCTCGCAGGAGGCCAAACTCCGCCGCGCCGAGGACCTGCTGGAGGCCGCCCGCGCCTTGGCCGCCGACCGCGGCGGGGTCCGCCACATCACCCTGGCGGCCGTCACCGAAGCCGCCGGCCTGCACCCCTCCGCCGTCCGGCGCTACTTCGCCAGCAAGGAAGAACTCCTGCTCGAACTCG
>JAOPYG010000250.1 GCA_025964685.1 Actinoallomurus sp. | reverse complement strand
CTTCGAGCAGGTCGCCGGCTCGGAGCCGCGGCCACCAACCCCGGCGCGGGCGTGCTCGCGGTGTCGTTCCTGCCACACTTTGTGCCGCACGGCCCCCACTTGTCGCCGGTGCATCGGTCCGCTCGGGGTGGGGTTCCCTTCCGCCGATCGCGCGGATCCCTACTGCGGAGAGCAGGTAGCTGACCGCGTCGGCCACCACGGTCGTCACCGGGCCGAACAGTCCGATCGCGGCCCCGCCGAGCGGCGGTCCGAGCGCGGTGGCGGTCCAGGTCGTGGACTCGAACCGCCCGTTCGCGACGAGAAGGTCCTCCGGCCGCACGAGCGCTTTCAGGCATGCGCCGCCGGCCGCCCTGAAGGCGATGTCGGCCGCGGCGACGATGACCGACACGACCAGGAGCTGGGCGAGGCTGAGCCGGCCGAGCGCGAACGCGGCGGGCACGCTCATCAGCGCTGCGAACCGGACCAGGTTCATCGCGACCATCACCGGCCGCTTGCGCCGGAACTCCACCCACGGTCCGAGCGGCACCGCTACCGCCGCACCCACCGCCAGCCCCGCAGCGGCCAGTACCGACACCGCGGTCGGCCCGGCGTGCAGCACGAGAATCGCGATCAGGGGGAACGCGTCGAACGCGAGCCACGTGCCGAACGTGCTGACCGCGTACGCCGCCCAAAGCCACCCGAACTGCCGCCCCAGCGACCGCCTGACCCCCACGCGTCCCCCTTACCGTCCCGTCTGAACGTTGACCAGTGAGATCAAAGCGGGCAGCACACCAGGGGATCAAACAACCGCTCCCTCGGCGAGCCACAACGGCCGGTTGTGCGACTAGGTTGAACCGGCGTGGACCTCGATGCCGTACGCACTTTCGTCGCCGTCGCGGACGCCGGGCAGTTCCAGGAGGCCGCCGCCGACCTGTCGATCACCCAGCAGGCCGTCTCCAAGCGCGTCGCCGGGCTGGAGAAGGACCTCGGTGTGCGGCTGTTCACCCGCACCGCGCGCGGAGCGCGGCTCACCATCAACGGGCAGGCGTTCCTGCCCCACGCCCGCGATCTTCTCCGGGTCGAAGAGCGGGCAGCCGCCGCCGTACGGCCCGGCCGCCGCGCACTGCGCGTCGACGTGATCGGCCGGCGGCTCGCACCAGCAGGTCTGCTGCGCGACTTCCATCGTGCGCATCTCGAGACCGAACTCGATGTCGTGACCCTCTTCGACGCCGACGCGGCCATCGCCGCTGTCCGCTCCGGCACGATCGACGCGTCCTTCCGCGCTGTCACCCTGCCCGCGCGGCGGCTCCCCGACGGCATCGAGGCCGCTCGGGTCCTCGACGAGCCCGTCCAGCTCCTCACCGGACCGGCCCACGAGTTCGCCGCCGCCCGCGCTGTCACTCCGGCCGAGCTCGCCGGACACCGGATCTGGATGCCCGGCATCGTCACCGGTACCGAGTGGGCCGCCTACTACGACGAACTCGCCGCCGCGTTCGGGCTCACCATCGATCCCATCGGTCCCTACTTCGGCACCGAGCCCCTCCTGGACGCGATCGCCGACTCCCCGGCACTGGCGACCTTCGTCGGCGAGCAGACCCGGCTCGTCTGGCCGGCCGACTACGGCCTACGGCGCATCGCCGTGCACGACCCGACACCCGTCTACCCGCACTCACTCATCTGGCGCGGGGACAACTCCCACCCGGCCCTCACCACACTCCGCGACCACCTCGGCTCCACACAGCCCATCCACCGCGACGCCCAGACCTGGACACCGGGATGGGCACAGCGATCACCACTACCGCGTCAGCCGGGGTAGGCGGGATCAGAGGTGTGGTCGAAGCACTTCCACTCGCCGTACTTGTCGCTCAGCCAGCAGACGTTGTCCAGCGACTGGGGGTTCGAGACGTGGCGCCCGACGAGCAGGGGGGCGCCCGGGTACGCGGCTATCGACCTCATATCGCTCCCCGGACCCGCCATCGGCTGGAGGGGAGCGCCGCTGACCGGCACGTCGTACAGCAGCGGCGACGGGTTCTCCAGCGTCAGGCCGACGACCGCCAGGTGGTCCGCGTCCCGCCAGGCCAGGTCGAGGGCTCCCCGCAGGTCAGAGCTGATCGTGATGAAGCCCTCCGCCTGCAGGCCGCCGCCCGCCGGGGCGCGGTCGACGCGGCCGAGTTGTACCTCCGCCACGTCGCCCATCTGGACGATCGCGGCGGCTCGGGTGCCGTCGCGGGAGATGCGCAGGGCCTTCACCGGATACGGCGCCAGGTTCCAGCCGTCCACGGCGCGTTTCTTCGTGCCGGCCTCGATCTCCCACAGCCGGGACCCTCGGGCGTTCGACTCGACGGCCCAAAGGTTGCCCCGCCGGTCCCATGACGGTGTGCTGAACCGGCCGCCTTTGAGGTTCGCCTGGAGTACGGCTCGGGTCGCGCCGTCGACCAGGCTCGTCACAGTCACCTTGTCGCCCGCTCCGCTGACGGCCGCGACCTGGCGTTCGTCATACGAGATCGCGGGATGCGACACGTGGAGCTTGGGCAGCACCACCTGTGGGGTCCCGGCGAGGCGCGCCAGGCGACCGTCCGCGGTGCGGGCGTAGCCCTCTGGGACGCCGCCGGTGCCGTCCGGGTCGTAGGCGCTCCAGGTGCTCGCCGACTGCACCGTCCCGCTCACGCCCGGCACCTGAACGGGCTTGCCGTCGATCTCCAGTTTCAGCTGGCTGACCTCGCGCAACTGCCGCAGGGTCCACATCAGCTGGATGGACATGCCGCGCAGGTCGCCGGAGCGGGCCTGGCGACTGAGGTCGACGGTCGCCAGGCCGCCGGTGATGTCGAGTCGCCGCAGCTGGGTGCCGGCGGGAAATCCCGTACGCACCGAGGCGCTCCGCAGCCAGGCCGTCGGGCCGCCGATCTGCTGCTTGACGAGCTGTTCCGCCAGCCACGTCCGGTTGACCAGCGGGATGTACACCGGGTTCGGCACGAGGATCTGCGCGTGCGGGTCCGGGGCGAAGAAGTACAGGTCGAACGTCCGGAAGGCGCGGTCGACGTCGTTCCGGCTGAGCAGGAGCTCCTGGGGCAGGGTGGTGATCCGCCACTGCTTCTGCGGGTCCTGCCGCAGCTCGTACGTCTGCTTGAAGTTCCGCGAGTCGGCGAGGTACTGGCCGTCCGAGCCGATCCGGCCCAGCGGATAGACCTCATCGGTCACCACCGCGTGGTCGCCGTTGACCTCCACCGACGACTGCGTCACCCGGTCATAGACGACCGTCGCGACGCCCGGCCGCCAGCAGCCTCCACAGGCGAGGTACTCCCGGGCGACCTTGTGCTCGCCGTTCGGGCCGTCGAAGCTTCCCGACGCGGCCTGGAAGGCCGTGACGATCTTGCCGGGGTCCCAGCCGCGGTCCGGGCCGACCGGGATGACCCGGACGTACGGGTCGTCGATCGGCTGCTGGTGGCCGGCCACCCTGCCTCCGACCACCTGGCTGCCCGACGGCACACTCGCGCAGCCCGTGAGCAGGGCGGTGACTGCGAGAAGTCCGGCGAGCTCGCGTCTCATGCGTCGGCTTCCAGCTTCAGCTCGGCGTACGGCGCGCGGCGCAGCTCGACCTCGGGCGGCACCAGCGGCAGGGGCGAGCCGCGCAGTTCGGCGCCTGCCACGCGGGGCAGCGACAGCCGGAACTGCGATCCCTGGTCAGGTTCGCCCCAGGCCTGCAGCCAGCCTCCGTGCAGCCGGGCATCCTCCTTGGAGATCGAGAGCCCCAGGCCGGTGCCGCCGGTCGTCCGCGCTCGGGCGGGGTCGGCCCGCCAGAACCGGTCGAAGACCATGTGCGCCTCCCCCGGGCGCAGGCCGCAGCCGTGGTCGCGTACGGCGATCGCCACGGCGTCGCGGTCGGCGCCCACGCTGACCACGATGTCCTTGCCCTCGCCGTGCTCGACGGCGTTGACGAGAAGGTTGCGCAGGATGCGCTCGACGCGCCGGCGGTCTACCTCCGCCATCGTCGCCTCACCGGGCAGCTGCTGGATGATCTTGCTGCCCTTGCGCTCGGCCAGATCCTCGGTGTCGCCGACGGCGCGCAGGACGAGCTCGCGTACGTCGATCGAGTCGGCGTCAAGGGTGGCCGCCCCCGCGTCGTACCGGCTGATCTCCAGCAGGTCGACGAGCAGGCCCTCGAAGCGTTCAAGCTGGCTCTGCAGGAGTTCCGCCGAGCGCGACGTGAGGGGGTCGAAGTCCTCGCGCGCCTCGTACAGGACGTCGGCGGCGATGCGGATCGTGGTCAGCGGGGTGCGCAGCTCGTGGGAGACGTCGGAGACGAACTGGCGCTGTACCTTCGACAGCTCCTCCAGCTGGACGATCTTCTCCTGGAGGTTGGCGGCCATGTCATTGAAGGACGTGGCGAGCCGCGCCAGGTCGTCCTCGCCGCGTACCTTCATGCGCTCTTCGAGGCGGCCGGCGGCCAGGCGCTCGGCCGACTGGGCCGCGAGGCGTACCGGGATGACCACCTGGCGGGTGACGAGCGAGGCGATCGCGGCGAGGAGAAGAACGAGTGCGGCGCCGACGCCGAAGAGCGTCCGCTGCACGACGATCAGGCTCTGGCGTTCCTCCGTCAGCGGGAACAGGTAGTAGAGCTGGTAGCCGTTGACCTTGGTACCGACGATCAGACCGGCCGCGGAGCTGCCGTCGTCGTAGGACAGCCTGCCGTAGGTGCGGTACGGCGTGCTGGCGAGCGAGTCCTTGACCTGCTGGGTCAGCCGGGCCGGCACACTGTCGAGCTTGATGCCGTTGCTGCTGAACCCGCCGATCCCCGGATCGTTCTCGTCGATGATGATGACCTCGTACAGGCCGGTCGGGCCGCTGCGCCGGGCCAGCGTGGTCACCACGTCGTTGAGCTTGGCGTTGGTGGTCTCCTGGTCGGTCGGCCCGGTGGCGAGCCGCCCCTGGGCCACGCCGACGCCGTCGTCGAGCTGGAGCAGCGCGGCGCGTTCCTTGGCCTCCAGCAGGGCGTTGGTGATCTGCTGCATCAGGAACACCCCGAGCAGGACGACCACCAGGCCGGACACGACGAGCGTCGTCGTGGCCACGCGTACGCGGATCGAACGACGCCAGCCCGTATTCGCCCGGCCGAGCGCGCCATTCAGAAGCCGGCGCACCACGCGTAGACCGTGGCGGGCCGACGTCCTCAGGGGAAAGCGCGCACTCATGGCCGGGGGAGGTCGGGCCGGGCGCTAGGCCGGGCCCGCCTTGTAGCCGACACCTCGTACCGTGACGACGATCTCCGGATGTTCGGGGTCTTTTTCGATCTTGGCTCGGAGCCGCTGCACGTGGACGTTGACCAGCCGCGTGTCGGCGGCGTGGCGGTATCCCCAGACCTGCTCCAGCAGCACCTCACGGGTGAAGACCTGACGCGGCTTGCGAGCCAGCGCCACCAGCAGGTCGAACTCCAGCGGTGTGAGCGGGATGTGCCGGTCGCCCCGCTTGACCGAGTGACCCGCGACGTCGATCGCGATGTCACCGATCTGCAGGAGCTCCGGGGTCGGGTCGTCGGTGCGGCGGAGGCGGGCACGGACGCGTGCCACCAACTCCTTAGGTTTGAAGGGCTTGACGATGTAGTCGTCGGCGCCCGATTCGAGACCGAGAACGACGTCGACCGTGTCGCTCTTGGCGGTCAACATCACGATCGGCACACCGGTCTCGGCCCGGATCTGCCGGCATACGTCAATGCCATCGATGCCGGGAAGCATCAAGTCGAGAAGCACGAGGTCGGGACGGGTCTCCCGGAACGCCTCGAGCGCCTTGTCACCGTCGTGCACGAACGACGGTTCGAATCCTTCTCCCCGGAGCACGATGCCGAGCATCTCAGCCAATGCGAGGTCGTCATCGACGACCAGCACGCGTCCTTTCATGTACCCTCATCGTCCGCGTAGTCAGTGGCGGGTCCCCCCAGGCAGGCCAAGGTTACCCCCGTTCGCCCGTGTAATGACCCCTCGCTCCGTGACGATCGCCGTTACCAGATCTCCAGGGGTCACATCGAAGGCCGGGTTGTAGGCCGGGCTCCCCTCCGGAGAGGTACGCCGTCCGGCGACGGATGTCACCTCCGCGGCGTCGCGCTGCTCGATCGGGATGTCCGCCCCGGTTCGCGCGTCCGGATCGATCGTGCTGGTCGGCGCGACGACGACGAACGGCACGTCGTGGTGGTGGGCGAGGACGGCCAGAGGGTAGGTGCCCACCTTGTTCGCGACACTGCGGTCGCGGGCGATGCGGTCGGCGCCGACGATCACCAGATCGACCTCGCCGGCGGCGAACAGGGCGCCCGCCGCGTTGTCCGGCAGCACGGCGTACGGGATGCCGTGGCGCTGCGCCTCGTACGCCGTCAGCCGCGCGCCCTGCAAGAGCGGCCGGGTCTCGTCCACCCACAGGTGTTTCAGCCGGCCGGCCCGATGCGCGGCCACCACCACGGCCAGCGCGGTGCCCTCACCGCCCGCGGCCAGGGCGCCGGTGTTGCAGTGCGTCAGGACCCGGGCGTCGTCCGGCACGAGCGCCAGCCCGTGCTCGCCCATCTTCGCGCTGGCCTCCGCCTCTTCGGCGGCGATGGTGTGCGCCTCGGTGAGGGCGCCACTGGCTCCCCCCGCGATGTGGGCCGCGAGTACGCGGCGGGCGGCCCAGCCCAGATTGACCGCTGTCGGCCGCGCATGCGCGAGCACGTCCGCCGCCGAGGCCACGTCGGCGCCGATGGCCGCGGCGAGCGCGACCCCGTAGCCGCCGGCGATCCCGAGCAGCGGCGCACCGCGCACCGCGAGGATCTTGATCGCCGCCACGAGGGCGGGAACGTCCCGGCAGACGAGCGTGACCTCGTCGTCAGGCAGCCGGGTCTGATCCAGCAGTGCCACCGCGGGCCCCTCCGGGGGATCGATCCAGCGCAGCGCTTCCACGGCCCCATTTTGCCCCATTGACCGCTGAAATCAGGGAGTCCGCTCCCGTGATCACCTCGGCACCCTTCGGCGTGGCAGGATGAGGCGCATTGATAGGGGAACAGTGTTGGGGGAGCAGGTGTGACCGACCCACGAACCTGGGCAGCACCCGGCTCCGGCACGCCCCCTGACGACGGCTCCGCGCAGCCGTCCCTGTCGTCGGCCGAGCCGTCATCAGCCGATCGGCCGTCCGCCGAACCGTCACCGGCCGACGAGGTCGAGCTCGAGACCGAGATCCCGCTGCGCCCGCTCGGCGTATCGGAGATCCTCGACGGCGCCGTCACCTACATCCGCCGCAACCCCCGCGCCACGCTGGGCATGTCGGCCGTCCTGACGAGCGTCGTCGAGGTCATCGTCACGCTCGCCCAGTACTTCCTGATCGGATCGCAGGCCCGTAACGAGGTCACGCCGCGTGTGCTGGAGCGATCACTCGGCTGGGCGTTCCTCACCTTCGCCGGCGGCCTCCTGCTCACGGCCTTCGTCGTGCTGCTGCTCGCCGGCATGCTCGCCCCGGTCATGGCGCGCACCCTGCTCGGCCGCTCGACGTCATTCGCGCGGACCTGGCGCGTCGTCCGGCCACGCCTGCCGCGCCTTGTGGGCGCCGCGGCGATCGTGCTCGCGATCGTGTTCCTGGCGGTGGTGATCCCGCTTCTGCCGTTGGCGGCGGCGGCCGCGGCCGGGGCGCCGGACGGCCTCCAGGCCCTCGCGGCCATCGTCGGCGTGCCGCTGGCCTTGGTGATGATGGTCGCGGGTTATGTCTGGTTCGCCTTCACCACGCCCATCCTGGTCATGGAACGCCGTGGGGTGATCGCCTCGCTGCGCCGGTCGGCGGAGATCGTGCGCGGCCGGTGGTGGCGCACGTTCGGCGTCCTCTTCCTCACGCTCGTGATCACGGTGCTGGCGGAGTTCGTCGTACTCCCCGCGCCGTTCACGGTCGTGCAGCAGATCCTCCTCGCCGTCCATCCGGAGCCGGGCGGATGGATGCTCGTCGGCCTGGTCGCCCTCGGCGCGCTGGGTCGCATCATCGCGGGAACCCTGATCAACCCGTTCAACGCGGCTGTGATCGCGATCCTGTACGCCGACCGGCGCATGCGCCGTGAGGCGTTCGACCTCGAACTCCAGATGGACCCGCCGCAGGAGGACCCGCTCGCCGCCTGGCTGCCCGGCCCCCTCACCGCCGCCGGGTCCGGCCCTCAGCCGCAGGTGCCACGCGGCTCCTTCCGCTGGACGGTGCCCGCCCCGTCCGGCACGTGGCCGCCCTCGCCCCACACGCCGCCCCCGCCGTACGCACCGCGGCCGCCGCACGCTCCTCCGCCTCCGCCTCCGCCGGGATGGCGCCCATGATCAGCACGTACGCTCCCCCGCCCGCCGGCCGCGACGAGGCACGCGAGCTCGCCCGCCGCGAGCTGGGGAAGCAGATCTACCACCGCGACGAGCCGTCGTTCCTCGACCGCATTCTGCGGAAGATCAGCGACTGGCTGAGCCGCCTGTTCGACCACACGCCCACCAGCAACGCCGGCGGCGGCTGGGGCTGGACGGCGCTGATCGTGCTGCTGGTCCTGCTGGTCCTCGTGGCCGCCGCGGTCTGGTGGCGGGTCGGCAACGTACGGCGCAACGCGGCAGAGCGCGGGGGCCTGTTCGACGGCACGCCCACCACCGCCGAGGATCATCGCACCGCGGCCGAGCGCCACGCCCAGGCCGGCGAATGGCCCGACGCCATCCGCGAACGCCTCCGCGCCATCGCCCGTGACCTGGAAGAACGCGTCATCCTCGAACCGCGCCCCGGGCGCACCGCCGATGAGCTGGCGAGCGAGGCGGGCGTCGCACTGCCGGACCACGCCGAGGAGCTCACCGCGGGCGTACGGATCTTCGACGACGTCTGGTACGGCGGCCGCCGTGGTGACGCGGACGGCTACCGGCGGCTCACCGATCTCGACCAGCGGCTGCGGGCCGCCCGGCCTGCCCCCCTCGTCTCCGGAGGCACCCGGTGACCGCGACGACAGAGGCGGCGCCCGAGACCGCGCCACCGCCCGGTACGCCCGACAGCGCACGGGGCGTCGCCCGGCGGCGCTGGCGCCGGTCGCGCGGCATCCTCATCGCGGTCCTCGCACTCGTCGTCCTCGGCGTGGTGCTCGCCCTCCTGCGCCCGAAGGTGCGACCCGAGTTCCTCGACCCCGACTCGCCAGGTCAGCAGGGCACCCGGGCGCTCGTCGAGATCACCCGGCAGCACGGCACCCCGGTGACGGTGACGCGCAGTGTCTCCGCGGCGGCGAACGCGCTGAGCGCCAACCCCGACGCGGTCCTGGTGATCGCGCGGTCGGAACGCCTGCTCCCCGCCGACCTGACCACGCTGCGCGCCCTGCCCGGCGACCGGCTGCTCCTCGAACCGACCGCCGACACGCTGGAGGCGCTCGCACCGGGCGTCACCCAGGAGGGCATCAGCTCGGGCACGTTCGGCCCGGACTGCTCGCTGCCCGCGGCGACGGCCGCCGGTCAGGTCGGCCTCATCGGCGCGCAGATCTACACCGCACCCGCCGGTGCGACGAAGTGCTACTTCGGCGACGGCCGCCCAAGCCTCGTGCGGCTTCCGGTGAACGGCGCGAACGTCACCGTGCTGGGCGCCGGCGCCCCGTTCACCAACGAGCGCCTCGCCGAGGACGGCAACGCCGCGCTCGGCATGAACCTCCTCGGCTCCCGGTCCAGCGCGATCTGGCTGCTGCCGGAGCCGCCGCCGTCGAGCGCGGGCGGGCGCCAGTCCTTCACCCAACTCGTCCCGTTCGGCGTCAAGCTCGCGGTGCTGCAGACCGTCATCGCCGTCGCACTCCTCGCGCTGTGGCGGGCGCGTCGCCTCGGCCCCGTCGTGGTCGAACCGCTGCCGGTCGTCGTGCGCTCCGCCGAGGCCGTGGAGGGCCGGGCCCGGCTGTACCGGTCGCGCCGGGCCGCCGACCGCGCCGCCCTCGCCCTGCGCACGGGCGCGCTCGAACGCCTCGCCGCCATGCTCGGCATGCCCAAGAGGGCGGCCACCGATCCGGCCATGGCCACAGAGATCATCGCCGGAATCGCGGCGCATACCGGAGAGGCGCACGCCGCGATCGGCGCCGCGCTGTACGGTCCTCCCCCAGTGGACGACGCCGAGCTGGTCCGGCTATCCGGCTACCTCGACGAACTCGAAAGGCAGGTTCGCAGCGCGTGACGGAGCGAAGCGAGGGATCCAACATCTACGGCACCGAGCCGGCGGACCACGAGCCGCGGGACACGCAGGACACCCGCGCCGCGCTGATGGCGCTGCGCGGCGAGGTCGCCAAGGCGGTCGTCGGACAGGACGCCGTGGTGTCCGGCCTGGTCATCGCCCTGCTGTGCGGCGGGCACGTCCTGCTCGAAGGCGTGCCGGGAGTCGCCAAGACGCTCCTCATCCGCACCCTGGCCCAGGCGCTGAAGCTCGACTTCAAACGCGTGCAGTTCACTCCCGACCTCATGCCGGGCGACGTCACGGGCTCGCTGGTGTACGACAACCGGACCTCGGAGTTCGAGTTCCGCGAGGGTCCCGTCTTCACCAACCTGCTGCTCGCCGACGAGATCAACCGCACGCCGCCGAAGACCCAGGCGTCGCTGCTGGAGTCGATGGAGGAACGACAGGTGTCGGTGGAGGGCATGCCACGGCCGCTGCCCGACCCCTTCATGGTCTGCGCCACGCAGAACCCCATCGAGTACGAAGGCACCTATCCGCTGCCCGAGGCCCAGCTCGACCGGTTCCTGGTGAAGCTGACCGTTCCGGTGCCCTCGCGCGAGGACGAGATCGCGGTACTCCAGCGGCACGCCTCCGGCTTCGACCCGCGCAACCTCGACGCGGCAGGAGTCGCCCCCGTCGCCGGCCCGGAGGACCTGGCCGCCGGACGCGAGGCCGTACGCCGCGTCCGGGTCGACCCGAAGATCAGCGGGTACGTCGTCGACCTGTGCCGGGCCACCCGCCAGTCGCCCTCGTTGCAGCTCGGCGTCTCTCCCCGTGGCGCCACCGCGCTGCTGGCGACGGCCCGCGCGTGGGCATGGCTGTCGGGCCGCGACTACGTACGTCCCGACGACGTGAAGGCCCTCGCCCGGCCGACACTGCGCCACCGCATACAGCTCCGGCCCGAGGCCGAGCTGGAGGGCGCGACGACCGACGGCGTGCTCGACGGCGTGCTCACCACCGTCCCCGCCCCCCGTTGAGGGGCCGGGCATGGCGCTGACCGGCCGTACCGCACTGCTGGCCCTGCTCGGGGCGGCCGTGATGGTGCTCGCGCCGAGCTGGTGGACCCTGCTCGCGGTGAACGCGCTGCTCGTCGTCCTGGTCGGCACCGACCTGGCGCTGGCGGGCAACGTCCGCCGCCTGGGCCTGCACCGCTCGGGCGACTCGAACGTACGCCTCGGCGAGGAGGCCTCCGTCGCGCTGATCGTGGAGAACCTCGGCACGCGGACACTCCGCGCCCGGGTACGCGACGCCTGGCCGCCCAGCGCCGGTGCCGGGCCCCGCGAGGCCGCCCTCACGGTGCCGCCGGGCGAACGCCGCCGCGTCGACATGCGCCTGCTCCCCACCCGCCGCGGCGACCGCAAGGCCGTGTCGGTGACGATCCGGTCGTTCGGCCCGCTTCGGCTCGCCGCCCGCCAGCTCGCCCGGCCGGCCCCGTGGACCGTACGCGTGCTGCCCGCCTTCCCGTCGCGCCGCCACCTGCCCGCGAAACTGTCCCGCCTGCGCGAACTGACCGGACAGCACGTCGCGCTCATCCGCGGCCAGGGCACGGAGTTCGACTCCCTGCGTGAGTACGTGGACGGCGACGACGTCCGATCCATCGACTGGCGGGCGACGGCGCGCCGCAGCGACGTCGTCGTCCGCACCTGGCGCCCCGAACGCGACCGCCGCATCTACCTCGTGCTGGACACGGGCCGCACGGCCGCCGGACGTGTGGGCGACATCCCCCGGCTCGACTGCTCGATGGACGCCGCCCTGCTGCTCGGCGCGCTGGCATCACGTGCGGGCGACCGCGTCGACCTGCTCGCCTACGACCGCCGGATCCGCGCCCGGGTCGAGGGCAGCACCCGCACGAGCCTGCTGACCGCGATGGTCCGCGCCATGGCCCCCCTCGAACCCGAGCTCGTCGAAGCGGACGCCGCCGGCATGGTCTCCACCGTGCTGTCCCGCGTCCGCCAGCGCTGCCTGGTGGTGCTGCTGACCGACCTCAACGCCACCGCGATGGAAGAGGGACTGCTGCCGCTCCTGCCCCGGCTCACCGCCAAGCACCTGGTGATGATCGCGGCAGTGAGCGACCCACGCGTCTCCGAGATGGCCACCGCCCGCGGCGACGCGGCCGCCGTCTACGACGCCGCGGCCGCCGAACGCGCCAGCGCCGACCGCCGCCGCGTCACCGCCGAACTCCGCAAGTACGGCGTGGAGGTCGTCGACGCCCCTCCAGAGGACCTCGCCCCCGCCCTGGCC
>JAOPYG010000230.1 GCA_025964685.1 Actinoallomurus sp. | reverse complement strand
TGGAGGCGGTGGAAGCGCTCGCGGACGCGGTCTCCCCCGACGACGACGGCGACATCCTGTTCACCTCCGGAACCACGGGACGGAGCAAGGGCGCCCGCTCCGCGCACCGCCAGACGGTGAGCACCGCACGGGAGTGGGCCGAGCACGGTCAGGTGAGCGCGGCCGACCGGTATCTGATCGTCAACCCGTTCTTCCACAGCTTCGGGTACAAGGCCGGCATCCTCGTGTGCCTGCTGCACGGCGCCACGATGCTGCCGCAGGCCGTGTTCGACCTGGCCGAGACGCTGCGGATGATCCGCGAGGAGACGGTCACCCTGCTCGCCGGCGCTCCGACCATCTTCCAGGCGCTGCTCGACGCCCCGGATCGCGGCGAGCACGACACCGGTTCGCTGCGGCTCGCCGTGACCGGCGCGACCATCGTCCCGGTCGCCCTGGTCGAGCGGATGCAGGCCGAGCTCGGCTTCGACCTCGTGCTGACCGCGTACGGGCTGACCGAGGCGGTGGTCGCCACGATGTGCCGGCCCGGCGACCCCGACACGCTCGTGGCCGGCAGCGTCGGCCGGGCGGTGGACAGCTACGCGCTGAGGATCGGCGAGCCCGGCGGCGACGGGACCCAGCCGGCCGGCGTGGAGGGCGAGGTGCTGCTGCGCGGCGAGAACGTGATGCTCGGCTACCTGGATGATCCCGAGGCGACCGCGGCGGCGATCGACGCCGACGGCTGGCTGCACACCGGCGACATCGGCCGGGTGGACGAGCGGGGCTACCTCACCATCACCGACCGGCTCAAGGACATGTTCATCACGGGTGGCTTCAACGTCTACCCGGCGGAGATCGAGCAGGTCCTGGCCCGGCTGGACGGGGTGGTCGAGTCCGCCGCGATCGTCGTCCCGGACGAGCGGCTCGGCGAGGTGGGAAATGTGTACGTCGTCCGGCGCGGCGGCGTTCTCAACGAGTAGGACGTGGTGGCCCACTGCCGCGAACGCCTCGCGGGGTTCAAGGTGCCACGTCAGGTGGCCTTCGTCGACGAGCTGCCGCGGAACCTGTCCGGCAAGGTGCTCAAGCGGGACCTCCGGCGGGACACGGTTGAGGAGCAGGGATGACTGAGGAGCAGGTGGTCACCTACGAGCGGCGCGGCGCCGTCGCGATGGTGACCATGAACCGGCCGGAGTACGGCAACGCGCAGAACTCGAAGATGACCTACGCGCTGGACGCGGCGTTCACCCGTGCCGTGGACGACGACGAGGTCAAGGTGGTCGTCCTCGCCGGCAGCGGAAAGCACTTCAGCGGCGGCCACGACATCGGCACTCCGGGTCGCGACATCGACCGGTCCTTCGAACGCAGGGCCGTGATCCATTGGGACCACGTCGACAAGGAGGGCGTCGACTCACGGTTCGCGCGCGAGTCCGAGGTCTACCTCGGCATGTGCCGCCGCTGGCGCGAGATCCCCAAGCCGATGATCGCGATGGTCCAGGGCGCCTGCATCGCGGGCGGGCTCATGCTGGCCTGGTCGTGCGACTTCATCGTGGCCTCCGAGGACGCGTTCTTCTCCGACCCGGTGGTGCGCATGGGCATTCCCGGCGTGGAGTACTTCGCGCATCCCTGGGTGATGAACCCGCGCGCCGCCAAGGAGTTCCTCTACACCGGCGACCGGGTCGGCGCGGAGCGGGCCCGCGAACTGGGCATGGTCAACCATGTCGTGCCGCGTGACGGCCTCGAGGCCGCGGTGCTGAGCATCGCGGAGCGGATCAGCGCGATGCCACGGCTCGGCCTGGCCCTCACCAAGAAGGCGGTCAACCAGGCCGAGGACCTGATGGGCATGCGCAGCGGCATGGACTCGGTCTTCGGTCTGCACCATGCCGCCCACGCCCACAACGCCGAGGTCGGCCGGGACTCCCTGGCCGGGATGGACGCCCGGAGCATGGCCGACAAGAACGGACGGGCCTGATCAGGCGGACAGGCCGCCGTCGACCACGAACTCCTGGCCCGTGCAGTAGCCGCTCGCCTCACCGGCCAGGAAGGCGACCAGCGCCGAGACCTCGGCCGGCGCACCGACCCGGGGAATCGGCTGGGCGGCGATGGCGCCGCGACCGGCCCGCGCCTCCTCGCTGATCATCGGGGTGTCGATCGCGCCCGGGCACACGCAGTTGACCCGGATCCCGTGCACGCCGAGCTCCTTGGCCGCGGACCGGCTCGCCCCGCGCAGGGCCCACTTGGACGCGCTGTAGGCGATCGCGGCCGGGTGGCCCGAGAGCGCCGCCGTCGAGGCGACGTTGATGATGGAACCGCCGCGGTCGCGCATGAGCGGGACCACCCGCTGCATGCCCAGGACGGGACCGATCAGGTTGACGGCCAGCGTGCTCTCGAGCTCGTCGCGCCGCAGCCCTTCGAGCCCGCCGAGCCGGTAGATCCCCGCGTTGTTGACCAGTACGTCCACCCGCCCGAAGGCGTCCTTCGTACGGGCGAACGCGTCGTCCCAGGCCGGCTCGCTCCGGACGTCCAGGGCGACGGCGAGCGTCTCCCCCTCGATCTCCCCGGCGACCGTGGAGACCACGGCCTCGTCCAGGTCGCTCAGCACCACCTGGGCGCCGAGCCGGGACAGGACGCGGGCGTGCTCGGCCCCCTGCCCGCCCGCGGCGCCGGTGATGAAAACGACCTTGCCGTGGAGCTCCGCCATGTCCTCACGCCCCTCTGTGCCCTAGACGAGGTTGTCCTCGACCGTGAAGCCGAACTCTCCGCGGCCGTACATCGCCAGGGCTCGCTCGACGTCGTTGGCGACGTGGACACTCCCCGCGTGGGCGTCACGCCAGGCCCGCTCGATGGGGTTGCCCCGCTTCAGCGAGTTGCCGCCCGCGGTCTTGAACAGGATGTCGATGGCGTCAAGGGCCCGCTCGGTTCCGCGGACCTGGTCGCGGCGGGTGCGCAGGCGGAGCTCCATCGGGATCTCCTCGTCCTTGGCGGCGTACTCGTAGAGCTCCGACATGTTGCGATTCATCTGCAGGATCGCCGCGTCGATCTCGGATGCGGCGCGCGCCACGGCGACATGGGCGAACCGGTCCTCGGAGAAACGACCGCCGCCGAGGCTGAGCCGGATCCGGTCGCGCATCGCGGAGATGTAGGCGTCGTAGCAGCCGGACACCGCCCCGATCACGGGTGCCGTGACCGTCGAGGTGAAGATCGAGGCGAACGGCATCCGGTACAGCGGGCCGGTGTTGACCTTCTGGCCGGGACCCCGGAGGTGTGCCTGCTCGTCGTTGCGGAGAGTGCGGTACTCCGGGACGAACGCCTTGTCGACCACGATGTCGTCGCTGGCGGTGCCGCGCAGCCCGATGACGTCCCACACCTCCTCGATCACGTAGTCCGCCGCGGGCACGAGCAGCGTGACGAAGTCCACCGGTCTGCCCTCCGCACCGACCACCAGACCACCCAGCAGGGCCCACGACGCGTGTCCGCAGCCGGACGAGAAGCTCCAGTGACCGGTCAGCTCGTACCCGCCGTCGATCGCCTCGAGCCGGCCGGCCGGCGCGTAGGAGGACGACACCAGAGTGTCCGGGTCCTGACCCCAGACCTCCTCCTGGGCTCGCTCGTCGAAGAGCCCGAGCTGCCACGGATGTACGCCGAGCACCGACGCGACCCACCCGGTGGAACCACAGACCCCGGAGATCGCCCGGACGACCTCGTAGAAGTGCACGGGATCGCTCTCCGTGCCGCCGAAGCGCTCCGGCTGCAGCATCCGCAGCACGCCCGCCGCCTTGAGTTCCTTCATGGTCTCCTCGGAGACGGCCCCGTTCGCATCCGTCGCCTCCGCCCGCCCGGCGATGCCGGGCAACAGCGGACGCACTCGCTCCAGGACCTCGTTCGTCATGATCTCCGCTCCGTGAACGCCCGGAAAGGGTCAGCACCCGATGGTGCTTCGAACCGGATCGCGCGGCTGAGGTGGTCCCGCCCAGTGGGACCTGACACCGCCCCCGGCCGTCGCGCCCGTAGCGTGCAATCGCCCCGGGAATGCGCTCCGAAGGACGGAAAAATGACCACAGCCCCCGAGAGCGGAGTCCGTGCGATCGAGGCCGCCGCGGCGCCCACACGCTTCGCCCGTGGATGGCACTGCCTGGGTCTGGCCGACAAGTTCCGCGACGGAAAGCCGCACTCCATCCAGGCGTTCGGGCAGAAACTCGTGGTCTTCCAGAGCGGCGACGGGAAGCTGAACGTCCTCGACGCCTACTGCCGGCACATGGGTGGTGACCTGTCCCAGGGCACCGTCAAGGGTGACGAGATCGCCTGTCCCTTCCACGACTGGCGCTGGGGCGGCGACGGGCGGTGCAAGCAGATCCCCTATGCCCGCCGGGTACCCCTGCGGGCGCGCACCGCGGCCTGGCCCACGCTCGACCAGGACGGGATGCTGTTCGTCTGGAACGACCCCGAGGGAAACCCGCCCCGGGAGGAGGAGGCGCTGCCGATGATCGAGGGCGCCCTGGACGACGAGTGGACCGACTGGCTCTGGTACGAGACCGTCGTCGACACGAACGTGCGCGAGGTGATCGACAACAACGCCGACATGGCGCACTTCTTCTACGTCCACCTCACCTTCCCGACGTACTTCAAGAACATCTTCGAAGGCCATATCGCGGCCCAGTACATGAACGGGAAGGCCCGTGAGGACGCCCGCCCCCGCCTCCCCGAGGGCAGCCCGCAGCTGATCGGCAACACGTCGGTGGCCGCCTACTACGGCCCCTCCTTCATGACCGACGAGCTGACCTACAACTACGACCGCATGGACGTACGGACGACGCTGATCAACTGCCACTATCCGATCGACGAGAACTCGTTCGTGCTGCAGTACGGCATCATCGTGAAGAAGCAGGACGGCCTCGACGAGAAGGCGGCCATGGAGGTGGCGAACACCCAGGCCCTGTACGTCAGGCGAGGTTTCGAGCAGGACGTCCAGATCTGGAAGAACAAGGCCCGCATCGACAACCCGCTGCTGTGCGAGGAAGACGGCCCGGTGTACCAGCTGCGGCGGTGGTACGAGCAGTTCTACGTCGACGTCGCGGACATCGAGCCCGCGATGGTGGAGCGCTTCGAGTACGAGCTCGACACCACCAGGCCGAACGAGGTGTGGGAGAAGCAGGTCCAGGACAACCTCGCCGCGAAGGCGGCCGCCCAGGGCAGGACCCCGGTCTCATGATCCGCCCGGACAACCGGCTGGCCGACCTGCCCATGACCCCGGTGGAGTGCCAGCGGTGTCATGCCACCGTCCAGGTCCGCAAGTCCAGTTGGCAGCAGACCAGCGTCCAGTGGGACGAGGCAGGGGCCCGGACCTGCCTGGAGCGGCGGTCGTCACCGAGCGGCGGAAGCATCCGCGACACCGACTTCTTCACCTGCGCCGGACTGCGTGAGTCGATCGCCCAGGCGGCTCTGTCCGGAGAGATCCCGATGGTCGAGGGCTCAGCGCCGCGCGGCGGCCGCGGCCCGGCCGGCGCGCCGGCCGAAGAACGTGCCGTCACCCAGTGACGTACCGCTGATGTAGCCCTCGCCATGGATGCCCGAACTCGCCCGGCCGGCCGCGTAGAGGCCGGCGATCGCCTTCGCCGAGACGTCGAGGACGGCACCGTCCGTCGTGGTGCGCAGCCCGCCGAGGGTGAACCCGGAGACACCGGTGGATGAACCGTCGCCCTCGCCACCGGGAGCGAAGCCCCTGCGCGGATCGATCGCGGCGAACGGCGCCCGCAGCGGCCGCAGCCAGCGCTTGTTCTTGTGGAAGTAGGGGTCCTCGCCCTGCTCGGCGTGCTGGTTGTACGTCGAGACCGCGGTCTCCAGGGAGCCGGGCGGAAGACCGAGGTCCTTCTCCAGCCCCTCGAGGGTCTCGTCCACGAACGCGGGCCGTACGTTCCACAGGTCACGCTGGGGGATCTCCTCGTACCCCTTCTCGTCGATGATCACCCAGTGCGGTCCCGGCTGGTGGCGCACGGCGGCCACGCTCGCCAGACCGGGGTAGACGTCCTCGTTGACGAAGCGCTGGCCGCGGGAGTTCACCAGCATCCCCCGGCAGATCATCGCGGGCAGGATCGAGGACGCGATCTGGGTGATGGACATCCCGCGCGTGGCCGCCCCGATCGCCAGACCCATGGCGATGCCGCTGCCATCGTCGAGCCCGGCGCTCACCTTGCCATGGCCGAGCAGCACCGGAGCATGATCGGCCAGCATCTCCTCGTTGTCCACGAATCCGCCCGTGGTGAGGATCACCGCCTTCCGGGCCCGATACGTCACCCGCTCGCCGTACTTCCGCGCGACCAGGCCCACCACCGTTCCGCCGTCGAGGACGAGGCCGGTGGCACGGGTGTCCACGTGGTGCCGCGCGCCGGCCTCCGTGGCCGCGGCCACCAGCTTTTCCATGATCAGCCAGCCGCCGTAGGACTCGGTGGCCGGACGGTGCCCGCGAGGCACGGCGCCGGCGACCACGTCATAGGGGTAGGCGTTCTCGCCGAGCCACATCAGGCCGTCCTGGGTCGACGGCATCCAGCTCTGCCCTTCGTAGAGGCTCGGGTTGAAGGTGAGCCCGCGCTCGCGGAACCACTCGAAGTGCTCGACACTCCCGTCGCAGTACAGCCGGAGCTTGTCCTCGTCGGCGTTCGGACCCAGCGCCGCCCGCAGGTAGGCGAACATGTTCTCCGCGGTGTCGTCGTATCCGCATGCCCGCTGGACCGGCGTACCACCACCGAGGTAGAGCTCGCCGCCGGACATCGCCGACGAACCGCCCGGCCCACCGGCGCGTTCCAGGACCAGCACGTCGGCGCCGGCCGTGGCGGCCTCGTACCCCGCGGCGCCGCCCGCACAACCGAAGCCGACCACGAGAACGTCGGTCTCGTGGTCGAAGGTGTCGATGTCACCGAGCCGGACCGGAGCGAAGGAGCGCGCACTGTCCATGGCCGCAAGGTAAACGCGCCCTCCCCCGCGGGGCCCGCCGATCCCGTTGAGCGAGATCCCGCCACGGCCCGGAGCATGCTTTCCGCACCCGCTCGCGAAGAGGTTTCGCTGGGCGGGACGAGCTCGGGCGGCCCGGGCCCGCGCGCCTACCTTGCTCGCAGGAGATCTGCCCGGTGGACGACGACAGTGACCGAGGTGCGGGATGGGCGTCACGACGACTTCGCCGAGGACGGATGCCGGTCATCCAGGACCGTCCCCCCAGGAGATGCGTCGCGCCATGGGCACCTTCGCCAGCGGCGTCACCATCGTCGCCGGCATCGACGACGGTGAGCCCGTCGGCTTCGCCTGCCAGTCGTTCGCGAGTGTGTCCCTCGAACCACCGCTCGTTCTCTTCTGCGCCGACCACCGCGGCCGGGCGTGGCCCCGGATCCGCGACTCGGGCCGGTTCACCGTCAGTGTCCTGGCGGAGGAACAGGACGATGTCTGCTCCCGATTCGGGTCCAGCGAGGGCCGCAAGTTCGATGGGCTCGCCTGGCACGAGTCGCCCTGGGGTACGCCGGTCCTCGATGGCGTGCTGCTCCTTGTTCACTGCGCCGTCCACGCGGTGCACGTCGCCGGTGACCACGACGTCGTGATCGGCAGAGTCCTCGCCATCGACGTGCCCGACGACGAGTACCGGCCGATGATCTTCTTCCGCGGCAAGTTCGGGATCGGGACCGACGAGGCCGCCGTCCTGGCGCCCCGGCTGTGGGGCTGGGGCGACCACTGGGGCTGAGCACGCTCAGTAGCGGGCGATGACCTCGTCGGCGAAACGCCGCAGGGACGCCAGCCGTCCCTCAGGTGTCGGCGCCTCGCCGTACGTCCACCACGGCGCCACCCGGCACGTGGTGGCACCCGCCTTCTCCAGCTCCCGGTAGCCGTCGACGTCATGGACGTCGGTCGGAATGACGTCGATCTCGAAGGGCTGGTCGGATCTGCCGTATTCGGCACGCAGCTCCGTGAGGCGGGCGATCGCGTCGACCAGCCGCTCCGCGGTCGTGTTGACCGACATCCAGCCGTCACCGATCCGGGCCGCGCGCCTCAGCCCCGCCGTGCTGTGCCCGCCCACGTAGACGCGCACCGGACGATCCGGCGCCGGGCTGATCTTGAGCCGGTCGAAGTCGTAGTGCGCGCCGTGGTACTCCACCCATTCGGGGCCACGGCCGGCGCACACCGCCTTGATGATCTCGATGGCCTCGTCGGTGCGCGCACCCCGGGTGCGCATCTCGGTCCTCGTGAAGGTGAACTCCTCGGGGATCCAGGACAGCCCCACACCGAGATCGAACCGGTCCTCCGACATCACCGCCATCGTCGCCACCTGCTTGGCGGTCAGCAGTGGATCCCGGAGCGGGAGCTTCACCACGTTGGTCGAGAACCGCAGCCGTTCGGTGACCGCCGCCATCGCGGCGATCGCGATGAACGGATCCGGCATCGGGACGTCGCCGCTCCACATCCGCCGGCCGTCCGGGGTGTAGGGATAGTCCGCCGACACGTGTTCGGGGTAGAACACCGAGTCGGGCATGCCGATGCTGTCGTACCCCGCCTCCTCGGCCGCCCGCGCGAGCCCTGCCAGTTCCCGGGCATCGATCATCGCTCCGGCCAAGGACCATTTCATCCGGCCTGCCGTTTCCCGGTGTCCGAGCATCAGAAGGAATCCTCCCCGCGAAGGGTCGCGTCCGCGCCGCCGTCGACGAAGACCACCTGTCCTGTCATATGCGTGTTCTCCGGGCCGACCAGCCAGATCAGCGCGTGCGCGACCGCCTCCGGCGGAGCGTGCCCGTTCAGCGGCATCGGAACGGCCCGGTCCACCAGCTCCCTGCCTCCCTCAGTGGCGAGAAGGGCGGCGGTCATCGGGGTGACCACGACGCCGGGAGCGACGGCGTTCAGCGGGATCTCCTCGCCGGCCCACTCGGAAGTGACGCAGGTACGGCGGACCCACCGGGCCAGGGCCAGCTTGGATGACGCGTAGAGCTGCTGCCCGCGCCCTTCGCCGACCGCCTTCTCGGCGAGCGCCACGGCTCGCTCCTCGTCCCGGGTGGCACAGGCCGCGACCACCTCGGCGTCGTACGGCTGGATCGAGGAGATCGAGGAGATCACCGCCGCGCGTGGCCTTTCCGCACGTACGAGGCCGGGCCGCAGGAGGTCGAGCAACTCGACCACGCCGAAGTAGTTGATCTTGATGGCCGCCTCGGTCGGCGAGGCCGTTCCCGCACAGGCGACGACCGCGTCCACGACGCCACCGGCCCGTCCGAGCACCGCGTCGGCCGCGGCCCGCCGGCCCTCACGCGTGGAGAGGTCCGCCACGACCTCGACATCGTGCAGGTCGACCCCGATGACCTCGTCACCTCGCCGTCGGAGCAGATCGCGGACCGCCGAACCGATACCTGACGCCGCCCCCGTCACGACCACCTGACGACCCATCGCCGATGCTCCTCTTCGGGCCGGCTCCGCTGCCGGCTCAACGTTAGGAACCCGCCGGTCGCCGGTGCGGCCGGATCCCGATGAGCGGGATGTCCTGTTGGCCGGGATCACCCCGGCCGCTCGCTCAGGTCCGGCCGTACCATCCGGGGAACCGCCGACGAGCCGGAGGACCGGATGGGTGTGAACCGGATGTGGGACGAGTTCTGCGACGATCTGCGAGAGGCCGGGCACTCGCTGACATCCGACTCGGCGCCGCGGACACCCCTGGACCAGGCGGAAGGCGTCCGGTACCTCATCCGTCTGCTCCGTTACGCCTCGATCAACTCGATCGAGCACTCCGATCCGCGGTGGCCGCGGTTCACCAACGCCCTCGACCCGCATCTGCGGTGCAAGATCGGCGCGGACAACCCCGACAACATCTACATGCGGGCCAACGTCTCCGGAAGGTACCGCTACCGGATCAGCGGCACCCGCGGCACGGTGCCTCTGTTGACCTTCGGCTCGAAGGCCAACCGCTACCACGTCGACGGCACGATGGCCTCCACCGGTGAGCTGCACGGTGACGACCTCACGATCGACGCGGAGGGCCGGTTCAGCTTCATCGCGAGTGTGGACAGGCCCGAATCCGGTGACTGGCTCCCCGTCACCGAAGACACGACGAACATCACCGGGCGGCAGTCCTTCCAGGACCGCGCGTCCGAGATCCCCGCCGAGGTCGGCATCGAGCTGATCGAGGAGGAAGTGGAGCCCGAGCCGCTCGACCCGGACCGGTTCCGCGACCAGCTCCGCATGACGACCCGGTTCGTGAACGGCACCGCGGCGACCTTCTCCCGGTGGACCCGGATGTTCATGAACAGGCCGAACGAGCTGCCGGACTGGGGGCAGGAGCAGTTCCAGGCGGCCGGCGGCGACCCGACCATCTTCTACCTGCACGGCTACTGGAGGCTCGCCGAAGACGAGGCGTGGGTCATCGAGACCGAGGTCCCCGACTGCGAGTACTGGAACTTCGTGCTGCAGAACTGGTGGATGGAATCCCTGGACCACGACCGGATGAACACCTATGTCAACAACCACGGCGGCAGGCTCAATGACGACGGCACGCTGACGATCGTGGTCTCCGCCACCGACCCCGGCTACGGAAACTGGATCTCCACCGGCTTCCACGGTGAGGGCACGGCCCTCCTCCGCTGGGTCTCGGCCGAGAACCACCCGTTGCCCACCTGCAAGGTGGTCAAGATCTGACCGGTCACCCGGAACGAGGCACGAAGGCCGCCAGCGGCTGCGAGCCCGACCAGTCGTGCCCCCAGTAGGAGTCGGCGCTGATCTCCTCCGCCGTGTAGTAGGTCTCGTCCACCACCACGCCGTCGGTGCCGTACTCGATGTCCCACCCACCGGGAGCGCGCACGTAGAACGAGACCATCTTGTCGTTCGTGTGGCGCCCGAGGGTCGAGGAGAGGGAGAAACCGGCTTTCCCGATCCGGTCCAGGGCGCGACCCACGGCATCGAGCGAATCGACCTCCACCATCATGTGGATCAGGCCGGGCGCTCCGTCGTGTGGCGCCGGGCAGATCGCCAGGCTGTGGTGCCGCTGGTTGATGCCCATGAACCGGATCCGTGGCGCCGAGCCGTCCTTCGCGGCGGGCCCCACCTTCATGGAGCCGCGCGGGAGGAAGCCCAGCACCTCGGTGTAGAAGGCCACCGTCTCCTCCAGCGCCGTGGTCGGCAGCACCACGTGCCCCAGGCCCTGTACGCCGGTCACGAACCGCTGGCCCAGAGAGCCGAGCACCGGGGAGTGGTCGAGCAGCGGGCCGAAGAAGACCTCGGCGGACACTCCCGCGGGATCGAGGAAGGTGATCGCCTGTTCGACTCGGCGGTCGGCGCACTCGGCGGCGGTCAGCGTCTTCACCGCACCGCCGGCGGCCTCCACGGCGCCGCCCACGACGGCGAGGGCGAACTGGTCGCGTACCTCCCAGCCCACCGCCAGCACCTGGTCGGTCTCCCCCGGCAGCACGATCAGCCGCGCGGACCGCTCGTCCATCCGCAGGTACAACCCACCGGGCACCGGTCCGGTCCCCTCGGCGAAGCCCAGCGCGTCGACTGTCAGCTCACGCCACCGCGCGATGTCGGTCGTCTGCACCTTGAGGTAGCCGAGTCCACGAAGTTCCGTCATTGCGTCGCCTTTCCGTGAGGGATGAGGGATCAGATCATCGACCGCATCGGGCCGAACGGCGGCTCGACGTCGAGGTTCGTCAACGCCGACACGTGGAAGACCGCGCCGGGGACGTGGATCGCGTGCACCAGGCCCATGTGCGCGTCGCGCCAGAACCGCTGGATGGGGTTGCTCATCCGCATCCCGTTGCCTCCGGAACGGCCGACGATCTCATCGACCGCCCGCACCGCACGCCAGGCCGCCTGTACCTGGATCCGCCGGCCCACCGCGCGTTCCTCGAGCGTCGAGCGAGCTCCTGCCTCCGCCTGGTCATAGAACCGGCAGATGTTGTCGGTCAGCGCGGTCCGGGAGGCCGAGATCTCGGCGGCCGCCTCGCTGACGGCGTAGAGGACGTAAGGGTCGTCCTTGATCTTCGTGCCGGTGATCTGCACCCGGTTCTTCTGGTACGCGAGGTGGTGGGCCAGGGCCCCCTCCGCGATGCCGATCACCGCCGAGGTGATACCGAGCGGGAAAGCCTGGGAGAACGGCACGTGGTAGAGCGTGTTGGTCAGGCCCGCCTCGCGCGCCGCGGATCCGTCGGAGACCTTGGCGAACGGCAGCACCCGGTAGCCGGGAACGAAGGCGTCCTTGACGATGACGTCCTTGCTGCCCGTGCCCTTGAGGCCCACGACGTCCCACGAGTCCTCGACGATCTCGTAGGACGACCGGGGCAGGATCACGTGGAACTGCGTGGGCGGCATGATCGCCTTACCCTCCGCGTCTCCGAGCATTCCACCGAGGAAGATCCAGTCGCAGTGATCCGTCCCGGACGAGAACTGCCAGTGCCCGTTGAAGACATACCCGCCGTCGACGGGACGCAGCACGCCCATGGGCGCGTAGGGCGAGGCGATCCACGTGTCCGGGTCCTCGCCCCAGACCTCGTCCTGCACCTGCGGGTCCGCCATCGCCATCTCCCACGGGTGAACCCCGACGACGCCGGCCACCCAGCCGGTGGATCCATCGAGGCTGGCGATCTTCATGATCGCCTCGGCGAACTCCCGTGGATGCACCTCGAGACCACCATGCGTCTTCGGCTGCAGCATCCGGATGACCCCGGTCTCACGCATGACCTTGGCTGCGTCGTCGTCCAGCCGGCCGAGGTTCTCGTTCGTCGGTCCCAGCGCCGCGATCTGCTCGGCCGACTCCATCACGGTGTCGAGCACGTGGTTGCTCATGTTCGTCCTCGCTCGATGTCTCTACTGGTCATAGGTGACTCGGATCCGCTCGCTGAGGGGGAGCGACTGGCAGGCGAGGACGATGCCGTCGGCGATGTCCTCCTTCTCGAGCACCTCGTTGTGCGCCATCTCGACCTCGCCCTCGAGCAGGACGCACGCGCAGGCACTGCACCGGCCCTCCCGGCAGGAGAACGGCGCGTCGAGGCCGGCCTCGAGGAAAACGTCGAGCATCCGGTTGTTCTCCGGCCAGGCCAGGGTGGTCGTCTCGCCGTCCAGCTCGACCTCGACGGTGCCGGCCGTGCCGCCGGTGGCCAGTGCGACGTCCGACTCGGCGAACGGGTCATTGGCCAGCGACAGGAACCTCTCGTGGCGCACCCGGCCGTTCGGTACCCCGAGCGCGGAAACGCTCTCGGTGACCGCGTCCATGAACGGAGCCGGCCCGCAGATGAACACGTTCCGCTTGGTGTACGGACGGGCCAGCTCCCGCAGCGTCTCCACACGCGGGATTCCCTGCACGGACTCCAGCAGGTGGACGACGTGCAGCCGGCCGGCGTACTGCTTGTCCAGGGCGACGAGCTCGTCGCGGAAGATCACTGACTGCTCGTCGCGGTTGGCGTACACCAGGGCCACGTGCCCCCGGCCCGCGTACAGGGCGGACTTGAGGATGGACATCAGCGGCGTGATCCCGCTACCGGCGGCGAAGAGCAGAAAGTCGGCGTCCAGCGTGTGCGGCGTGAACGTACCCGAGGGCCGGAGCGCCTCGATCTCGTCCCCCTCGCGCAGGTGGTCGCAGATCCAGTTCGAGCCGTAGCCGTCGGCGGTCCGCTTGACCGTGACCTTGAGCCGCTCACCGAGGAGCGGGGAGCTCGACAGGGAGTAGCAGCGCGCCGCGCCGCCCTCACGGTCGGTGGGGATGTTGAGGGTGAGGAACTGGCCGGGACGGTACTCGAAGTGACCGGCGTCGGCGTCGGCCGGTTCCACGACGATCGAGTGGGCGTCCTCGGTCTCGCGCACCACCTCGACGACCCGGAGCCTGTACGAGTGCTGTCGAATCACGGCCTCCCGGGTAGCTACGCGATCCGCTCGGAGGACTCGGCGCCGGCCGGAGCCGCCGCCTGCGCGGCGGCATGCCGGGCCGCGATGTAGCCGAACACGATCGAGGGCCCGATCGTGCCGCCCGGGCCGGGGTAGTCGTTGCCCATGACCGAGGCGGAGGTGTTGCCGGTCGAGTACAGCCCTTCGATGGCCGAGCCGTCCTCGCGCAGCACGCGGGAGTTCTCATCGCACACCAGCCCGCCCTTGGTGCCCAGGTCCCCGGCCTCCACCCGGATCGCGTAGAACGGGCCCTTCTCGATCACGTCCAGCGTGGGGTTCGGCAGCGTCGGGTCGCCGTAGTACCGGTCGTAGGCACTGTCGCCACGGCCGAAGTCGGCGTCCTTACCGCCGCGGGCGAACCCGTTGAAGCGCTCGATGGCCGCCGCCAGAGCGTCGCCGGGCACACCGATGCGGCCGGCAAGCTCGAGCAGCGTGCCGGCCCGGTGCACGGTGCCCGCGTCGTAGAAGGTTTGGTGGAACTCGGCTCCCGGAAGCACCTGGGCGAAGGGATAGCGCGCGCGTGCCGTGGAGTCCATGACGAACCAGAGGGGGACGTGTCCACCCGCGAGCTGGTCGTGCACGAAGTTCACGTACGGCGCCGCCTCGTTGGTGAACCGTTTGCCCGTCCGGCCCGAGACGATCACCGAACGCGGGATCGAACGCTCCGACACCAACGGGATCACGGCTCCCGCCGGATG
>JAOPYG010000216.1 GCA_025964685.1 Actinoallomurus sp. | reverse complement strand
TTGACCGCGAGGTCCTTGTCGGCGCCGAGCGCGATGCCGTCGGCCTGGGAGGCGTCGACGTACGGGTGCTCGAACAGGCCGAGCTTGAACTTCAGGGTCAGGATGCGCGAGACGGCGTCGTCGATGCGCGACTTGGACACCTTGCCGCTCTTGACGTCGGCGATCAGCCCGCTGACGTAGTCATCGACGCTGCCCGGGGGCAGCATGGCCATGTCCACGCCGGCGTTGACCGCGATGGCCGCCGCGCCCGCGTAGGTGTCGCTCAGGTGGAAGGCGGTCTGCAGGCTCTGGACGTCGTTCCAGTCGCTGACCACGACGCCCTTGAAGCCCCACTGCTTGCGCAGCAGGTCAGTGAGCAGGTAGTGCGAGGCGTGCGCCGGGATCCCGTTGACCGAACCGGAATTGGCCATGAGGGTCAGCGCGCCGGCGTCGACGGCCGCCTTGTAGGCCGGCAGGAACGTGTCCTGGAAGTAGCGCGGGTCCAGGTGCGCCTCGGTACGGTCGTGACCGGCGAACGGCTGGGAGTAGCCGCCGAAGTGCTTGACCGTCGCGGCGACCTGCCCGGTCTTCTGCAGGCCCTGGATGTTGGCGGCGCCCAGCGAGCCCGCGAGGTACGGGTCCTCGGAGAAGGTCTCGTAGTAGCGGCCCCACCGGGTGTCACGCGCGATGTCCTCGACCGGCGCGAAGTCCCACTGCGGGCCGGTCGCCTTCACGGCGCGGGCGGTGGACTCGCCCATCGCCTCGGACAGCGCGGGGTCCCAGGTCGCACCGACGCCGACCTGCTGGGGGAACTTCGTGGCCCCGAGCACGTTGTTGTGCCCGTGGACGGCGTCGACGCCGTAGACGATCGGGATGTGCAGGCGCGAGTGGTCGATCGCGTACTTCTGCACCGCGTTGACCATGTCGGCCCAGTCCTTGGGCGTGTTCTGCGGCGGGGTCTCGCCACCGCCCGACAGCACCGAGCCGGCCTTCAGGTCGCCGAGGATGTGCTTCATGCAGGACTCGACGAGCGCGCCGCCGGCCCACTGGCAGTCGCCCTGCATGTTGATGACCGCGGGCTGGGTCATCTGCCCGACCTTCTCCTCGAGCGTCATGCGCTTGAGGAGGTCGGCGACGCGGGCGGGGGTCGAAGCATGAGGATCTTGATAACCGGACTGCGCGCTGGCGCCGGTCGCGCTCAACGCCAGGCCGGACAGTGTGAGAGTTACGGCGAGCCCGATGTGGGTCGCTCTGGACCTCAGTCTCATGACGCGTGTCTCCAGGCGGGATCAAGCAGGAAGAGGCTCTGTGATCAAAGACCGAGCTGAAGATCAAATCAAGACGTGAACTAAGTTTGGCCGAAGTGTGCCAGGGTTGTTCAAGAACTAAACGATTTCCCAGGCTTGGAGTACAAGGGCCAGCGCACCGAGAACCTCGGCGCGGTCGCCGAGCACACCGGGCACGATCGACAGCAGCGCCGCCGCGCTGGCGATCGCCGAGCGCCCGACGGCCTCGGCCATCGGCTCCAGCAGCAGGTCGCCGGCCCGCCCCAGGTCACCGCCGACCACGACGCACCGTGGGTTGAGCAGGTTGCACAGGCTGGCCACGCCGGCGCCGACGTAGCGCCCCGCGTCGCTGACCGCGCGGCGGCAGGGCGCGTCGCCGGCGAGGGCCAGCTCCACGATGCGCGCGGTGGTCAGGCCCCCGCCGTGGGCGGGCCGCAGCAGCTCGGCGAGGTAGCGTCCGCCGGCGAACGTCTCCAGGCAGCCGCGGTTGCCGCACCGGCACATCGGCCCGCTCTCGTTCAGCGTGAGGTGGCCGATCTCGCCCGCCGTGCCGCCGGGGCCGCGGTAGAGACGGCCGCCGATGACGATGCCGGCCCCCACTCCGGAGCTGATCTTGATGTACGCCGCGTCGACGTGGCCGCGTGCCGCACCCCAGGTCATCTCGCCGAGCGCGCCCAGGTTGGCGTCGTTGTCGACGTGCACCGGACGGCCCAGCCACCGCCTGGCCTCGTCGGCCGCGTGGATGCCGGCCCAGCCGGGCAGGATCGTGCTCGATCCCAGTGTGCCGGTGACCGCGTCCACCGGGCCGGGCACGCCGAGCCCGATGCCGACGACGTCCTCCCTGCTCGCTCCGACCGAGGTCAGGAGCAGGTCCATCAGGCGCTCGGCCGCGGCCAGGCCGTCGGCCGCCGACGCGCCGACGTCGAGCGGCATCACCTGCTCGCCGAGAACCTCACGCGTGAGGTCACCGATGGCCACGCGCAGGTGGGAGTGGCCGAAGTCGACGCCTACGGCGAGCCCGGCGCCGGGGGCCAGGGAGACCGCGCGTGCCCGGCGGCCACCGGCCGAGGTGGGTGTGACGAGGAGAAGGCCGTCGGCGGTGAGCTCCCGCACGATGTTGGACACGGTCGCGCGGGACAGCCCCGTGCTGCGGGCGATGTCGGCCTGGGTCGGCGCTCCGGAGTCGCGTACGGCCTGGATCACGCGTCGCTGGTTGGCCTCCCGTAGCGACGTCTGTGATCCTGGCGTCGTCATCGATGTCTCCCAGCGCGCTCGCCGCGTTCAACAAGTGAACCATAGGTCATGCGCGCTCGCCGGGACATCGACGAGCGCGCAGCGCGCCGGGCGTGCCGCCCGGTCGATCCGCGGATCTGTGGATCCGCGGTCAGGACTGGCGGTCGTCGCCGCTTCGGCCGAACTTGGAGAAGATCTTCTCGCCCACGTTGACCGCGCCCTCGGCGGCGCCCTTCACCACGCCGACGAACGGGTCGGAGCTGCGGTTCCATGACTCCTTGTAGGTCCGGGCGGCGTTCTTGATCTCTTCGGAGACCGAGGCGCCGGAGTCGTCGGCGCGGCGTTCGTAGTCACCGGCGAGGATGCGCTGGTAACCGCCGTCGGTCGCCCAGTGGTCCAGCTCGACGAACCGCACCACGGCGTACGGGTGCGAACGCGTCAGCAGGTTGAGGAACTTCAGCAGCCCGTCGCGCACGTCGCCGGCCGCGTCGTACTCGCGGGCCTGGTCGCGGAAGGACTCGGCGTCCATCTCGGTGAGGCGGCCGCCACCGGCCATCTTCATGAGCGCGCGCTTGGCCGCCTCGACGTCCTGCCCGGCGAGCAGGCCCGCGCGGTCGGCGGACAGTTCCGCCTTGCGCTGCCATTCGTTCAGGCCCATGAGGATCGCGGAGATGGCGATGTTGCCGAACGGCAGCCAGGCGAGCCGGGCACCGAGGCTGGTCAGGATGAGGGCCATCGTCCGGTAGACCGCGTGCCCGGACAGGACGTGCCCGACCTCGTGGGCCACGACGAACCGCAGCTCCTCGTCGTCGAGCAGGTCGACCAGGCCGGTGTTCAGCACGATGAACGGGTGGTCGGTGCCGATCGTCATGGCGTTGGGCACCGGGTCCTGCACGACGTACAGCTCGGGCACCTCGGGCAGGTCGAGGATGTAGGCGCTGTCGCGCACCATGTCATTGATGTTGCGGAACTGCGTCTCGCCAGCGCGAACGCTCCCGCCGAGATACATCAGCCGGATCGCGCGCTCGCTGAACAGACCCGCGAGGCGCTTGAGGATGGTGTCGAATCCCGAGAGTGACCGGAGCGCGACGAGCGCCGACCGGTCCGCCGGGTGTTCGTAGGCCCGGGAGCTGATCCCGGGAAAGCGGGTGCGTGAGCGGTCAGGCGTATTGCTCGTCATGTCCGGCATGCTATTTCCGACGAAGTCAGGGCGACCAGGGTTCCCCGGACACGGTGGGGTCGCGCGGGCGACTGTTCGGCTTTATGGTCCGATCTATGGCGGAGTCGTACGGGCCCGGGCCCGCGGAGACGATGTCGCGGGACGAACGGTCCGCTTTGCAGCGGACCCGGCTCCGTGAGCTGGTTGACCGGCTGGTCGCGGCCGGCGGTGTCCAGGGCGAGCGGCTGCGCTCGGTGGGCGTCACCGGCGGCGCGGACGTCGCGCTCGCCGACCTGCCCAAGCTGCCGTTCACCACCAAGCAGGATCTGTGGGACTCCTACCCGCACGGAATGCTCGCGGTGCCGATGCGCGACGTCGTCGCGGTGCACGGGTCCAGCGGCTCACGTGGACGGCCCACACTCGTCGCGTACACCAAGGGTGACCTGGACCTGTGGGCGTCGATGTGCGCGCGGTCGCTGGTGTGCGCGGGTGCCGGCCCGGACAGCGTCGTGCACAACGCGTACGGCTACGGGCTGTTCACCGGTGGCCTCGGCATCCATCAAGGTGCGATCGCCCTTGGCGCCACCGTCGTGCCGATGTCCGGCGGCATGACCGACCGCCAGGTGCGCCTGCTCGCCGACCTGCGTCCCGACATCCTGACCTGCACGCCCTCCTATGCCGTACGCCTGGGGGAGGCGGCACGCGACGCCGGGATCGAGCTGAACCTCAAGGCGGGGCTGTTCGGGTCCGAACCCTGGTCGGAGGAGCTTCGCACCACGATCGAGGGCCTGCTGGGCCTCGCCGCCCTTGACATCTACGGCCTGTCGGAGATCATCGGGCCGGGAGTGGCCACCGAGTGCCTCGAACGTGACGGCCTGCACGTCAACGAGGACCACTTCCTCGTCGAGGCGCTGGATCCCGACGGCATGCCGGTGCCCGACGGCACGCCCGGTGAGCTGGTGTTCACCACGCCGCGCGAGGCGATGCCGCTGCTGCGTTACCGCACCGGGGACATCGCGTCGCTCTCGGCCGAACCCTGCCCGTGCGGCCGCACACTCGTGCGCATGAGCAAGGTGCTGGGGCGTCGCGACGACATGCTGGTCATCCGCGGCGTGAACGTCTACCCGCGGGAGATCGAGGCGGTGGTACTCCGGTACGCCTCGCCGCATTACCAGGTCGTCATCGACCGGCGGGCCGCGATGCCGCGGCTGATCGTGGCGTGCGAAGAGGCGGACGCGGGCCTGGAGCCGGCGCTCTCCGGCGAGCTCGGCCTGTCGTGTGACGTCCGTGTGCTGCCGGCCGGCACGATCCCGCGCGTCGAGATCGGCAAGGCCGTACGCGTGGTGACCTGGGACTCGGGGGACCCACCGCTGCCGGATCTGTAAATTCCCTTAACCGAGTCTGATTTGCGACATAAGGCCGATGTTCGCGCGGATACCATCTTGCCGACATTGAACATCGGGGGAGTCTTGGGAGCGGGGACGCGTGAACGGTGCGAACGACGGCGGGTCGGGCTACCCCCCGCCGGACGGCGGGCAGTGGGGGAACGAACCGCAGGGAGGGTCCCCGTACGGCACGCCCGGAGAGGGTGACCAGGGCGCGTACGGCACCCAAGGCGGGTACGGCGCCCAAGGCGGGTACGGCGGTCAGGGCGGGTACGGCGGTCAGGGCGGGTACGGCGGGGGTACGCAGCCGGGACCGTACCCGGGCAGACCCAGTACGGACCGGTCGTCGAGCCGCCGAAGAAGAGCCGGACGGGCCTGATCGCCGGACTGGCGATCGGAGCCGTCGTGGTGCTCGGTGGCGCCGCCGTGCTGATCGGCGTGGCGTCCTCCTCCGGCGACAAGAAGCCTGCGGCGGCGACCTCCGGCGCTCCGTCGCCGTCCAGCTCGCCCTCAGAGGTCGACGCCGGCGTACCGCACTCGCTCACCGTGCCCAAGTCCGTCGGCGGCTACCGGCGGCTGACCGGAAGCGTCGCGAACCGCCTGTCCTCGACGATGCGCAAGTCGATGGGGGAGGGCTCGGACGCCGGCGTCTACTCCAAGGCCAGGATCGCGATTTACACCAAGAACGGTAATTCCACGCGTCCGCTCATCTTTGTCGGCATGTCCGCCAGCGACAGCCCGGCGATCGCCGAGGAACTCAAGTCCAACTCGCCGTCCCAGGAGGTCGACTCCATGTTCGTCGGCATGGGGCTCGGCGACGCGAAGGACTACCCGGCCGGGCCGCTCGGCGGCGATCTCCGCTGCGGTAAGGGACCGATGAGCGACACCACCGCCACGGCCTGCGCGTGGGCGGACTCCTCGACGGCCGGCCTCCTGATCGCCCCGGACACCGGCGGCGTCGCGGCGCTCGCCGCCACCACGCTCAGCCTGCGGAACGCGGCCGAGCACTGATCCCTGACCGGAGGGGGCGTGCCCGCGGCCGTCGGTGCCGCTGGTTAGGGTCGCGCCATGAGTACCGATCGGCAGGGCCGCCGCCTCGGCATCATGGGTGGCACCTTCGACCCCATCCATCACGGGCACCTCGTGGCCGCGAGTGAGGTCGCGCACCTGTTCGCCCTGGATGAGGTCGTCTTCGTGCCGACCGGCCAGCCGTGGATGAAGGAGGGCCGCAAGACGTCCGCGGCCGAGGACCGCTACCTGATGACGGTCATCGCGACCGCCTCCAACCCCGCGTTCTCGGTCAGCCGCGTTGACGTCGAGCGACCCGGGAAGACCTACACCATCGACACGTTGCGGGAGATGCGCGAAATACACGGCCCGGCCGTAGAGTTGTTCTTCATAACGGGCGCCGACGCTCTCGGTGAGATCTTGTCCTGGCGCGACGCGGATGAGCTCTTCAACCTCGCGCATTTCGTAGGCTGTACCCGTCCCGGCCACGCCCTCGCCGATCCCGGCCTACCCGGTGGCGGTGTGAGCCTGGTCGAGGTGCCCGCACTAGCGATCTCCTCGACCGAATGCCGCGAACGCGTACGAGCCGGGGAACCCGTGTGGTATTTGGTGCCGGACGGCATCGTGCAATACATCAACAAACGAGGCTTGTACCGCGACGATCCGTCGTGACCAGCATGAACATCAGGTGATCTCGGCCACAGGGCACACCAAGGGCACATCCGCGAACATCGCTTCGACCGCTTGGCGAGCTCGATCGTCTGAGTCCGGCCATAGATGCGAGTAGACGTTCAGCGTGATCGTCGGTGTCTTGTGCCCAAGCAACATCTGCACGGTCTTGACGCTCTCGCCGAAGCGGATCAACGCCGATGCGTAGGTGTGCCGGCAGATGTGCAAGCCCGTCCCAGGAGGCAAGCCGATCGCTTGGGCGGCGGGTCGCCAAATCTCGCCCCAGGTCTGCCGTTTGATGGCGCTGAGCCGCCTGGTCGTAAAGAGCAGCCGAGCCTTGCGGATCTTCGGTTCGCGGGGATCGGTGCGGTCTTCAATCTGCACCTCGACCGTGGGGAAGTCGGCGAGGTGTGCGGTGAGCGTGTCCATAACACCTTGACTGAGCGGGATCGTCCGCACGCTCTGCGGTGTCTTCGGCGGCGCAAGATAGGCCACGTGCCCGTCTTGCGTGCTCGTCACGAGCTGCTGCCGGACCTGAAGCGTCTTCCGTTCGAAATCGATGCAATCGGTCTCCAAGCCAAGTACCTCAGATGGCCGCAGACCGGTGCCAGCAGCCGTCAGGACGATCGCTCGATATCCACCAGGCAGCGCTAGGGCAAGGCCTCGGACCGCTTCAGCGTCAAGTGGCTTGATTTTCTTCGTTTCTTTGGTCGGCATTCGAATTCCAACACACGGAGAACGACCAATGACCGGTTCGCGCACTGCCGTTTTATAGATCGATGCGACATAACCGTAGTAAAGCTCTGCCGTTGAAGGAGAAAGCGTCTCAACCCATTCATTGAGCATACGCTGTACATGCTTGGGTCGTACGGCGGCAAGCGCCATATCTCCAATGGCAGGATTGATGTAGAGCCGAAGCGCGCGTTCGATCAAAGCACCAGTTGCCTCACGGTGGATGGGACTGTGCGCGGTGTCACCTATGACGATCACATCGATCTTCATCGCCAGTGGCAAGCGAGCTTGTCCCCTCGCGCATGATGGGGACCCAACGGAACCGCTAGATGATTGATTCCAAGGGGTCTTGGTGCGTAGACGTAGCGAGGGTGTCCAAGATCAGGTTGTGACGACCGATCTAGACACCCTCGCTACCGCACTTTACGTGAAGATCGATGATCTTCTGAAAGAGTCACCGCAGCTGGCGCCTTGGCGTCCCAAGGTGGGCATCAAACCGAAGCTGAGCGATGCCGAGCTGGTCACCATGGCGGTGATGCAGGCACTGCTCGGATACGTCTCCGAAGCTCGTTGGCTACGTCATGCCCGCGCCCATCTTCGGCATCTGTTCCCGTACCTGCCACAACAACCCGGCTACAACAAGCGACTGCGCGCCGCCTCGGCCCTGGTCAAGCAGGTGATCCGCTCCCTGGCCGCCGATACCGCGTTCTGGCGTGATGACGTGTGGGTCATCGACTCCACCCCGGTGGAATGCGGCCGGTCCCGCGAGACCGCCAAGCGCAGCGAGCTGGCGGGATGGGCCACCTACGGCTACTGCGCGAGCCACTCACGCTTCTTTTGGGGTCTGCGCCTGCACCTGGTCGCCACCTTGTCCGGCATGCCGATCGCGTTCGCGTTGACCGGCGCCAAAGCCGACGAACGCCAAACGCTGCTGGGCATCTTCGAACAAGAACGTGTCCTGGTGAGCGACCGGCCGGGCCAGACCCTGATCGGCGACAAGCACTACTACGGCCGTGCGTTCGAACAAGCCCTCGCCGATACCGGCCTGAACCTGCTGCGCCCGGCCCGCAAAGGCGAACCACAACGAGCCGGCGCACAACTGTTCAAACCGCTGCGACAGGTCATCGAATCCATCAACCAGACCTTCAAAAGCCAACTCGACCTGGAACGACACGGAGGCCGCACCATCGATGGCGTCATCGTGCGCGTCCTCCAGCGGATCCTGGCACTCACGGCGGCGATCTGGCACAACCACCACACCGGCCAGCCCGTCCCTCGATCACTGACCGCCTACGACCACTAACCAGCCCTTGGAATCAATCATCTAGGCGACACGCACTAGTGCGGCGGTGGCATCGGGTGGATGGCGTTGCCGACGTCGCAGCCGCCCTCGCCGGGCATGCGCTGGATCCGCGAGGGCGACCACACGTTCGTACGGCCCGGGGCCACCGCGGCCAGGGCGCACTCGAGCGCGTCGGCCAGGTAGGGCTTGACCTTGAGCGAGATCCCGACCATGCCTTCCTGGGCCTGGACGTCGGTGCGGATCGCCGGGTCGAGGTGCAGGGAGGCGACGGCGCTTCGGACCTTCGACTCGTCCACCGTGCCACCTCGGGGTACCCGGGGAAGTGCCTTGCGCAGCCGCTCGTACGGGATCTCCGGGGTCTTCGGCCAAGGTTTGAACGTGAGCGGCGCTCCGTGCGGGCAGTCCACGTCGCGTGGCTCGTCGCCACCCCATCGGGTCTTCGGGGAGACGCGCAGTTCGAAGCAGTGTGTCACGGTGACCGTTTCGGGATCACCCCATCCCCCCGCGGCGATACCGGAGACCCGGACGACCAAGCCGACCCCGTCCCTCCGCGCGGTCGTCGTACCGGTCACCCGCATCACCTCGACCCCGTCCATGTCGTCCGCGAGGTGACCCACGTCCTGCGCGGACCGGACGCTGCCGCTGTCGAGCCGGTCCCCGACCTGCCGCGCCATGTCCTGCGCGTCGCCGATCGCATTGTTCTCCGGGGACGGCAGCGCGCACCCGCCGCTCATCAGTAACGCCAGCGGAATCAGCACGAATTTACGCATACGCAGATCATCACCGCGCCGCGACGGATCCAGTATCCGTAGAAGTACTCAGATCCGGGCGACCCGTCCAACGGCCTCGGCTACCCGCCTGCGGGGAGGTCGTCCGGTGTCGCGGGCTCCGGCGGAGCGGATGCCGGCTCGAGGGTCCGCTCGTCGGGGTGCCGCCGTACCGGTGGCGGGCCAGTTAGGCGACACCGACGACGGCAGCCTGAGCTGGGAGATCACGATCAGGAGGTAGACGAACAGCGCGACCGTGCCGTACGTCTGGATGAGGAACTTGAAGACGTCGTTCGGCCGGAGGTAGGCCATCACGACGGACAGGTAGCCGACGACGGTCGCCACGAGGATGGCTCTGGCCGGTACGGAAGTAGGGATAGCGCCACCCCCTAAGCCGATAGCGGGGCCGGCGCTCTACCGGCCTCCCATACAGCAGGTCCAGGGCACAACCAAGGCACATGAGACCCGCAAACGCCCACGAGCGGCGAGAGACGCCGAGAAGACAAACCCACAGGCCAACGACCCTGTCGGCACATCGCGCCTGATCAGCGTTTACCCGCGATCAGACCTACGACATCTGCCGATACCCCGGCTCGACATTCTCCCTTACTCTCGTGGTCGGGACGCCGGACAGTCGTCGGGATGTAGCCACGCCCAAGCTGGCTTGATCGTCTTTAGAAGTGATGGCCTGCTACGTCTTGTGAAGGTGTGAAACTCACCTCAACGCACTCGCCGATGTGCAAGGTAGTCAGGATCTGTGGGCTCTTCGCAATGAAGCAGGTACCTGCCGCGTTGTGCCGACCGACACAGAGGCGAGGCGACAGCGTCGTGACCTCGCCTACCCAAGAGTCCCTATAAGCGACACACCCAGCGACGATGCCGCCAGTAGTCAGGCCAACAAGCGCCAACGCCAACTTCCCCCGCCTCATAGCTGTAATGATCTCAGCGACCGAACCCTCCGGCGTCGCGTATGGGTGAGAAACCGGCCCTACAGGCCGACTCCCACAGCGTTGCGTGTTCCGTCTCAGTCCCGTGGGATCTCGAAAACCAGCGAAAGACAGCAACAGACGATGAAAGGTCGAAGCGCAGACAGAGCCGTGATCCCCGGTAGTCGCCCAGGTCACCGTTGGGCACGGCCAAGAACACCCAGATCTACGAGGGCACCAACCAGATCCAGCGCTTCGCCATGGCCCGCCAGCTGCCCGAAAGTCCCGGAGTCGACGAGCCGTGGACGCCCACATTTCGCTGGCTCTGATCCCCCATCAAAGCCAAGCTGTGGGCGTCCACGCTCCAACGGCCCTCTCCGGCTGGGGTATCCCCAGCGGAAAAGAGACCGCCGGGAACCGGCCAGAGCGTCCGGCGAACCCCCCAAAGGTCACCGGGAGCATCGGGCCGTCCTGGGGGGGGGCTAGGTACAACGACAACGCTACGTGGCCGCTACTGGGCGTGACTGTCTCATATTGCGACAATCGCGGTATACCGCCGATGTGCCAGGGCTGATCCACACCGAGATGCCACCCGGCACCGTCGCCGAAGACCCTGATCGCTTCTCAGCATCGCGTGCATCAGGGCACAGGGAAGGCACATGACAACCCGTCGAGTGTGAACCCACGAGAAACGTCGAGATACCTCACACCAGGTCAGCGCCATGATCGACACTGCGTGCCAGATCAGCACCGGCCCCACATTAGTCCTGCTCCGACTCGTACCCGCCGGCCATATGGTGCGACAACGCGTCGGGCGGTTGTCGGATCTTCGACCTGGTACGGAAGCACCACGCTGGGCTCCGGCGGACGTGCATGCACCCTGTCACCAGGGCCAGGAGTCCTGGTCACCACGTCGAAAATCGCCTGACGGACGCGCACTCAAGAGTGTGGCCGGATGAGACCCGGCTGAGCGGGTGGTGATTCGGCGAGGTCGACGTCTCGGCGGGAGTGCTATGGCCGGTCAAGATCTCTACGACTTCGCCTTCACCCTGGGCTCATTCGGCGCGCTGTCCGACACGGAGGACGCTCAGGTAACGGCGTGATACTCGGTCGCCCATCCGCGTGCGGATGCGCTCGGCGATGGCGTCGAGCAG
>JAOPYG010000206.1 GCA_025964685.1 Actinoallomurus sp. | reverse complement strand
GTTCGCCGTCCCGCTGTCGGTGCCCTGCAGGCACTTCCCGGTCGCAACATTCTTGATCATGTACTGAACCGCAGCCGAGGCGGGAGGCGCGGTCGCCGCCGCCTGTGTGACGGCGGCAGCCGCGCACAGCGAGACCAGGGCGCCGATCTTGTGCTTCATGTTCTCCATTCCCCTCTTGTCTTGTCCGCGCACTGCTCGTGCGGGGCGTGACCACTGGTAGTCGTACAGGGCATTCGCGAAGTGCCCGGTGAAGAGGCGAGTGCACCACCGTGGTCAACCGGAGGACAGAGTGAGATGACTTAATCAGGTGTCATATCGGGGAAATCGGGGATGCCGGGAGAGTCGCGCCATATGATCAAGGAGTGTTGCTGGGGAGAGACCCGGAGCTCGCACTCATCGACCAGTTGGTGGATCGGGTAAGGCACGGCATCGGACGGGTGCTCGTGGTGACGGGCGAACCGGGGATCGGCAAGACGGCTGCAGGCGGCGGAAGGGGCCTCGGAGGACCTTCGCCTGCTGCGGGTGACGGGCGTCGAGAGTGAGGCCGACCTGCCCTACGCCACCCTTCATCTGCTGCTGCGTCCCGTCATCGACCAGATCGGCGTGCTCCCCGCACCCCCCCAACAACCACCCACCCGTAAGAAGCCCCCGCAAAAGCACTCCACCCCCAAGCCTCGCCGCCGGACGCGCCGCCCGACGTGAATAGGGTCAGTGCTGTGGTGGTCAACGGAGTCCGAACAAACTCACCGCGGCGACCATCACGAGCGAGGTCAGATACAAGCAGCACACCAGCACCGGACCGCAACGACGCTCGAACCCTGTATCCAGGAGAAACGCCAGCCTCGATGCCGTGGTCAGGGGTTCTCGGCGCTCGCTAAGCCTAGACAGATGGGAGCCGGAGGAGTTCATCCGCCGATCTGGTGGGTGCGGGTGGAAGTCGGATCATCCCCTTGGCCGACGCCCCAGGCGAAGCCAAGCAGACCGGGTCCTATGGGTGCAGGTCGTTCTTCCAGTGGGGAGCTCCACCTCCAGCCATAGAGCTCTGGCCCGCTTCCCTGAGGGTGGACGCAACCCCACGCTGGTGGAGCCGGCGGTCTTGTTCGGCAGGAAGGAACAAGTCGAGCGCGCGTTCCGGCTGTTGCGCTGGCGGACCGGCCCGAGCATCCCCGCCCCGTCGTGGGGGCCGCCGATCGTGCCGTCCGATCGCCCGGGTGCCCGGACCGGGCTGAACGGCCTGATGGACGGTGCGGGAGTGGATGATGACCGGCAATCGTTGCCGCTCTGTGTCGAGCGTGTGGAGGCGAGCAGGCCCCACACCAGCCTCCTGCAGAAGGTCGCATCATTCGCCATAGTCCGCACGAGGGGCGGTCGGCGTACCGGTTGGCTGGGCGAAAACCCAGCCTCCGTCATGTCACGTGTCGGCCGCCAGCTCCCTTGGTCTTCACCACCGCGAGACCGCCGTCTTCGCGCTGCGGACACCACGGTGCGTGGCTGGTCGGCGATGTCGGCCAGGCAGTCCCCGGCCAGGGTGAGTGTCAGAGCAAGGTCCGCCTCGATCTTTCCTGGATCGTGCGTTCGTGGTGTATGTCGCCGCTCCGACGCCTGCGGCGGGCCCTGCGGTTGGCGGTATAGACCAAACCGTGCTGCCTGTCTAAGCTGACCCAAGATCCCTACATAAGGGATATACCGGCTGTTCTGACATTAATCGCTACAGACGAGTCACCCTCCCAAAAACTAAGGAGGCGGTAATCGAGTCGAGCGAGAGGATCGTCGGGACGGTCGCCCTCCAGGCCGCGTGACACCGCCCAGCACCGATCGAACACCTGCATGGACGCTCACATGTTGAGCGGGTGTACCCGGACATGTCAACCAATACCCGAATGCGACCTGCGCTGGACGTATCCGGCACCCCGATGCAAGGAGTGACGTGAAGTTCTCGTTCTTCTCGCCGAAACGCGAGCGAAGGTACGGCGGGGGCCCTCGGCCTCGGCCCCGCGTGGTCTCCGCTTTGACAGTCGGTGCGCTGCTGGCCACATCCCTCACCGGCGTCCTGGCGAGCAACGCCGGCTACGCCGACACAGCACCGGCCTCGCCGCCATCCGCCGCCACGCCCACGACGTCCGCCGATCCGGCAGCTTCCAAGAGCGTCAATCTTGCCCTCCTGCCGGGTGCGGTCGCCTCCGCCAAGTCCCAACGTATGACCGCGCCCGCCGCGACGTACGCGCCCGCCAACGCCATCGACGTCTTCGTCCACAACGGCTGGACCTCGAACTACGCGTCGGTCGGGAACGGCTATGACCCGACCCAGGACTGGTTCCAGGTCAAGCTGGCCAAGCCAGCCCCGGTCTACGAGGTGTCCGCCCTCTGGACCTCGCCGGCCAAGCCGACGGAGTACGACCTCCAGGTCGCAACGGATGCCGACTGCCAGACGTGGTCCACGGTGACCCACGTGGTGAATCCGAGCGACAAGGATTCCCACGTGATCGATCGCAAGGACCCGATCTCCTGTGTCCGGATGCAGGCGCTGGCCACGAATTCCACGACCGGATACACGATCAACGAGTTCGAGCTGTGGTCCGGCCCCAAGCCGGCGCCGGTCGTGGGTCAGATCATTCCCGTGCCGGTGCAGCAGACGCCCGGCACCGGTCAGCCGTGGGAGCTCACGGCCAAATCCCGGATCGTGATCTCCGACCATGACCTCGCTGCCACGGGTGAGCTTCTCGCGGGCTACCTGCGGCCGGCCACCGGGTACCAACTCCCCGTGGTGACAGGCTCCGCCACCGCCGCCGACATAGCCCTCACCCTCGCGCCGGTGTCCGGACTTCCCCAGGGCAACGAGGTCGCCGCGGCCGAAGGCTACTCGCTCACGGTGTCACACACGGGCGTGAAGATCGTGGCCCCGAAAGCGCACGGCCTGTTCAACGGGTTCGAGACCCTTCGGCAGTTGTTGCCGGCGGCGAGCTACTCGCCCACTGTTGGCGTGGGGCCATGGACGGCACAGCCCATAACGGTCGTGGACTACCCGCGATACGAGCATCGAGG
>JAOPYG010000198.1 GCA_025964685.1 Actinoallomurus sp. | reverse complement strand
TCAACCGGCCCGGCAAGCCGATGCCAGCCGCAGGCGAAACGGCCCACGTAAGGCGACTTCTCGTCGACCGATCACGGTGCGGCTTAGAAGTAAGTCCTGCCCCGCCGGAGGATCAGATGTCCTCCGGGCCGGGAGAAGAGCAGTAGTGGCGAAAGCGCCGCGAGACTCTCAGCAGGCGGATGTGGGGACGAAGACCAGGTCGGCCGGGCGGGTGTTTCCCCTGAGTGGCAACCGAGTGTTGGAACAAGAGTGCCGAACCCGGCTGCCCCGTGCCGGGTGCTCTTAAATACCGGAGGAGGGGGGTCCCTGTGGACATCATCGTCAAAGGCCGTCACACGGATGTAGGCGATCGATTCCGTCAGCATGTGGACACCAAGCTCGCCAAGGTCGAGAAGCTGGATCCCAAGGTCATCAGGGTCGACGTGGAGGTCTCCGAGGAACACAACCCTCGCCAGTCCGACACCCGTGAGCGCATTGAGCTCACCATCGTCTCCCGTGGCCCTGTGATCAGGGCCGAGGCCGCCGCCGACGACCGCTATGCCGCGCTCGACGTGGCCCTCGGCAAGCTGGAGGCCCGGCTGCGGCGCATGTCCGACCGGCGCAAGGTCCACCATGGCACCCACGGCCGCGCCCGGCTCGCGTCGGTGCTCGCGCCTGACGTCGAGGACGTACCTGCCGACATCGAGCCGGCTCCGGTCCTCGAGGCGGAGGCTGTGGCGCCGGCGCCCTCGTGGGATGAGGAGGACACCTACACCCCGCCCGAACCCGGCGACATCGTGCCCATCGCCATGGAGGGCGACGGTCCGGTGGTTCTGCGCGAAAAGGCGCACAAAGCCGACCCCATGACCATTGACCAGGCCCTCTTCGAGATGGAACTCGTCGGACACGATTTCTATCTCTTCCGTGACAAGGAGAGCCAGCGTCCGAGTGTCGTTTACCGTCGGCGAGGCTGGGATTATGGAGTGATCCGTCTAGTCGAGGAATGACGCTTCGCTTGCGTCGCGCCATCACCTCGACCACTCTGGTCCCAGGCGCGTCCCGCAGTGGGGCGCCCTGGGACGGCTCGGTCGTTGATCTCACCCCCGCGACGCCCAGGATTCCCCGTGGGCCGGCGCACCGTTTGGAGGAGGAGTTGAGCGAGACTCCGCAGGTTCGTGACACCGTGGCCGGAGATCCGATCCGCGTCCTCATCGTCGATGACCATGCCCTCTTCCGCCGTGGCCTGGAGATGGTCCTGGACGACGAGGACGGCATCGAGGTCGTCGGCCAGTGCGGCGATGGCCAGGAAGCCGTGGAGCAGGTGGGTGACCTGGTGCCGGACGTCGTGCTCATGGACATCCGGATGCCGCGCCGCGGCGGCATCGAGGCGTGTACGTCCATCAAGGACCAGGTGCCGAGCGTCAAGATCGTGATGCTCACCATCAGCGACGAGGAAGAGGACCTCTTCGAGGCGATCAAGGCGGGTGCCACCGGCTACCTGTTGAAGGACGTCTCGATCGACGAGGTCGCCGACGTCGTACGCGCGGTGCACGACGGCCAGTCGTTCATCAGCCCGTCGATGGCCTCCAAGCTGATCACCGAGTTCGCGGTCATGGCCAAGCGCGGTGACGAGCGTCAGCAGCAGGTGCCCGCGCCCAAGCTGACCGACCGCGAGATGGAGGTCCTCCGCCTGGTCGCACGTGGCCTGGGCAACCGAGAGATCGCCAAAGAGCTGTTCATCTCGGAGAACACCGTCAAGAACCACATCCGCAACATCCTCGAGAAGCTGCAACTCCACTCGCGCATGGAAGCCGTGGTCTACGCGGTACGCGAGAAACTCCTCGAGATCAGCTGACCGCGGCCGGCGTGAGCGGTGGTCTGTTGCGGCCCGGCGGATGAGCTGATCCGGGGCCGGTGATGGGTCCGTGCCTCAGAGCCGTCCGTGGTCGGCGGTAAGTCAGGTCAGTGCGGCGGTCAGCGGGGCGGCGAGTGCCGGTGGGGTGAGGCGTTCGACGCGGACCGAGTGGCAGCCGACCCACTCCGCGGCCTCGCGTAGGGCCTCGGCCAGGTGGGTGATGGCGCGGTCGGCCTTGGGCCGTGTGTTCACGGCAGCGGGCTCCAGAGAGGCCTTACGTGCGACCAGGGTGCCGCCCTCGCGGGCCGGGTCGACGCGGCCGATCAGCCGTCCGCCGGCGAGCAGGGGCATCGTGAAGTAGCCGTGCACCCGCTTGTCCTTCGGCACGTAGGCCTCCAGCCGGTGGTCGAAGGCGAACATGCGCTGGGTGCGCTTGCGGTCCCAGACCAGGGAGTCGAACGGTGACAGCAGGCTCGTGCGGTGGCGGCCGCGGGGCAGGTCGCCGAGGGCGTCCGGATGCGCCCAGGCGTTGCTCCAGCCCGTGACGCTCACCGGCACCAGGCCGGTCGCCTCGATCACCGTGTCGACCTGGTCGCCGCGGACACGTACGTAGTCGGCGAGGTCGGCTCTCGTCGCGACGCCGAGCGCGCGCCCGGCCCGCCCGACCAGGGTGGCGACGCACTCGTCGTCGGACAGGTCGACCGCGCGCAGGCCGGCCGGGATGGCCCGCTCGGCGAGGTCGTACACCCGGCGCCATCCGACGCGGCGGGTGCAGACCACCTCGCCTGTGGCCAGCAGGAACTCCGCGGCGATCTTGTGGTCGGTGCGGTCGAACCACTCACCGCCCTTCTTGGCGCCCCCGAGCCCTGTCGCGGTGAGCGGCCCCTCGGCGCGCAGCCGCGCCAGGACGTCCTTGCTCGCCTGCTCGGGCGCGCGGTGCCAGTGGTGGCCCCGGCGCTGGTAGGCGCGGCGCCGGAAGGCGTAGAGCGGCCAGTCCTCGATCGGCAGCACGCACGCGGCGTGGGACCAGTATTCGAACGCGGCCGTGCCGTTCCAGTAGGCGTGCTCGACGCTGGACCTGCCCACCGCGCCGAGGCGCGCGTACGCGACGAGCTCGTGTGAGCGGGCCAGCACCGAGATGGTGTCGAGCTGCACCGCGCCCAGATGCCTGAGCGCGCCGAGCGCGCGCCGTGCGCCCGGGTCGCCGCGCAGACCGAGACCATCGCGTGTGGTCGCGACACGCCCGAGGAGACCCTGGGCGCGAAGTTGGGTCCGGCGTGCCTGCTCGGGGGTGAGCTCTACGGGAGGCATGTCCCGATGTTACGGACGGCCTACGACAGAAAGGGTCAGCCGTGCGGATGGGTCGTGGCCGGGTCGGTGGCCGTCTGCGGTCCGTTGATCTCGCCACGGGCGGCGGCCTTCTCCGAGGGATGCCGCTCCTCAGGAACGGCGCGGGGGCCGTCCATGATCACGTCGTCGAAGATGCGCACGGCTGTGGCGATGATCCCGCCGACCGCGACGATCCCGACGCCGATCCAGAACAGCCACCACTTCTGCGTAGGCACCATCGCGACGCCTCCGACACCGAAGCCGATCCAAATCACGATGACCGCCAGCCATGAGCTGCCGCGGCCGGCGTGTGAGTTCTGGGCCATGCGTCCCTCCCCGCGGGTTACGCGCGTTGTCGTGCGGACGAGCGGTCGCGCCCGTTGCTCCATTTTGTACACGATGACTTGGCACGATCATGGCAAACCCCTGACGCGGTCGCGCCCGTCAAGGGTCTCGTGATAGTGACGGTTGTCCCGCTGTACGGTAGGACTCGCCTACGATGACACCGTACGGGTCGTGTATGCGCGCCTCCGACACGACCCCCGGCGTACCACGAACGCTTCGAGGAGCTCCCGAGAGTGCCAGTAGTCATCGACAAGATCCTTCGCGCCGGCGAAGGCAAAGTTCTGCGTAAGCTCAAGCGGATCGCCGACCAGGTCAATTCCATTGAGGAAGACTTCGTCGACATGAGCGACGCGGAGCTGCGCGCGCTCACCGACACGTACAAGGAGCGCCTCGCCGACGGCGAGAGTCTCGACGACCTGCTTCCCGAGGCGTTCGCCACAGCCCGTGAGGCGGCCAAGCGCACGCTGGGCCAGCGGCACTTCGACGTGCAGGTCATGGGCGGGGCGACGCTCCACATGGGCAACATCGCGGAGATGCGCACCGGTGAGGGCAAGACCCTGACGTGTGTGCTTCCGGCTTACCTCAACGCCTTGGCCGGCGACGGCGTACACGTCGTCACGGTCAACGACTATCTCGCCAAGCGCGACGCCGAGTGGATGGGCCGTGTGCACCAGTTCCTCGGCCTCGAGGTCGGCGTGATCCTGGCCGACATGACGCCGGACGAGCGCCGCAAGGCGTACGAGGCGGACATCACGAACGGCACGAACAACGAGTTCGGTTTCGACTACCTGCGCGACAACATGGCGTGGAGCCTGGAGGAGTGCGTCCAGCGCGGCCACCACTTCGCGATCGTGGATGAGGTCGACTCGATCCTCATCGACGAGGCGCGTACGCCGCTGATCATCTCCGGCCCCGCCGAGCAGAACTCCAAGTGGTACACCGAGTTCGCCAAGATCGTGCCGCGGCTCAAGAAGGCCACGGACGGTCCCGAGGGCGAGGACGGCGACTACCAGGTCGACGAGAAGAAGCGCACCGTCGGCATCCTGGAGACCGGCGTCGAGAAGGTCGAGGACTGGCTCGGCATCGACAACCTGTACGACTCGGTCAACACGCCGCTGGTGAGCTTCCTGAACAACGCGCTGAAGGCCAAGGAGCTCTACCGCAAGGACAAGGACTACATCGTCAACGCGGGCGAGGTCCTGATCGTCGACGAGTTCACCGGCCGTGTCCTGCACGGCCGCCGCTACAACGAGGGCATGCACCAGGCCATCGAGGCCAAGGAAGGCGTGACGATCAAGGACGAGAACCAAACTCTCGCCACGATCACGCTGCAGAACTTCTTCCGCCTGTACGACAAGCTCGGCGGCATGACCGGTACGGCGCAGACCGAGGCCGCCGAGTTCAACAAGATCTACAAGCTCGGGGTCATCCCGATCCCGACCAACAAGCCGATGATCCGTGAGGACGTCTCCGACGTCGTCTACAAGACCGAGCAGGCCAAGTTCGAGGCCGTGGTCGAGGACATCAAGGAGCGGAACGACAAGGGCCAGCCGGTCCTGGTCGGCACCACCTCGGTGGAAAAGTCCGAGAAGCTCTCGCGGATGCTCAAGCGTCGCGGCATCCCGCACGAGGTGCTGAACGCCAAGCAGCACGAGCGAGAGGCCATGATCATCGCCGAGGCGGGCCGCAAGGGCGGCGTCACGGTGGCGACCAACATGGCCGGTCGTGGCACCGACATCACGCTCGGCGGCAACCCCGACCACATCGCCGACCAGGCGCTGCACGCCCAGGGTCTCTCTCCGCTGGAGACCCCGGAGGAGTACGAGAAGGGCTGGCCGGAGGCGATCGAGAAGGCCAAGCAGGCGGTCAAGGAAGAGCACGTCGAGGTCGTCGAGGCCGGCGGGCTCTACGTCCTGGCCACCGAGCGGCACGAGTCGCGGCGCATCGACAACCAGCTGCGCGGCCGTTCCGGCCGTCAGGGTGACCCGGGCGAGTCGCGGTTCTACCTCTCGCTCGAGGACGACCTGATGCGGCTGTTCAACTCGGCCCGCGTCGAGGCGATCATGACCCGCCTCAACATCCCGGACGACGTGCCGATCGAGTCCAAGATCGTCTCTAACGCCATCCGGTCCGCGCAGCACCAGGTGGAGCAGCAGAACTTCGAGATCCGCAAGAACGTCCTCAAGTACGACGAGGTCCTCAACCGCCAGCGCAAGGTGATCTACGCTGAGCGCCGTCGCGTCCTCGAGGGCGCCGACCTGCACGACCAGATCGAGCGGATGATCGACGAGGTCGTCGCGGGCTACGTCACGGCGGCCACCGCCGAGGGCTTCCCCGAGGAGTGGGACCTCGACAAGCTCTGGAAGGCGTTCAAGCAGCTCTACCCGATCTCGATCAGCTCGGACGACCTCGTGGAGGAGGCGGGCGGCCAGGCCGGCCTCACCGCCGAGC
>JAOPYG010000190.1 GCA_025964685.1 Actinoallomurus sp. | reverse complement strand
CCTCGCTGAAGGCCCAGCGGCTGACCGACTACGGCTTCGACCGGGTCGAGGCGAGCCTGCCCGCGGTCGTGAGCGTCGTCGAGAAGATCAACGAGCCGCGTTACCCCTCGTTCAAGGGGATCATGGCGGCCAAGAAGAAGCCCGTCGAGAAGCTCGCCGTCGCCGACGCCGAGATCGACGCCGCCCTGGTCGGGCTCGCCGGAGCCTCCACCGAGGTCGTCGACTTCGCCGACGCGCCGCCGCGCGAAAAGGGCCAGATCGTCAAGGACGAGGGCGATGGCGGCGCGAAGGCCGCCGAGTTCCTCGCGTCGAAGAAGTTCATCTGAGAGGCGGGGAAATGGCTGAGATTCTCGTCCTCGTCGACCATGTCGACGGGGAGGTCAAGAAGGTCACCTTCGAGCTGCTGACGCTGGCCCGGACGCACGGCGAGGCCGCGGCCGTCTGGATCGGCCCCGGCTACGAGGGCGCCAAGGACAAGCTGGCCGAGTACGGCGCCGCCAAGGTCTACGTCGCCGCCGACGAGGAGCTCGACTCCTACGTCGTGGCGCCCAAGGTCGAGCTGCTGGCGCAGCTCGTGGCGGACAAGTCGCCCGCCGCGGTGCTGGTGCCCGCGACCGGCGAGGGCAAGGAGATCGCGGGCCGGCTCGCGGTCAAGACCGAGTCCGGCGTCCTCACCGACGTGGTCGGTGTCGCGGACGGCTTCGTCGGCGAGCACTCCATCTTCGGCGGCGCCATCGTGACGCACGCCAAGGTGACCAAGGGCACGCCGATCCTCGCCGTACGGCCCAACTCCACCGCACCCGAGGCGTCACCCTCGACACCGGCCGAGGAGGAGGTGTCGGTGACACTGTCCGACGCCGCCAAGGCGACGCGCGTGGTCGAGAAGGTCGTCCAGGAGAAGGGCGAGAGGCCCGAGCTGACCGAGGCCGCGATCGTGGTCTCCGGCGGCCGTGGTGTCGGCGGGGCGGACAACTTCAAGCTCATCGAGGAGCTGGCCGACTCGCTCGGCGCGGCGGTCGGCGCCTCGCGCGCCGCCACCGACGCCGGCTGGTACCCCCACACCTTCCAGGTCGGCCAGACCGGCAAGACGGTGTCGCCGCAGCTGTACATCGCGGTGGGCATCTCCGGCGCGATCCAGCACCGGGCCGGCATGCAGACCTCCAAGACGATCGTCGCCATCAACAAGGACTCTGAGGCGCCGATCTTCGAGCTGGTCGACTACGGAGTGGTCGGCGACCTGTTCCAGATCGCCCCCCAGCTCACCGAAGAGATCACCAAGCGCAAGTAGGCATGACCCGGAGGGCCCCGGCGGATCACCGCCGGGGCCCTCTGATCAGCGGCAGCCCTTCAGCATCCGGGGGCCGCGTCGACTCACCGTGCGGTACGTCGTCGAGCCTCCGCCAGGCGGTCAGGAAGGTCTCGGCCAGCACGTCGGCCGCGTCGTCACCGGTCCAGGCGGCGAGAGTGCTCACTCACCAGCGGCTACCAGGCACCGAGTCTGCCCGACACGCCGACTCGATAGCTCCCATTAGGCGGCGAGGCTCACGGCCTCGCGTTCGCCCTCGCGGTCGGCGGCGACGGCGACCAGGCGCCGCATCGGCACGTACCGCGCGCCCGCCGCGATGAGCAGGCCCAGGATGGCCGCGACACCGAGCCCCACGCGCAGCGACGACACGTCGGCGAGGAAACCGATCACCACCGGGCCGAGGACCAGCCCTCCGTACCCCATCGCGCCGACCTGGGCGACCGCTCCCGCCGATCGGCCCGGCGCGATCGTGCCCGCGACCGAGATCGTGGTCGGGATCACCGTGCAGATCGCCAGCCCGGTCAGGACGAACCCGAACAGCGCGACCTCCGGGGCCGGCGCCAGGACGACGATGGACACCGCGACGGCCGTGCCCAGCCCGGCGTACGTCATGAGCCTGCGCGTGCCGAGCCGGGTGCGCAGCCGGTCACCGACGAGGCGCCCGACCAGCATGGCCGCCTCGAACAGCGGGTATCCCAGCGCGCCGATCACCTCGCCGGCGCTGAGCTCGCGACTCAGGTACAACCCGCTCCAGTCGGCGATCGAGCCCTCCATCATGAACGCGGCGAACGCCAGCCCGCCGATGAGGTAGACCGCGAGCGGAAGGCGGGTGGGGCGCGATCCGGTCGCCGGGTCGGCGGGACCCTCGGCGACGTAGGTACGCCCGATCGCCAGCGTGGCGGGCAGCGCGATCAGCCCGCCGCCGAACAGCGTCTGCCCGAACGACAGCCCGGCCCAGGCGCTGAGGGCGCCGAGCAGCCCCCCGGAGATGGCGCCCGCGCACCATCCAGCGTGCATCGCGTTCATCACGGGCCGCCGGTAGGAACGTTCCACGGCGCTGCCCTGGGCGTTCATCCCGATGTCGGTCAGGCCGAACGTCATCCCGAACGCCGCGACGGCGACCAGGAGGAGCGGCCAGTCGGGGGCGAGCGCGACGAGCATCATGCTCACCGCGGTCAGCGGCGCCGCGACCCGCAGGACCGCGCCGCTGCCGGCCCGGGCCATGACGCCCCGCAGGCCCTGCATCGCGATGATGGCACCGATCCCCCAGACGAGGATCGCGATACCGACGGAGCCGTCGCTCAGCCCGAACCTCTCGGCGAGCGCCGGGGTACGTGACACCCAGATTCCGCAGAGCATGCCGGCCAGGGCGAACGTGAGTACGGTGCCCAGGCGCGCCCGGCTGAGGACACGAGACGTCATGATTTCACCTCTTTCGTGTTGCGCACGGAACGACCGGCACCCGATGGGTGCCGGTTCGTCGGTTCGTCTGTTGGCCGCTAGATCAGGTCGAGCAGCCGTTCGCGCAGCTCTTCGAGCTGCGCCTCGTCGTAGAGGCCGGGGTCGTGCATGACGACCTCCCAGAGCCCCTCGGCGCCGAGCCGCGCTATTCGCGCGGCCACGGGATCCGGATCCTCGGCGGGATCTCGGTCATGCCAGCGATGCATGGCCTCGCGGACCTGGGCGAGCAGCCCGGGGTCCGCGGCCGCGGCGCTCACGGTCGCCCATCGCCGCAGGAGGCGCGACTGGTCGCGGTCCATGACCACGGCCAGGTTGGCCTCGACGAAGGCGCGCGTGTACGCTCCCGGGCCGCCGGTGTCATACGACGCGATCAGTGCGTCGAACTCCTCGACGAGCCGTTCGACGAGACCTCTGACCAGTGCTTCCTTGGTGTGGAAGTGGTACAGCAGCCCACCCTTGCTGACCCCGGCGCGGTCGGCGACCGCGGACAGGGTGAGCGCCTGGGTGCCCTGCTCGCAGAGCAGGGCCTCGGCGGCGTCGAGGAGGTCGTCTCGTTTCATGGCGGTCCTAACTATACCGTCCGGACGGTACAAAAAACCAAACCGGCACACGCGCCCCTTTCTTCCCGCGCCGGGACGCCCCGGACGGGACGCGCGAATCGCCGGTCAGTACTGCGCTCCTGACCTTCTGCGGCCATACCGCGCCGTCGCCCACTGTGTAAGGCGTGGATAGGCTGAAGCCGCCATGGTGTATTTGGATCACGCGGCGACCACGCCGCTGCTGCCCGAGGCGATCGAGGCGATGACCGCGGAGCTGACGCGCGTCGGAAACCCGTCGTCACTGCACGCGTCCGGCCGCCGCGCGCGGCGGGTCGTCGAGGAGTCACGCGAGGTCATCGCCGAGGCGATGGGTGCACGGCCCAGCGAGGTCGTCTTCACGAGCGGCGGCACCGAGGCCGACAATCTGGCACTCAAGGGCATCTACTGGTCGCGCCGGAGCGCCGACCCCGCGCGCACCCGTGTGCTCGTCAGCACGATCGAGCACCACGCGGTGCTCGACTCGGCCGCGTGGCTCGCCGAACGCGAGGGCGCCACGGTCGAGCCTCTCGCGGTCGACGAGTACGGCCGGGTGCTGCCCTCGACGCTGCGCGCCGCCATCGAACGCGACCCCGACTCGGTAGCCCTCGTCAGCGTGATGTGGGTGAACAACGAGGTCGGCACCGTACAGCCCATCGACCAGCTGTCCGCGATCGCGCGTGAGTACGGCATCCCGTTCCACACCGACGCCGTGCAGGCCACCGCCCAGCTGCCGGTCCGCTTCACGACCGACGCCATGACCATCACCGGGCACAAGCTCGGCGGACCGGTCGGCGTCGGCGCGCTGCTGCTCGCCAAGGGACTCGACCCGGTCCCCGTGCAGCACGGCGGCGGCCAGGAGCGCGACGTACGCTCCGGCACGCTGGACGCTCCGGCGGTCGCGGGCTTCGCCGCCGCGGTCGGCACCGCCGTCTCGCGCCGCACGGCCGAGGCGACACGGCTCGCGGGCCTTCGCGACAGCCTCATCGAACGCATCCACAAGGAGGTCCCCGGCGCCGTGCTCAACGGCGACCCGGTCGACCGCCTTCCCGGCAACGCGCACTTCTCTTTCCCCGGCTGCGAGGGCGACGCGCTGCTGATGCTGCTCGACGCCCGCGGGATCGAGTGCTCCACGGGCTCGGCCTGCTCGGCAGGTGTCGCCGAGCCCAGCCACGTGCTCCTGGCCATGGGCGCCGACCTGGCACGGGCACGCGGCTCGCTGAGGTTCTCCCTCGGATACACCTCGACCGAGGCCGACATCGAGGCGACGGCCGAGGCGATCGGCCCGGTGGTCGAGCGCGCCCGCCGCGCCGGCGCCGTCTGAGCCCGGCTCAGGGCCGGTACGGCGCCAGGGCGCTCCAGCCCGGGTCAGGTTGCGTGGAGACCTTCGCGCGGCCCTCGGACCACGACGCCGCGAGCTGGTCGAGCCGGGCCACCGCGCCCGACGCCGGATCGGCGTACAGGTGCAGCACCCGGCGTCCGTCGCCGGTCTCGTGTGCGGCCAGCACGGCGCGCGGCCCCAGCGCCTCGACCGCCTCCTCGAACTCCCGCAGCGCCGACGCGGACGGCTCGACCGGCAGACGGTCAGGGTTGGCGTTCGCGTACGGCAGCGCGACCGAGACGTATGAGTCGCACAGCGGATAGTCCTGCCGGTGCAGCGGGAAGCGCACGGCGACCCGCGCCGAGTGGCCCAGCGGCGTACGGCCCTCGCCGACCAGCCAGGCCGGCTCGCTGAACGGCGCGGAGATCTGCTCGACGACGGGCGGCAGCATGCTCGCCGGCAGCGCGTCCATCGGCTCTTCCTCGGCGGTGGTCACCTCGCCGACCCACCGCGCCACGTCGTCCTCGCCGAGCGCCCAGTCGAGGACGCGGTAGGTGAGCGCGAGCCGGGTCTCCTCCGGTACGAACAGGAAGTCCGGGTGGTAGGAGGTGATGTCGATGCGAGCACGCGCGGAGTCGGCGCGCAGGCCCATCCGGACGTACTCCAGGTCGAACTCGTGCTCGTCGAGCTGGAGCTTTCCGCTGAGCATCGCCGGGTCGGCGGGCCGGGCGGCGCGGTAGTGCCACACGTTGTCGTCCGGCGCGCCGAGCCGCCAGCGTTCGGCGATGCCGCGCAGCTCATCGACCCCGCCTCCGCTCACGGTCAGGCTGGGACCTGGGCCGATCTCCCATTCGAGGTCGGCGTGCACCGCCTCGACGTGCGCGGACATCTCGTCGGCGATGTCGGCCGGCACCCCTTCGTCCAGCCGGCGGCGGGCCTGCGGCCACCATTCCCAGAAGCGGGCGATGGCCTCGGCGTGCGGCGCGGTGGCGTCGGATGAGCGGCGGAAGATTCCCATAGTGCCGCCAATCGTATGTGGGTCGGGCGCGCGCGCAGGCGCTGGGCGGCCGGGTTTCGCCGATCCGTAACGCGCGGTCGGTTGCGGCCGGCGGTGCCGGAGCGCGTACCCTCGATGGCGTCATGACTCTTCGCGTACTCGCCGCCATGTCGGGCGGGGTGGACTCCGCCGTCGCCGCCGCGCGCGCCGCCGAAGCCGGTCACGAGGTGACCGGCGTCCATCTCGCGCTGTCCGCCAACCCCAAGTCCTACCGCACCGGCGCCCGCGGCTGCTGCACGCTGGAGGACGCACGTGACGCGCGCCGCGCCGCCGATGTGATCGGCATCCCGTTCTACGTATGGGACATGGCCGAGCGTTTCGACCGCGACGTCGTCCAGGACTTCGTCAGCGAGTACGCCGCGGGCCGTACGCCCAACCCCTGCCTGCGCTGCAACGAGAAGATCAAGTTCCAGGCGCTGCTGGACCGCGCGATCGCGCTCGGCTTCGACGCGGTCTGCACCGGGCACCACGCGCAGCTGGCCGACGGGGAGCTGCGCCGCAGCGTCGACCTGGGCAAGGACCAGTCCTACGTCCTGGCGGTGTGCACCAAGGAGCAGCTCGCGCACGCGATGTTCCCGCTCGGCGACACGACAAAGGCCGACGTGCGCCGCGAGGCCGACCGCCGCGGGCTCGCGGTCGCCGACAAGCCCGACAGCCACGACATCTGCTTCATCGCCGACGGTGACACCAAGGGCTTCCTGGCCGGCCGGCTCGGCGCCGAGAAGGGCCCGATCGTCGACACGTCCGGCGAGGTGCTGGGCGAACACGAGGGCGCCTACGCGTACACGATCGGCCAGCGGCACGGCCTGCGCCTCGGCCGGCCCGCCCCGGACGGCCGGCCGCGCTACGTCCTCGACATCTCCCCGGTGACCAACACGGTGACGGTGGGGCCGCGCGAGGCGCTCGACGTCCACGAGATCGTCGGCGAGCGCCCGGTGTGGCTGGCCCGGCCGGCCGAGGAGCCGTTCGACTGCCAGGTCCAGTTGCGGGCGCACGGTGAGGTTCACGACTGCACCGCCGAGCTCGGCGGAGACCGGCTGCGGCTGCGCCTCGACCGGCCCGCGCGCGGCGTCGCCAAGGGGCAGGCGGCGGTGCTGTACGCGGGGGACCAGGTGCTGGGTTCGGCCACGATCGCGGTCGCGGTGCCCTCGATGGTGTGATCCCCCGGACGTGGTGGGTAGAGGATGATCACCCCCACGTTTGGAGAGCCATGAAATTCGGTGTGTCGACGTTCGTGACCGATGAGGGGATCGAACCCGCCGTTCTGGGCCCCGCACTCGAAGAACGCGGATTCGCCTCACTGTTCCTGGCCGAGCACACGCACATCCCGGTGAGCCGCGAGACCCCGTACCCGGCGGGCGGTGACCTGCCGCGTCACTACTACCGGACGCTGGACCCCTTCGTGGCGCTGACGGCGGCGGGAGTGGTGACCGAGCGGCTCGAGCTCGGCACCGGCATCGCCCTGGTCAACCAGCGCGACCCGATCATCCTCGCCAAGGAGATCGCCTCGCTCGACCTGGTCAGCCGCGGACGTGCGGTGCTCGGTGTGGGCGCCGGCTGGAACCGCGAGGAGATGCGCAACCACGGCACCGACCCCACGACCCGGATGTCGCGCATGCGGGAGCACGTCCTCGCCGTCAGGGAGATGTGGGAGAACGACCAGGCCGAGTTCCACGGCGAGTTCGTCGACTTCGGGCCGATCTTCTCCTGGCCGAAACCGGTGCGCAGGCCGCCCGTCCTCATCGGCGGCTGGGGCGCCAAGACCCTCGACCGGGTGCTGGAGTACGGCGACGGCTGGATGCCCATCGCCCTGGACGACCGTGACGGTGAGCTGGCCAAGGCCATCGCCGACCTGCGGGCCCGCGCCGGGCGGCACGTGCCGGTCATCGCCTACTCCGCCCGTCCCCGGCCGGACGCCGTGGAGCAGCTGACCATGGCGGGTGTGGACGAGATCCTGTTCTACCTGCGGACCGCGCCGGCCGGCCCGACTCTCGAACGCCTCGACGACCTGGCCCGCCTCATCACCTAGAGCCGGGCGGCCCCGGCCCTCAGTGACCGAGCGGTGCCGAGCACCGGGCCGTCCGGCGCCCTGTGAGCGGGGCGGCCCGCCGCTGACTAGGCTCGGGCCGTGCATGACTTCCCATGGGGCGAGGGTTCGGTCACCGGTGTCGGCTCCCATCCCGGCGAGGATCCCGCGGAGACGCTGAGGCTCGTCCTCGGCGAGTCGCCGGGCCTGCCGTACCTGCCGGAGCTTCCCGCCCGCGGCCCCGGCGCCGACATGATCGGCCGGACCGCCGCGCTGCTCGTCGACCTCGCCGTTGGGCTGCAGCCGTCCGGCTGGCGGTTCACCGATCATCCCGGCCGCGACACCGCCATCGCGCGCGGCCATCTCGCCCGCGACCTGGACACGCTCGAAGAGCTGGCCGCCGACGTCGAGGGGCCGTTCAAGATCCAGGTGGCGGGGCCGTGGACGCTGGCCGCGTCCATCGAGATGAGGAGCGGCGAGCGCGCGCTCGCCGATCCGGGCGCGGTGCGCGACGTGACGGCGTCACTGGCCGAGGGCGCCGCGGCCCACGTACGCGACGTGCGGCGGCGGCTGCCACGGGCGACCGTGCTGCTCCAGCTGGACGAGCCGTCGCTGCCGGGTGTGCTGTCCGGCACCGTGCCCACCGCCAGCGGTTTCTCCCGGATCCGCCAGGTCGAACCCCCGAATGCCGAGGACGCGCTGCGGCGCGTCATCGAGACCGCCGACGCGTACTCGATCATCCACTGCTGCGCCCCGCGTGTCCCGTACGGCCTGCTGCGGGCCGCCGGGGCGAAGGCCGTCTCGGTCGACGCGTCCCTGATCCGCGACGAGGACGCGATCGGCGAGGCGGTGGAGGCGGGCATCGGGTTCTTCATGGGCGTCGTCCCCGGCACCGACACGAGGCTGGCCACCCCGGCGAGGTCGGTCGCGCCCGTACGGGAGCTGTGGCGGCGTCTCGGCCTCTCACCCCGGTCGCTGACCGAGGCCGTCGTCCTCACCCCGGCCTGCGGCCTGGCCGGCGCCAGCCCGTCGTACGCCCGCGGCGCGCTGAGGCACTGCCGGGAGGCGGCCCGCATCCTCCAGGAGTCGGCGGACGACTGACGGGAGTGCCGGCCTGGAAATCAGGCGCGCCGCAGGTCAAAGTGTCAGTGCTCCGCGAGAGACTATGTTGTGGCGGCACTCGCACGGCAGGGGAGACAGACGTGGCGACAGGCACACCCGATGAGGCTCGGCAGCGGCACGGCGAGCTCACCCTGGAGCTCGACGACGCCAACTACCGCTACTACGTCCTCGACTCGCCGACCATCAGTGACGCGGACTACGACCGGCTGATGCGCGAGATCCTCGCCCTCGAGGACGACCATCCCGAGCTCGTCACGCCCGACTCGCCGACGCAGAAGGTCGGGGCGCCGATCACCACCGACTTCGAGACGGTCGAGCATCTGGAGCGGATGCAGAGCCTCGACAACGCGTTCAGCACCGACGACCTGTCCGCGTGGGTGACGCGCGCGGAAAAGGAGGTCGGCACGGTGGCCTCGTTCCTGTGCGAGCTCAAGATCGACGGGCTGGCGGTCAACCTGACCTACGAGCACGGCCGGCTGGTGCGCGGCGCCACGCGCGGCGACGGGCGCACCGGCGAGGACATCACCAACAACATCCGCACCATCGACGCGGTGCCGACCCGGCTCACCGGCGAGGACATCCCCGATCTGCTCGAGGTGCGCGGCGAGGTCCACCTGCCGGTCGAGGCGTTCGAAAAGCTGAACGAAGGCCTGGTGGAGGCGGGCAGGGCGCCGTTCGCCAACCCGCGCAACGGGGCGGCCGGCTCCCTGCGGCAAAAGGACCCGCGCGTCACGGCGAAGCGCCCTCTGAGCATGATCGTGCACGGCTTCGGCACCTGGACCGGCGGCGGCGCGCAGCCGCAGAGCCAGTCCGAGGCGTACGAGGTGATGCGGGGGTTCGGCCTGCCGGTGAGCGACCGCTACACGGTGGTCGACCGCCTCGACGAGGTGCGCGAGTTCATCGAGCACTACGGCGAGCACCGGCACGAGCCCGCCTACGAGATCGACGGCGTCGTGGTCAAGGTCGACCAGCTCGCCCTGCAGCGCCGGCTGGGGTCCACGAGCCGCTGGCCGCGCTGGGCGATCGCGTTCAAGTACCCCCCTCAGGAGGTCAACACGCGGCTGCTCCACATCCGTGTGGGCGTCGGCCGCACCGGGCGGGTGACGCCGTACGGCGTGATGGAGCCAATCAAGGTGGCCGGCTCCACGGTCGCGTACGCCACGCTGCACAACGCCGACGAGGTGCGGCGCAAGGGCGTGAAGATCGGCGACATGGTCGTGCTGCGCAAGGCCGGCGACGTCATCCCCGAGATCGTGGGGCCCGTGGTCGATCTGCGAGAGGGCAGCGAGCACGAGTTCGAGATGCCGAAGGACTGCCCCGAGTGCGGCACCGAGCTGCGCGCGCAGAAAGAGGGCGACGTCGACATCCGCTGCCCCAACGCCCGCGGCTGCCCGGCCCAGCTCCGCGAGCGCCTCTACTTCGTGGCCGGCCGCGGGGCCTTCGACATCGAGGCGCTCGGCTATGTCGCGGCGACCGCGCTGACCCAGCCCCTGGAGCCCGAGGACCCGCCGGTCAAGAACGAGGGTGACCTGTTCCACCTGACCGTGGAGCAGCTCAAGCCGATCAAGTCGGTGGTGCGCGAGCAGCGCACCGGCCTGCCCAAGATCGATCCGAAGACGGGGGAGGAGAAGGTCGTCACGTTCTTCGCCACCAAGGCGGGCGAGCCGAAGAAGACGGTGGAAAAGCTCTTCGAGGAGTTGGAGAAGGCCAAGAAGCAACCCCTGTGGCGGGTCCTGGTCGCCCTCTCCATCCGGCACGTCGGGCCGACGGCCGCTCAGGCGCTGGCGCGCGAGTTCCGCTCGATGGACCGCATCATCGAGGCCTCGGAGGAGGAGCTCACCGCGGTCGAGGATGTGGGCCCGACGATCGCAGCCTCGGTCAAGGACTGGTTCGAGGAGGACTGGCACCGCGAGATCGTCGAGAAGTGGCGCCGGGCCGGGGTCCGCATGGAGGACGAGGGGAGCGCCGGGCCGCGGCCGCTCGAGGGCGTCAGCGTGGTGATCACCGGTTCGATCGAGGGCTACAGCCGCGACTCGGCCACCGCCGCCGTGCAGAATCTGGGCGGCAAGGTGTCGAGCTCGGTGTCGAAGAAGACCGGATTTGTGGTTTTCGGCGAGAGTCCTGGGTCTAAATACGACAAAGCGGTCAAGCTCGGCGTCCCGCTTCTGGACGAGGCGGGCTTCGGCGTTCTGCTCGAAAAAGGGCCGGATGCGGCCACTGAGGTAGCGGTCGCGGTCGAGGAGTGACGCCGGGCCGGTTCACCGCTACCTGACCTGCAACAACATACCGTACGGTATCGTCTGATTACTGCCGTGTAGATTAACCTCACGTTTCGGACGTAACGGAACGTGCCCAACTGGTTTCGCGAAGTTGTCCGAACGTCGTAGTCTCCCCTCAGCACTACCTGTGTCGTCCGAACCCCGCATTGGCTGAAGCGGAACGTTTGGTGTAACCCCCCCGAGGACGTGATGAAGGACCCGAACAACACGCGAGATACGGTCCCTCGGCGCGGATCGCCGTTGTGGGCCTACGTCGTCAGTGTCACTTCGGCCGGAGTGGTGGCCCTCGTCACCTCGTTCGCCTTCCTTCAGCGCGAGGACCTGCGAGAGCTGGTCCGCAACCCCGTCTTCTGGATCGTCGCCGGCCTCATCGTCCTCGGTGAGCTCAAGCCGATCATCACGCCGGGCTCCACCGAGACGACCGGCGCCACCATCTCGACCACGTTCACCTTCGCGACCATGATCTACGCGGGGCTTCCCACGGCCCTGCTGCTCCAGGCGGTCGCCACCGTGGCCAGCGGGGTCCTGCGCCGCCGTGCGCTGCACCGCAACGCGTTCAACGTCGGCCAATACACCCTGAGCTTCACCGCGTCGGGCCTGACCCTGCTGGCCTTCGGCATCACCGCCTCGCCGACCCACGTGTGGGTGCCGGAGGGCGCCGATCTGCTCCCGATGGCGCTGGCCGGCACGGCATACTTCCTGGTCAACTCGCTGCTGGTCAACGCGGCGATCGCGTTCCACGAGCGCGGTTCGATCATCAAGGCCATGCGGTGGAACCTCGGCCTCCAGCTCCTCGTGCACAGCGCGCTGCTCGGTCTGGCGCCGCTGGTCGCGGTCGCGATGAGCCGGTCCGCGGCGTTCGTGCCGCTGTTCGTGCTGCCGTTCATCGCGGTCTACCTCAACGCGTCGGTCTCGCTCAGCCGCGAGCACCAGGCCATGCACGACGCCCTCACCGGGCTGCCCAACCGAAAGCTCCTGATCCTCCGCACCGAACAAGCGCTCACCGAGGCGCGTCACCGGGCCGAGCGCAGGGCGGTTCAGGGCCGCGCGGCGGACGACGAGCCGGAACAGAGGGTGGGCCTGTTCCTCCTGGACCTCGACCGGTTCAAGGAGGTCAACGACACTCTCGGGCATCCCACCGGTGACCGGCTGCTGCAGCTCGTCGCGCACCGGCTGACCCACAGCGTCCGGCCCGGCGACCTGGTCGCGAGGCTCGGCGGCGACGAGTTCGCGGTGCTGCTGCCCTCCGTACGCGACGCCCGCGCCGCCCGCGAGGTGGCCGCCCGGCTGCGGGCCGCCCTCAACGAGCCGGTCCGCCTCGACGGCAACTCCTTCGATCTGGACGGCAGCGTCGGCATCGCGCTGCACCCCGACCACGCGCCCGACTTCGAGCTGCTGCTGCAGCGCGCCGACGTCGCCATGTACGTGGCGAAGGAAAACCGCACCGGGGTGGAGATCTATTCACCCGACCGCGATCGCAACTCCCCCGAGCGGCTGGGCCGCCAGGGCGAGCTGCGCCGCGCCATCGACCGCGGCGAACTCGAGCTCCACTACCAGCCGAAGATCTTCCTGGACGACGGCCGCCCGGCCGGCATGGAGGCGCTGCTGCGCTGGCGTCATCCGGTCAAGGGGCTGCTGGCCCCCGACCAGTTCCTCCCGATCGCCGAGCAGACCTACCTCATGCGCGGCATCACCGGCTTCGTGGTCGAGGCCGCCCTCGCGCAGGTGGCCGAGTGGTGGAAGGCCGGGTTGCCGATCCAGGTCGCCATCAACGCGTCAGGGCGCGACCTGCTCGACTCGACGCTCACCGAGACGATCGCCTCAGGCCTCCTGCGGCACGCAGTGCCCCCGCACGCCCTCCAGCTGGAGATCACCGAGCGGATCCTGATGACCGAGCCGGCCTACGCCGCCGACACCGTGGCCGCCCTCGCCAAGCTCGGCATCCCGCTGAGCCTGGACGACTTCGGCACCGGCTACTCCTCGCTCGTACGCCTGCGGAGCCTCCCGGTGGAGGAGATCAAGATCGACTCCTCGTTCGTCGGCCGGCTGTGCGACACCAGTGACGACGCGGTGATCGTGCAGTCCATCGTCGACCTCGTGCACACGCTCGGTCTGCGGTCCGTCGCGGAAGGGGTCGAGGACGCCGCCACCGTGAGCCTGCTGCGCACGATGGGCTGTGACGCGGCCCAGGGCTACCATTTCCGGCCCCCGATGACCGCCGCCGACGCCACCGTCTGGCTCCGGGAGCGCGCACACAGTCTCGCCGCGCCCGAAGAGGCCGCCTGCTGACGATCAGTGCTGGGTAAACCGGTCGGTGGCCCGGGGCCGCGCCCTCTAGGATTGATACGAATCCATCGATCGCAGAAACGGTTCCCACATGCCTGATGAGCACGCCGCCACGGCCTCCGCGGGACAAGGAGCCCCTGGCGGAGCCATCACCCGCGACGAGGTGGCTCACCTCGCCCGGTTGTCCCGGCTGGCGCTCCGCGAGGACGAGCTCGACCACCTCGCCACCCAGCTCGGCGACATCATCTCCGCGGTCGCGCGCGTCCAGGAGGTCGCGGCGGGAGACATCCCGCCGACCTCGCACGCGCTGCCGCTGACCAATGTCTTCCGCGCCGACGAGGTTCGGCCGGGCCTCACGCCCGAACAGGCGCTCTCCGGCGCCCCTGCCTCCGAGCAGCAGCGCTTCAAGGTCCCGCGGATCCTGGACGAGGAGGTCTGAGCATGACTTCGATCAAGAAGACCGCCGCCGAGCTGGCCGCGCTCGTCGCCTCCGGTGAGGCGTCGGCCGCAGAGATCGCCCGGGACCACCTCGACCGGATCGCCGCCGTCGACGGCTCCGTCAAGGCATTCCTGCACGTCGATGAGGACAACGTCCTCGCGCAGGCGCGCGCCGTCGACGCCCGGCGTGCCGCCGGCGAGGAGCTCGGCCCCCTCGCGGGCGTGCCCATCGCGCACAAGGACGTCTTCACCACCAAGGACATGCCGACCACCTGCTCGTCGGAGATCCTCAAGGGCTGGCGGCCGCCGTACGACGCCACCGTCACGGCGCGGCTGCGCGAGGCCGGCCTGGTCATCCTCGGCAAGACCAACCTGGACGAGTTCGCGATGGGCTCCTCGACGGAGAACAGCGCGTTCGGCACGACCCACAACCCCTGGGACCTGTCCAAGATCCCCGGTGGGTCCTCCGGAGGCTCGTCCGCGGCCGTCGCCGCGTACGAGGCCCCGCTGGCCACCGGCACCGACACGGGCGGCTCGATCCGTCAGCCCGCCGCGGTCACGGGCCTCGTCGGCATGAAGCCCACCTACGGCGGCTCCTCCCGATACGGCGTCATCGCGTTCGCGTCCTCGCTGGACACGCCGGGCCCGCTGGCCCGTACGGTCCTGGACGCCGCGCTGCTCCACGAGGCGTTCTCCGGGCACGACCCGAGGGACTCCACCTCGATCGACCGCCCGGTGCCGCCGGTGGTCGAGGCCGCGCGCCGCGCCGACGTCGAGGGCCTGCGGATCGGAGTCGTCAAGGAGTTCGGCGGCGAGGGCTACCAGCCGGGCGTCCTGGCGCGCTTCCACGAGGCGGTCGAGCTGCTCGAGTCGCTGGGCGCCAAGGTCGTCGAGGTGTCCTGCCCGCACTTCACCTACGCCCTGCCGGCCTACTACCTGATCGCGCCGTCGGAGTGCTCGTCGAACCTCGCGCGCTTCGACGCCATGCGCTACGGCCTGCGCGTCGGTGACGACGGCACCCGCTCGGCCGAGGAGGTCATGGCGCTGACCCGCGCCGAGGGCTTCGGATCCGAGGTCAAGCGCCGCATCATGCTCGGCACCTACGCCCTGTCCAGTGGCTACTACGACGCCTACTACGGGAAGGCCCAGCAGGTCCGCACCCTCATCGCCCGCGACTTCGACGCCGCGTACGAGCAGGTGGACGTGCTCGTGTCGCCGACCACGCCGACGACCGCGTTCCCGATCGGGGAGCGGGCCGACGACCCGATGGCGATGTACCTCGCCGACCTGTGCACCATCCCGTCGAACCTCGCCGGCAACGCCGCCATCTCGGTGCCCTGCGGTCTGGCCGACGAGGACGGCCTGCCGGTCGGCCTGCAGGTCATGGCGCCGGTCCTGGCCGACGACCGGGTCTACCGGGTGGGCGCGGCCGTGGAAAAGGCCCTGCAGGATCGCTGGGGTGGCCCGCTGCTGGCTCAGGCCCCTGACCTCACGGAGGCTGTGAAGTGACCACTCTTGTGCCGTACGAGGAGGCGCTGGGCCGGTATGAGCCGGTGCTGGGCATCGAGACCCACATCGAGCTGGGCACCCACAGCAAGATGTTCTGCGGCTGCCCGACGGCCTTCGGCGCGCCGCCGAACACCCAGGTCTGCCCGGTCTGCCTCGGCCTGCCGGGCGCCCTCCCGGTGACGAACCAGGCCGCGATCGAGGGCATCATCAAGATCGGCGTGGCGCTCAACTGCTCGATCGTCGAGTGGTGCCGCTTCGCCCGGAAGAACTACTTCTATCCGGACATGCCGAAGAACTTCCAGATCTCGCAGTACGACGAGCCGCTGTGCATCGACGGTCACCTCGAGGTCGAGGTGGACGGGCAGACGTACCGCGTCGAGATCGAGCGGGTCCACATGGAAGAGGACACCGGCAAGTCGCTGCACGTCGGCGGCGCCACCGGCCGCATCCATGGCGCGGACTACTCCCTGGTCGACTACAACCGCGCGGGCATCCCGCTGGTGGAGATCGTCACCAAGCCGATCGAGGCGACCGGCGACAAGGCTCCTCTCGTCGCGCGGGCGTACGCCACCGAGCTGCGCGAGCTGGTCCGTTCGCTGGGCGTGTCCGACGTGCGCATGGAGCAGGGCTCGATGCGCTGCGACGTCAACGTCTCGCTGATGCCGTCCGGGTCCTCGGTCTGGGGCACCCGCTCGGAGACCAAGAACGTCAACTCCCTGCGCTCGGTCGAGCGGTCCGTACGGCACGAGATCGAACGCCAGGCGGCCGTGCTCGACGCGGGCGAGCGCGTGGTCCAGGAGACGCGCCACTTCCACGAGGACACCGGCACCACAACGAGCGGCCGGAGCAAGGAAGAGGCGCAGG
>JAOPYG010000150.1 GCA_025964685.1 Actinoallomurus sp. | reverse complement strand
ACCTGTCGAGTCGGGTTCACCGGGGCGGCATCCCAGGATCGCGGGGCAGAGCGAGGATCTGCTCGGCGATCGTGTTGCGCTGGATCTCGGATGTGCCCGCTCCCATCGTCGACGCCGGGTCCGCAGGAAGCCCCACACCCACCGGCCGCGCTGAACGGCGTGCGGATCCTTGCGGCCGAGGACTCCGTGTACACCGAGCATATCCATCGCGAACCATGCCGTGCAGGGCGATGGTCTCGAACGGCGGGACGCCGTCCATGGCGTACAGGCCGAACATCATCATCCGGGCGACCCAGAAGAACAGGATGTCGTAACCAGTGACCAGCCCGGACGTCGGATAGAACGCACGCAGCTCCGGCGTGTCCTCCGGCCAGCCCAGCGTCGAGAACGGCCACAGCGCCGAGGAGAACCAGGTGTCGAGCACGTCGGTGTCCTGCGTCCAGCCCTCCGGCGCCTGCTCGCCCGGACCCACACAAACGCTTGAGCCGTCCGGGCCGTACCAGACCGGGATGCGGTGGCCCCACCACAGCTGCCGGCTGATGCACCAGTCGTGCATGTTGTCGACCCACTCGAAGTAGCGGGGCGCCATCTCCGTGGGAACGATGCGCACCCGCCCGTCGCGGACGGCGTCGCCGGCCGCCTTCGCCAGCGGCGCCACACGGACGAACCACTGCAGCGAGACGCGCGGCTCGACCACGGTCTTGCAGCGCGAGCAGTGGCCGACGGCGTGGACGTACGGGCGGACCTCGGCGACGATGCGGCCCTGCTCGCGCAGCGCGTCGACGACCGCGGGCCGGGCCTCGAGGCGGTCCAGCCCCTGGAACGGCCCGTGCGCGGTGATCAGGCCGCGCTCGTCCATGATCGTGAACATCTCGAGGTCGTGCCGCTGCCCGATCTCGAAGTCGTTCGGGTCGTGGGCGGGCGTCACCTTGACGGCGCCAGTGCCGAACGAGGGGTCGACGTGGGCATCCGCGACGATCGGGATGTGCCGGCCGGTCAGCGGCAGCTCGATCTCGCGGCCGACGAGATGGGCATAGCGCGAATCGTCCGGGTGGACCGCCACAGCCGTGTCGCCCAGCATCGTCTCCGCGCGGGTCGTGGCGACCACGATCGAGTCGTCGCCGGAGCCGTAGCGGATCGAGACCAGCTCGCCGTCGTCGTCGGAGTGCTCGACCTCGATGTCCGACAGGGCGGTCAGGCAGCGCGGGCACCAGTTGATGATCCGCTCGGCCCGGTAGATGAGCCCGTCGTCGTACAGCCGCTTGAAGATCGTGAGCACGGCGCTGGACAGGCCGGAGTCCATCGTGAAGCGCTCGCGGGTCCAGTCGACGCTGTCGCCGAGGCGCCGCATCTGCCCGAGGATCTTGCCGCCGGACTCGGCCTTCCACTCCCAGACCTTCTTGACGAAGGCATCGCGGCCGAGGTCGTGCCGGGACAGGCCCTCCTTGGCGAGCTCGCGCTCCACGACGTTCTGTGTGGCGATGCCCGCGTGGTCCATCCCCGGAAGCCACAGCGTCCGCAGGCCGCGCATCCGCTGCCGGCGTACGAGCGCGTCCTGGATCGAATGGTCCAGCGCGTGGCCGACGTGCAGCGAACCGGTCACGTTCGGCGGCGGGATCACGATCGAGAACGAGGGCGCGCCGGGTACCACGGCGGGCGTGAAGTGGCCGCCGTCGGTCCAGCGCTCATAGAGCCGTCCCTCGACGTCGGCCGGGGTGTACTGAGTCGGCAGATCATCGCGCGAAGTCACGCGTGGGAGTGTACGGAGGTTTCCTGCGAACCGTGGTCTCGGCCCGCACATCCGGGGAAGTACGGAAGAATGCCGGGCCCGATGACGCGGACGCCCGGCGGCCGGATCGGTGAGGAACGCGCAAACGGCCGGTCGCGCCACTGGGGCGGAGCGTCGGTTCGGAGGACAATGTGACAGTCGGCGACGGGACGAGCGGGATTTCGAGATGACGCACGCCGCGTACGGCGGGAGGGATCGCACGTGAAGGTGCTGCTGGCCATCGCGGTCCTGGTCATCGGCCTGGGCCTGCTCGGGCTCGCCCTCGGCTTCGTCACGAACGCCGTCCGGCGTACGCGGGCCGGCGAGACGGCGCCACAGGAGCCACAGCCGTACGCCGCGCCGCCCCCGGTCCTGGCGTCCCCCCGCGGAATGTGGGCCGGCGCGGGGATCAGCGCCGCGCTGGGCATGGGCGCCCTGGTCGCCGCGGCGATCGTGCTGATCTCGCTCATGGCGGCGCCCACCCGAGTGCTGAAGGCTCCGGCGCAGGCAGGTGGCCTGCAGCGGGACGACTCGCCCAGCACGCAGCAGCTGGCGGCCCGGCAGCGAGAGCGCCTGAAGGCGGCCGGCATGCAGAACCCGCTGACGGCCATCTACCACCAGCCGTCCGAGACGAGCACGACGGTGCTGTTCATCGGATCTTCCGGGCACATCGACGCGCCGGCGACCCGGTTGAAGGAGTTCCTGGGCGGCCTCGCGGCGAGCACGGGTTCGAACGGCCGCGAGCCGACCGGATATCCGGCGGGTCACCTCAAGGGCACGGTGATGTGCCTGGACCAGCTGAGCACCGGTCAGGCGACGCTGGCCACCTGCGGCTGGGCCGACGAGGGCACGCTCGGCATCATCACGACGGACGCGGGAGACGCCGCGAAGACGGCCGGGTTGCTGCTGTCGATGCGCGACGACATGGAGCAGAAGGCCTGATCAGGCCGACTTCTCCCGCGGCTCCCGCTTGGTGCGCTCTCGGGGCACGAGCGTCGGGTTGACGTGCTCGAGGACCGCCTCGCGGGTGATCACCACGCGGGCGACGTCGGCGCGGCTCGGCACCTCGTACATCACCGAGAGCAGCACCTCTTCCATGATGGCACGCAGCCCACGGGCACCGGTGCCGCGCAGGATCGCCTGGTCCGCGATGGCCTCGAGGGCGTCCTCGGTGAACTCCAGGTCGACCCCGTCGAGCTCGAACAGCCGGTGGTATTGCTTCACCAGCGCGTTGCGCGGCTCGGTGAGGATGCTGATCAGCGCCTCACGGTCGAGGTTGTGCACACTCGTGATGACCGGCAGACGGCCGACGAACTCCGGGATCATGCCGAACTTCAGCAGGTCCTCCGGCATGACATCGGCGAACAGGTCCGCCATGTCGGCTTCGTCGGCCTTGGTGCGCAGGACCGCGTTGAAGCCGATGCCCTGCTTGCCGACGCGCTGCTCGACGATCTTCTCCAGGCCGGCGAACGCACCACCGCAGATGAACAGCACGTTGGTGGTGTCGATCTGGATGAACTCCTGGTGCGGGTGCTTGCGGCCGCCCTGCGGCGGAACGCTCGCGGTGGTGCCCTCCAGGATCTTCAGCAGCGCCTGCTGAACGCCTTCACCCGACACATCGCGCGTGATCGACGGGTTTTCGCTCTTACGAGCGACCTTGTCGACCTCGTCGATGTAGATGATGCCGGTCTCGGCCTTCTTGACGTCGTAGTCAGCGGCCTGGATCAGCTTTAGCAGGATGTTCTCGACGTCTTCGCCGACGTAGCCGGCCTCGGTGAGGGCGGTGGCGTCGGCGATGGCGAACGGGACGTTCAGCAGCTTGGCGAGCGTCTGCGCGAGGAGGGTCTTGCCGGAACCGGTCGGGCCGAGCAGCAGGATATTGGACTTGGCGAGCTCGACGCCCTCGTCCCTGCCGCCGCCGCTGCCGCCGCTGCCCGACTGGATCCGCTTGTAGTGGTTGTAGACCGCCACCGACAGGGCCTTCTTGGCCTTGTCCTGCCCGATCACGTACGAGTCGAGGAACTCGTAGATCTCACGCGGTTTCGGCAGGCTGTCCCACTTGAGTTCGGAGGACTCGGAGAGCTCTTCCTCGATGATCTCGTTGCAGAGATCAATGCACTCGTCGCAGATATACACGCCCGGTCCCGCGATGAGCTTCTTGACCTGCTTCTGGCTCTTTCCACAGAACGAGCACTTGAGCAAGTCACCACCGTCGCCGATGCGTGCCACCCTGTCTCCTTTACCTGGGGCCGCTCACCCTCGCGAACAGCGGGGCGAGGGAGCGTGCTGAGGCTCTCGACGTTGTCTCGACGTTACCGCCTGGCGGGCAGTGAGTGAGCCCTCCGGTGTGGTCAATATGGCGGACACCCGAGGGTCACTCAAGGGCCACTTACGACGACACTACCTCGGAAGTGCGCTTCTTGCGGCTCTCGATGATGTCGTCGATGAGACCGTAAGTCTTCGCCTCGTCAGCCGTCAGGAATCTGTCGCGTTCGATGTCCCGGCGGACCTTCTCGACATCCTGCCCACTGTGCCGCGACAAGATCGTTTCCATCTCCGCGCGGATGCGGAGGATCTCGTTCGCCTGGATCTCGATGTCGCTGGCCTGACCATACCCGCCTTCGGTGGCCGGCTGGTGGATCAGGATCCGCGAGTGCGGCAGAGCCGCGCGCTTGCCCGGCGTGCCGGCCGACAGAAGCACCGCCGCGGCCGAGGCGGCCTGGCCGATGCACACCGTCTGGATGTCACAGCGGACGAACTGCATCGTGTCGTAGATCGCCGTCATGGCGGTGTACGAGCCACCGGGCGAGTTGATGTAGATGCTGATGTCGCGCTCGGGGTCGATCGACTCGAGTGTGAACAGCTGAGCCATGACGTCGTTCGCGGACGCGTCGTCGATCTGCACGCCCAAGAAGATGATCCGCTCTTCGAAGAGCTTGTTGTACGGGTTCATCTCCTTGACCCCGTACGTGGTTCGCTCGACGAACGACGGAATGATGTAACGGCTCTCTACGGGCTGGACGCCGGCCCTGATTTCGTGACTCACTGGGTTCAGTCCCCTCGCGTCAAAGGTCATGACACCGCGCCCTCAGAAGCGACCTGGTTGGCGTTGTGCACGACGTGGTCGATGAAGCCGTAGTCCTTGGCCTCGTCGGCCGTGAACCAGCGGTCACGGTCGGAGTCGGCCTGGACCTGTTCGAGCGGCTGACCGGTGTGGAAGGAGATGCGCTCGGCGAGCGTCTGCTTCACGAACAGCATCTGCTCGGCGAGGATCTTGATGTCGGACGCGGTGCCGCCGATGCCCCCGGACGGCTGGTGCATCATGACGCGCGCGTGCGGCAGGGCGTAGCGCTTGCCCGCGGTGCCGGCGCAGAGCAGGAACTGCCCCATCGAGGCGGCCAGGCCCATACCGACCGTGGCGACGTCGTTGGGGACGTACTGCATCATGTCGTAGATCGCCATACCGGCGGTCACCGAGCCGCCGGGCGAGTTGATGTAGATGTAGATGTCCCGCCGGGAGTCTTCGGCCGCGAGCAGCAGCAGCTCCGAACAGATGCGGTTGGAAATGTCGTCATCGACCTGCTGCCCGAGGAAGACGATCCGCTCGCGCAGCAAACGCTGGTAGAGCTGGTCGCCCAACGGCAGTAGGGGCGCCTCGGCCGTACGCGCCTGAACCGGCGCCGACGGGTCGAAGGTCGGAGGCGTGGTCACTGCGTCACCTGCTCCGGAATCGTTGTTCGTGGTCGGTTGCTTGCGACATTAACGCCCTGCGGCGAGGGCTTTGGCCGCGAGGGACGCATGTTCGCTGTCGGCGTGGAAGCTGGGCAGGAGGAAACACGAACGGGCCGGCGCGTGTGCGCCGGCCCGTTGGTCAGGAGTGGGTCAGGCGTCGGCCTTCTTCTCCTCGGCCTGGACGGCCTCCTCGACCTCGGCGGCCTCCTCGACCTCGGGAGTGTCGTCCGTGGCCTCGGCGTGCTCTTCGTCCTCGCCGCTCTCATGCCGCAGCATGGCGGCGATGTCGACGTCGTTGCCCTTGTCGTCGGTGGCCTTGACGTGCTCGACGACGAGGTTGAGCGCCTTGGTGCGGAGCACCTCCGAGACGACGGCCGGGATCTGGCCGTTCTCGGTCAGGTGCTTGGCGAGAACGTCCGGCTGCACGCCCATCTGCATGGCGTTGCGTACGACGTACTCGGTCAGCTCCTCGTTCTCGACGGTCAGCTCCTCCTGGAGGGCGAGCTGGTCGAGGATGAAGCCGCCCTTGACCGCGTCACGGGCGCCGTCCTTGAGCTCTTCGTCGTACTCCTCGGCGGACTTCTTCTCCTCCTCGAGGTACTTGTCGCGGGTCATGCCGTACATCTGCAGCTGCTGGTCGAGCTGCTCGGTGCGGCGCTGGATCTCGTTCTCGATCACGCTGTCGGGAAGCGGGATGTCGACCTTCTCCATCAGCGCCTCGAGCGCCTTGTCGCGCGCCTGGCCGAGCTGCTGGTGGAGCTTCTGGTCGGCGAGGCGCTTGCGGATGTCGGCGCGCAGCTCCTCGATCGTGTCGAATTCGCTGCCGAGCTGGGCGAACTCGTCGTCGAGCTCGGGCAGCTCCTTGATCTTCACGCTGTGCACGGTGACGATGACCTCGGCCTCCTGACCTTCGCGGTCACCGCCGACCAGGGTCGTCGTGAAGGTCTTGGAGTCACCGGCGTTCATGCCGACGAGCTGGTCGTCCAGGCCCTGGACGGAGCTGCGGCTGCCGACCTCGTAGGAGTAGCCGCTCGTACGGGCGTCCTCGATGTCCTCACCGTCGACCGTCGCGGCGAGGTCGATGGAGGCGAAGTCGCCCTCCTCGGCCGGGCGCTCGGCG
>JAOPYG010000134.1 GCA_025964685.1 Actinoallomurus sp. | reverse complement strand
AGAACCCCGCCTTCGCCCGGACCCATCCCGTGACCGGATGGCCCTACACCCCCTACGACGAGCACGAGGACAGGTATCTCGCGCCGTACCGGTGCCAGCCGCTGCCCTTCGACTTCGGCATCCAGCGTGCGCAGACACCGATCCGGCTGCTCACCAACTGGGCGGGCGACAACGCGTTCGTGCATCGCATGTACACCACCATGCGCAGGCCGATCTTCTACGGCGACGCGGCGATCTACCGGGGGAAGGTGATCCGCAAGTACGTCACGGAGAAGACGGATGCGGCGGGACGGACCGTGTCGTACGCGGCGGTGGCCGTCGAGATCGTCGGCCTCAACCAGCGCGACGAGGTCCACTGTCTCGGTTACGCGACCGTGTTCCTGCCCTCGGCGGCCATGGGCCGGCCGGTCCTGCCGGTCCCCCATGCCGACCGCCCGGAGTATGTGCCGTTCGAAGTGCACGGCCGGGCTGGATGGTTCTAGAGACCCCCGCCGTACGGGAGCGCCGGCGTGTGCTGGTCATAGCCTGTGACGTGCTGCCGTTCGAGGGTGCCCGCGGTGCTGCGTCACCTTCGGTGGAGTCGCGGGCGGCGGGACCGTGCTCGTTCTCTGGAGGAGTGCTCATGGCTGCGCTGCCGCTTCTGCCGACGTCACTGGTCGGTAGCTATGTCCAGCCCGACTGGTTGATCGACCGTTCGAAGCTGGCCGGGCGCTTCCCGCCGCGGGTTCGGGCGAAGGAGCTGTGGCGGGTCGCGCCCGAGTTCCTCGCCCAGGCACAGGACGACGCCACACTGCTGGCGATACGGGCGCAGGAGGACGCCGGGCTGGACATCCTCACCGACGGTGAGATTCGCCGGGAGAGCTACTCCAACCACTTCGCCACCGCACTCGACGGCGTCGACATCGACAACCCCGGTACCGCGCTGGACCGCAGTGGTCACCCCAACCCGGTCCCGAGGATCAGCGGCCCCATCCGCCGGCCGTACCCCGTCGAGGTCGACGACGTGAGGTTCCTGCGGGCGCACACCGACCGGACGATCAAGATGACCGTGCCCGGTCCGTTCACGATGTCCCAGCAGGCCCAAAACGATCATTATCCGGACGCGGAGTCGGCGGCGATGGCGTACGCCGAGGCGGTGAACGCCGAGGTACGCGACCTGTTCGCGGCCGGCGCGGACATCGTCCAGATCGACGAGCCGTACATGCAGGCACGTCCGGACGCCGCCCGGGCCTACGGGCTGGCCGCGCTGAACGCCGCGCTCGCCGGCGTGACCGGCACGACGGCGGTGCACATCTGCTTCGGCTACGCGGCGATCATTCACGAGCGTCCCGAGGGCTACTCGTTCCTGCCCGAGCTCGCCGGGTGTCCGGCCGACCAGATCTCCATCGAGACCGCGCAGTCGGGTCTGGACCTCGGCGTGCTGGCCGACCTCACCGACAAGACGATCCTGCTGGGAGTCATCGACCTGTCCACGCCGGAGGTGGAGACCGCGGAGCTCGTGGCAACGCGCGTCCGCCGGGCGTTCGACCGGATGCGACCCGAGCAGCTCGTCATCGCCACCGACTGCGGGATGAAGTACCTGCCGCGCGCGTCCGCCGAGGGCAAGATGCGGGCGATGGCCGATGCCGCGCGACTGCTGCGGGCCGAGCTGGGTTGAGATCCTGAGATCACGGGCGCTGGGCGGGAGCACGCCCGCGCCTGTCTTCGGCACCTACTCCGCTACCTGCTCGAACAGCCGGACCGCGGCCGGTCGTACAGTCCGTGTACCTGCTGTTCATCCTTGCCCAGCGCACCACCGCGTCCCGGCCGGCGCGTCGGTGACGTGAAGATCCCGGCCGCGCGGAACTCCTCCGCGCGGCCGGGACCCATCGCCTGTGCTATTCGCACATCGCGGCGTCCACGAAGTTCCTCCAGGTCCTTAAGGACGTTCAGTGAGGTGGGCAGCGCCGTGGTCGCGAGGGTCACCGCTCGTCCGTCGGTGCTGACCGCGTTGGTGGTGGAGTAACCGGGGTAGTCACCGCCGTGGCTCCAGGCGGTACCGCCGCAGCTGAGGGTGAAGGTCTGTAGCCCGAGTCCGTATCGTTCGTCGCCGCGTCCCGGACCCGGGTGCCGCGACGGTGGTCTCCATCTGCTTGAGCTGGGCCGGCGGGAGCAGCTTGCCATCGACCACGGCGCCGAAGAACCGGTTCAGGTCGCGTGGCCTGCGTGCGCGGAGGAACCGGAACCGCACAGGACCTCCCCCCGCTGGGTCGGTCTGCGAATGACCAGGTAGAGAACTTTCAACGCGGCTTGTTCGGTCGGGAAATGACCCCGTCGCGGGTGGCTTGGCAGAACCGGACGTTCAGGCTCTCGATCGTGTGCCGCTCGAATATTGAGTTTGGAGCAAAAGACGCGGACTGGCAGCCGGTCAAGGACGCCGCCCGCAAGATCGCCTTCGCTGCGTCCGTTACCGCCGCCGGTTACGGACCCGGGCCAGATCACCCAGCTGAAGATCCGAAGACACCAACGTCTGGGTGGGATCCTCAACGAGTATTCAGCATGCCGCCTGAGCTGCATGGATGAGATTTTCGGCAGCCACAGGGCTCTTCGCCCCGGGGAAGCCCCCGGCTGCGTCGGGTCGCATCATGCTGTGCCACGGGCTGCGCGGACAGCCCGAGCGCGATGCCGAGGAGGCCGTGGCATGGCAACGAAGATCGAGAGGCAACCGATGATCGCTTCGTAGCCTGCTTTGGAAGCGGATCCAGAAAGGATGAGAACGCTCCGACCCCAGCCCACAGGGGGGCCGTGGGGGGCGGAGCCCCTCACAGCGAGGGTTCCAGGGGGTCGCCCCCCAGGGGTAGCACAGTGTCCGAGGGGGGACTTGAACCCCCATGCCCCGTAAAGGGCACTAGCACCTCAAGCTAGCGCGTCTGCCTATTCCGCCACCCGGACGTGTTGCACCGTGCGGTCGCCCGCAGCGGCTGCCACACGATAGCAAATCCCCGGTGATGCCGCGAAGTCGCCGACGGCCTCGCGGTGCTCCGAGGCCCCTGGGGGAGGATGGGCCATAGGAAACGACGAGGCGAGGCCCGCAGAGGCCGGGAGGAGAGACGCAGTGAGCAATCCTTCGGCGGAGGACGAGGTCGCTGGGCTGTGCAGCGACCTCATCCGCATCGACACCACGAATCCCGGCGACCACAGTGGGCCCGGGGAGCGGAAAGCCGCGGAGTACGTCGCGGAGAAGCTCGCCGAGGTCGGGCTCGAGCCGAAGATCTACGAGTCACACGAGAAACGCTCGAGTCTCGTCGTACGGATCGAGGGGACCGACCCCGGGCGTGACGCGCTGCTGATCCACGGGCATCTCGACGTCGTGCCGGCGCAGAAGGAGGACTGGACGCGGGATCCGTTCGGCGGGGAGATCGTCGACGGCTGTGTCTGGGGGCGCGGTGCCGTCGACATGAAGGATATGGACGCCATGGTCCTGGCGGTGATGCGCGAGCGGCTCCGGCAGGGGCGGCGGCCTGCGCGCGACATCGTGCTGGCCTTCCTCGCCGACGAGGAGGCCGGGGGCAAGTGGGGTGCGCACTGGCTGGTCGACGAGCACCCGGACCTGTTCGAGGGCTGTACGGAGGCGATCGGCGAGGTCGGCGGCTTCAGCCTGACCCTCCCGAACGATCAGCGCCTCTATCTGATCGAGACGGCCGAGAAGGGGCTCGCCTGGATGCGCCTCACGGCGGACGGCACCGCCGGGCACGGCTCGATGGTGCACCGCGACAACGCCGTCACGGCCCTCGCCGCGGCGGTGCAGCGGCTGGGTGAGCATGAGTTCCCGATTCAGCTGACCAAAACGGTGCGGGCGTTCCTCGAAGAGGTCTGTGATGCGACGGGCGTCGAATTCGACCCGGAGAACGTCGAGAAGACGGTAGAAGACCTGGGTCCGCTCAAAAGGATGATTGGCGCAACACTCAGAAACACCCTTAATCCCACCGTCCTGGAGGCCGGCTACAAGGCGAACGTCATTCCGCAGAGCGCGATCGCTCAGGTCGACGGCAGGTTCCTGCCCGGCCATGAGGAGGAGTTCTTCGAGACCGTCGACGAGCTGCTCGGCGAGCGCGTGAGCAGGGAGTTCGTCAATCACGACATCGCCGTGGAGACGGAGTGGGAGGGCCCGTTGGTCGAGGCGATGGGGGCGGCGCTGCGGGCGCACGACCCCCAGGCGCGGCCGGTGCCGTACTGCCTGTCGGGGGGTACGGACGCGAAGGCATTCTCCACTCTGGGGATGAAGTGTTACGGCTTCGCGCCGCTGAAACTGCCCAAGGATCTGGATTTTTCCGGAATGTTCCATGGCATCGACGAACGCGTTCCCGTCGACGGACTCCAGTTCGGCGTGCGAGTTCTCGACCATTTTCTAGATCACATCTAAATCCGCGAGTTTGATCGCTCTCCGTGGTGCTACGGTAACCGACCGTACGGAACGTGTCCGCGTTCCGTGAGGTGGTCAACGCCAAGGAGGGCGCGTGGTTTCTGGACGGTCGCGGGTGCGGAGGCTCGCCTTCGCGGTCGCATGCTGTCCGGGGCTCATCGCGCTGCCGGTCATGCGTTCCGTCGCCCGGCCGGTGATCAGGCGTCTGCTGATGATGGCGGGCGTCGCGGTCGCCGGCTGGCTGCTGGGAGTCGCCGGCCAGGCACACGCCGACACCGTTCCGGGAGCACGCGTTCCCAGCGTCGTGGAGCAAGTCGAGCCCGTGACCGCGATCGCGGCTCATGTGCTGGACGAGCACCACGTCGTCCCGGCCGTGCGCAGAGCCGGAGCGGTCCTTGCGCCCGCCCGTCCGCCGGCGATCCTCGCCCTGCCACCCGCGGCGACATCGGCGCTGGCCGACGCGCCGCGGCCGCGCACGCCGGTGGGCTCGGCCGGACCTTCTCGGACACGACGGCACGGCGGCGCCGGTTCACGAGCCGGAGTCTCCGGCGGACCGGTGATCCACACCGGGCCGCACGCCGTAACGGGGGCGTCCGAGAAGGCTTCCACCGATCGCATGGCGCACACGACGGTGCCCGCGCCGTCCATTCCCCGGCAGCCGCGACCGCTGCCGCAACGGGGCAAGGCACTGCTGCCCCCGTCCGCCGACAGCGGCGGTCTTCACCCGGCCGGGGTCCGGCGCAGGACTGAGCCGGGTACGGTCCACAGCCGTCCCGCCATCCCCATCCTGCGCTCCGGGACCCTTCCCCCGGTCGTCCGCACTGCGGCGGACGAGCCCTCCTTCTCCCCCGACTGACCCCACCACCGGTCCGTACGGACCGGGCTTGCGGCACGCCCGCGGTCCAGCGGTCGTGTCGCCCAACCCCGAGAAGTTGTTCGGTCAATCCTGTCCAAATGAGGAGCAACACATGCGTATGTGGGCGAAAGGCGCCGCAGGTGCCACCCTGCTCACCGCGAGCTTCGTCGCGTTGGGTGCCGGTCCGGTCCTCGCCGACGTGACCAACGGCGACGGCAGCATCCTGGGCGGCAACCAGATCAACGCCCCGATCTCCGTTCCGGTCGACGTCAGCGGAAACTCCGTCGCGGTCATCGGGCGTTCGCTCGCCGGATCGACCGGCGGCTCGTCCGTCCGCACCATGGGCGGCGAGGGCGGCGGCAACAGCAGTACCTCCGGTCGGCACAGCATCGGCGGCGGCAACCAGATCAACGCGCCGATCACCGCACCCGTGAACGCCTGCGGCAACGCCGTCGCCGTCATCGGCCGGTCCCTGGCCGGTTGCGAGGGCGGCGCTCAGGTCGGCGGCGGGCCCGGCGGGCCCTCCGGGTACCGGTACGCCGGTGGCGGCCACCACACCTCCGGCGCGCACAGCATCGGCGGCGGCAACCAGGTGCACGCGCCGATCGCGGCACCGGTCAACATCTGCGGCAACACCGCCGCGGTGATCGGTGAGGCGCTGGCCGGTTGCCGGGGCGGCGCCACCGTCAGCGGCGCCGACGGCGGTTTCGCCGACCGTACGTCCGGCCGGCACAGCATCCTGGGCGGTAACCAGGTGCACGCGCCGGTCAACGCGCCCATCAACGTCTGCGGCAACGCCGTCGGCAACGCGCTGGCCGGCTGCCAGGGCGGCGCCGCGGTCAGTGGCGTCGGCTACCACACGGGCGGCGGGCACCACACCTCCGGCGCGCACAGCATCCTGGGCGGTAACCAGGTGCACGCGCCGGTCAACGCACCGATCGACGTCTGCGGCAACGCCGCCGCGGTCCTCGGCCGCGCGGTCGCGAGCTGCGCCGGATCGCTCCCGGGTGCCGGCGGCTACCAGGGCGGCGGCTTCCACGGCCGTACGTCCGGCCGTCACAGCATCGGTGGCGGCAACCAGGTGCACGCGCCGATCACCGCGCCCGTCGACGTCTGCGGCAACGCCGTCGCTGTCGTGGGGCACGCGCTCGGCAGTTGCGGCGCCGACGACTGCATCACCCCGTCGAGCGCTCCGATGAGCGGCCCGATGAACGGCCTGCCGCAGCTTCCGGTCGACCCCGCGTCACTGCGCACCGGCGCCATGCCGGTGGCGATGGGCGCGACGCCGGCCCTGCCGAAGCTGCCGACCGACCTGCTCGGCCGGTCGATCACGCCGCAGTCGGCGGGCCAGAACCCGCTGGGCGGGGGCCTGCAGGTCCCGGTCGTCGGCGGCCCGCCGAAGCAGCTCCCGCCGCTCGACCTCGCCGCCGCGCAGTCGCCGGTGTCGGCCGGGTCGCAGAACGGTGCGCTCGTGGCGCTGGTGCTCGGCGGCGTGTTCGCCGCCTCGGCCGGCACGATGACGCTGGCTCGCCGCTTCACCGGCCGCCGCTAGCGCACAACATGTCGTCGCGGGTGTCCGAGCCCGTGACGGACGAACGAAGACGCCTTGCCTGCCTCGGAGCCTCGGCTCCGAGGCAGGCAAAGCACTATTAGAGGGGAGACTTCCCCAATCGCCCCGCTCGACCGTTCGCATCGGTGATGTAGCGTCGTAGGAGACAAGGGGTGGCCGCCGGTCAGAAGGTACGCTTCGCGCGAATCACCTTTCGGCGTAGCTGGATTCGGCGTCGGCCGTCAGGGTAGACCCGCACGCGGACGAGCTCCCACCCACCGCGCTCGGCGTGCTCCACCAGGATTTGCCTGGCGGCATCCCGTGTGGTGCCACGCGGCAGACGCAGTACTAGGTAGGAGTACTCAAGCATTGCCCTTATTCTGCTCGGTCTAGGGTCCTAGCGGGGGGCGTGGACCCTCTTCCACGGAACCGGTCTACTGTCTTCCAACGTTGACCGGGTGCAAGACGGCACCCAGAGCGACTCCCCGCCCGAGTCGAGACTTGCGAGGTTCAGGCATCGTGCCCGACAGCAACGGCACAAAGAAGCCAGGCGGCACCCGGCTGGTGATCGTCGAGTCACCTGCGAAGGCCAAGACCATCGCGGGTTATCTCGGCAGCGGGTACGTCGTGGAGTCCAGTATCGGCCATATCCGCGATCTACCGGAAAGAGCGGCCGATATCCCGCCGAAGCTCAAGGGTGAGTCCTGGGCTCGACTCGGAGTCAACGTCGATCATGACTTCGAGCCGCTTTATGTGGTCAACGCGGATAAGAAGCAACAGGTCGCCAAGCTCAAGAAACTGTTGCAAGACGCCGACGAGCTATTTCTCGCGACGGATGAGGACCGCGAGGGCGAGGCGATCGCCTGGCACCTGCAGGAGGTGCTGAAGCCCAAGGTGCCGGTGTACCGCATGGTGTTCCACGAGATCACCGCGGACGCCATCCGCGCCGCCGCGCGCAGCCCCCGTGAGCTCAACATCAAGCTCGTCGACGCCCAGGAGACGCGCCGCATCCTCGACCGGCTGTACGGCTACGAGATCAGCCCGGTCCTGTGGAAGAAGGTCATGCCGAAGCTGTCGGCCGGCCGGGTGCAGAGCGTCGCGACGCGCCTGGTGGTGGAGCGCGAACGCGAGCGCATCGCCTTCGTCCCGTCGAGCTACTGGGACCTGGCCGCCACCTTCGACACCGGCAAGCCCGAGAAGCCGTCCGACTTCGACGCCACGCTGGTCGCGCTCGACGGCAAGCGCGTCGCCCAGGGCCGTGACTTCTCCGCCCAGGGGCAGATCAGGTCCGCCGACCTCCTCCACCTCGACCAGGACACCGCGCAGGGGCTCGCCGAGCGGCTGCGCGGCAGGCCGTGCGCGGTCAGGTCCGTCGAGCGCAAGCCGTACAAGCGCAGCCCGTACGCCCCGTTCCGTACGACCACGCTGCAGCAGGAGGCCAGCCGCAAGCTGGGCTACTCCGCCAAGTACACGATGCAGGTGGCGCAGAAGCTGTACGAGAACGGCTTCATCACCTACATGCGTACTGACAGCATCCAGCTGTCCGAGACCGCGATCAACGCCGCGCGCAGCCAGGCACAGACGCTGTACGGCGCCGACTACATCCCGGACAAGCCGCGCGTCTACAAGAGCAAGGTCAAGAACGCCCAGGAGGCGCACGAGGCCATCCGCCCGTCCGGCGACACGTTCCGTACGCCGGGCGAGACCGGCCTGAAGAGCGACCAGTTCCGGCTGTACGAGCTGATCTGGAAGCGCACCGTCGCCAGCCAGATGAAGGACGCCGCGGGCCAGTCCGTCTCCGTCCGCGTGACGGGTGAGTCCACCGCCGGCGAGACGGCCGAGTTCGGCGCCTCCGGCAAGATCATCACGTTCTACGGCTTCCTCAAGGCCTATGTCGAGGGTTCCGACGACCCGGCGTCCGACCTCGACGACCAGGAGCGCCGGCTGCCCACCCTGGATGAGGGCGACCCGCTCACCGCGACCGCCCTCGCCGCCGAGGGGCACTCCACGCGGCCGCCTGCGCGCTACACCGAGGCGAGCCTGGTCAAGGAGATGGAAGACCGCGAGATCGGTCGGCCGTCGACGTACGCGACCATTCTCGGCACCATCCTCGACCGCGGGTACGTGTTCAAGAAGGGCACCGCGCTGGTGCCCTCGTTCCTCGCGTTCGCCGTGGTGAACCTCCTGGAGAAGCACTTCGGCCACCTCGTCGACTACGACTTCACCGCGCACATGGAGGACGTCCTCGACGAGATCGCCCGCGGCGAGGCCGAGCGAGTCCGGTGGCTGCGGCAGTTCTACTTCGGCAACGAAGACGCCGGGCTCAAGGAACTGGTCTCCGACCTCGGCGACATCGACGCCAAAGAGGTCAGCTCGTTCCCGATTCCTGACAGCGACATCGTGATCCGGGTCGGGCGCTATGGGCCCTACCTCGACCGCGACGGCCAGCGGGTCAACATCCCCGAGGACATCGCGCCGGACGAGCTGACCAAGGAAAAGGCCGAGGAGCTGTTCGCGCAGCCCAGCGGCGACCGCGAGCTCGGCACCGACCCGGAGACCGGGCACCTCATCGTGGCCAAGACGGGTCGGTTCGGTCCGTTCGTCACCGAGATCCTGCCCGATGACGCGCCCAAATCGGCCAAGCCGCGGACCGCCTCGCTGCTGAAGTCGATGACGCTCGACACCGTCACACTCGAGGACGCGCTGAAGCTGTTGTCGCTGCCGCGCGTGCTCGGCGAGATCGACGGTGAGACCGTCACCGCGCAGAACGGCCGGTTCGGCCCGTACCTCAAGAAGGGCACCGACAGCCGCTCGCTGGAGTCCGAGGAGCAGTTGTTCACGGTCACCCTGGAGCAGGCGAAGGAGATCTTCGCTCAGCCCAAGCAGCGTGGGCGCGGGCGGGCCGCCGCCGCACCGCCGCTGCGCGAGCTGGGTGAGGACCCGGTGTCCGGTCAGAAGGTCGTGGTCAAGGAGGGGCGTTTCGGCCCTTACGTGACGGACGGCGAGGCCAACGCGAGCCTGCGAAAGGGCGACGAGGTCGAGTCGATCACCATTGAGCGCGCGGCGGAGTTGCTCGCCGAGCGTCGCGAGAAGGTCGCCGCAGGTGGCGGGAAGAAAACGAGCAGAAGGCGACCCGCGAAGTCCCGCTCCTGACCGGTCCCTGTGTCGATACTCTGACACAATGACCAGAACGGGCGGCTCTCCCGGCGTGCTTTCGATCAAGCCGTTCCGGCGGCTGTGGATCGCTTTGTCTTTGTCCAGCTTCGGTGACTGGCTGAGCATCCTCGCGCTCACCGCGTTGGCCGGCTCGCTGACCAAGGGCTCGGCGGAGAACTACGCCATCGGCGGCGTGCTCGTCGTCAAGCTGCTGCCGGCCCTGCTCTTCGGGCCGCTCGCGGGCGCCGTCGCGGACCGCTTCGACCGTCGGATCACGATGGTCGTCGCGGACGTCCTGCGGTTCGCCCTCTTCCTGTCGATCCCGCTGGTCGGGCGGCTCGACTGGCTGTACATCGCGACGTTCCTGATCGAGGTCGTGACGCTGTTCTGGATCCCGGCCAAAGAGGCCACGATCCCGAACATCGTCCCCAAGGATCAGCTGGAGCGGGCCAACCAGATCAGCCTGACCTCGACGTACGGCTCCGCGCCGGTCGCGGCGGCGACGTTCTCGGTGCTGGCGCTGATCTCCAAGATGCTGTTCTCGCAGCCGCAACAGCAGGCCAACCTCGCGCTGTACATCAACGCCGTGACGTTCCTGGTCTCCGCGGCGACGATCTTCTCGCTCCGGGAGATCCCGAAGCAGCGCGGCAAGGTCTCGGTGCCCTCGATTCTCAAGCAGATCGTGGCGGGCTGGAAGTTCGTCGGCTCGACGCCGCTCGTACGCGGCCTGACGATCGGCATCCTCGGCGCGTTCGCCGCGGGCGGCGCGGTGATCGGCATCGCCAAGGTCTACGTCAAGGCGCTCGGCGGTGGCGACGCGGCGTACGGCGTCGTCTTCGGCATGGTCTTCGTCGGCATGGCCGTGGGCATGTTCCTCGCGCCGCGCATCCTGCAGGAGTTCAGCCGCCGGCGGCTCTTCGGGCTGGCGATCATCGGCGCCGGCGTCGCGCTCGCACTGATCGCGATCATCCCCAACCTGGTGATCGTCGCGCTGGTGACCGCGCTGTGCGGCGCCTGCGCGGGCATCGCCTGGGTGATCGGGTACACGCTGATCGGCCTGGAGGTGGAGGACAGCGTACGCGGGCGGACGTGGGCGTTCCTGCAGTCGCTGGTGCGCGTGGTGCTGCTGCTCGTGGTCGCCTCGGTGCCCTTCATCGCGGGCGTCGTGGGCAACCACCGGATCCAGCTGCCCGGCAAGAACATCTACCACTTCGACGGACCCAACGCCGTGCTGCTGATCGCCGCCGTGGTCGCCGCGGTCGTCGGCCTGATCGCGTACCGGCACATGGACGACCGCCGCGGCATTCCGCTGGTCCGTGACTTCGCGGCCGCGCTGCGCGGCGAGCACTACACGATCGAGGAGGCCGGGCGCGAGCACGGCGTCTTCATCGCCTTCGAGGGCGGTGAGGGCGCGGGCAAGACCACCCAGGCGCGGCTCCTGTCGATCTGGCTGCGCGACCAGGGCTTCGACGTGGTGATGACGCGTGAGCCCGGCTCGACGAAGATGGGCATGCGGCTGCGGGCGCTGCTGCTCGACAAGCAGAGCTCCACGCTGTCCTCGCGGGCCGAGACGCTGCTGTACGCCGCCGACCGGGCCCAGCACATCGCGGAGGTCGTCCAGCCGGCGCTGCGGCGCGGCGCGATCGTGGTCACCGACCGCTATGTCGACTCGTCCCTGGCCTACCAGGGGGCCGGGCGCGAGCTGAAGGTCGACGAGATCGCCGACGTCAACCGCTGGGCCACGAGCGGGCTCATCCCTGACCTGACCATCCTGCTGGACGTCCCCTCCGACGTGGGGCTCACGAGGTTCGCCTCGCCGGCGGACCGCATGGAGTCCGAGCCGCGGGAGTTCCACGAGCGCGTACGCCGCGGGTTCCGCGCGCTCGCCGACGCGGAGCCTCACCGGTATCTGGTGGTCGACGGCACCCAGGCGCAGTCGGACATCTCCCGGAAGATCCATGACCGGGTACGCGCGATTCTGCCCGACCCGGTGCCGGCCAGCGCGGAAGACGAGACCAGCACGATGCCGGCGATCAAAGACTGACCTCGTCTCCGGGCCCGCTCCACTGCAATAGCATCGTCGCGTGACGGTGTACGACGACTTGGTCGGGCAGGGGCCCGTCATCGAGCAGCTGGAGACCGCCGCGCATGCCGCCGCCGAGGTCCTGACCGGTGGCGGCGGCGCGGGGATGACCCACGCGTGGCTGTTCACCGGCCCGCCCGGCTCGGGCCGGTCGGTCGCGGCCCGCGCGTTCGCCGCCGCGCTGCTCTGCCCCGACCTGGGCTGCGGGCACTGCGCCTCCTGCCACCAGGTGCTGTCGGGCACCCACGCGGACATCGAGGTCGTACGGCCTGCCGGGCTGTCCTACGGCGTGCGCGAGACCCGTGAACTGGTGCTGCGGTCGGCGTCGTCGCCGACCGCCGGCCGATGGCGGATCGTGCTGTTCGAAGACGCCGACCGCTCCACCGAACAGGCGGCGAACGCCCTGCTCAAGGCGATCGAGGAGCCGCCGGCGCGTACGGTCTGGCTGCTCTGCGCGCCGTCGCCGGACGACCTCGTGGTCACCATCCGGTCCCGCTGCCGCCTCGTGACGCTGCGCACGCCGCCCGCCGACGCGGTCGCCGACGTGCTCGTACGCCGCGACGGCATCGATCCGGACGTCGCGGTGGACGCCGCGCGGGCCGCGCAGGGGCACATCGGACGGGCCAGGCGGCTCGCCACCGACGGGGAGGCGCGCCGTCGCCGTTCCGACGTGCTCGGCGTGCCGAGCCGGCTGACCGGTGTCGGACCGGCCGTCGAGGCCGCCGACGCGCTGGTGAAGGCGGCGGAGGCCGAGGCCAAGGCGGGCGGCACCGAGCGCGACGCGGGGGAGACCACCGCGCTGCGGCAGGCGCTGGGGGAGAGCGCCAAGGGCCGGATGCCCCGGGGGACCGCCGGCGCCCTCAAGGACCTGGAGGACCGGCAGAAGTCCCGTGCGACCCGCATGAAGCGCGACGCCCTCGACCGGGCGCTGCTCGACCTCGCGTCGTACTACCGCGACCTGCTCGCCGTGCAGCTCGGCGCGGACGTGGAGCTGGTCAACGGAGACCGGTCGCGTGAGCTGCGGTCGTTCCGCGGCACGCCCGAGGCCACACTCCAGCGGCTCGAGGCGATCATGACGTGCCGCGAGCGGCTCGAGGCCAACGTCAATCCGCAGCTCGCGGTCGAGGCCATGGCGATGGCCCTGCGCACCGGCTGATCTCTCTGTTCGCCGGCGCTGACCAGAAACGGCCATAGCCTAAATTGCTCACTCTGGGGGCAATTATCGACATTTTCTGAGCCAGCCGTTCTGATGCCTCCATTGCCACATCTTCGTTGGTGGCCCCCATTCCTTATGGAGGTGTGCCGTGCGGCGCGTCATCGTCCTCGCCGCCTGCGCCGTCGTGACGGCCGCGCTCGCGGTACCCGCGCGGGCGGGATCGGCCAGCACAGCGAAGTCGCTGGGGAAGGCCACCGAGTACGTCGTCCTGTACAAGGACGGGGTCTCCCCGGAGCAGGCGCACGCGGCCGTCAAGGCCGCGGGCGGCACGATCGTCCGGGAGAACAGGGACGTGGGGCTGGCCACCGTTCGCTCGGCCGGCACGGCGTTCCTCACCGACGCGCGCCGGCAATCGGCGGTCGACGGCGTCGCGGCCAACCGTGCCGTCGGCAAGGCACCGACGCTCACACGGACGGCGGCGGCCACGAACCAGGCCGTGGAGAAGGAAGGCCGCGCCGGTGGCCGTACGGGCCGCGCGGCCGCCGCGACGCCGGGAGAGGAACCCCTCGCCGGCACGCAGTGGGACATGAAGCGGATCCACGCGACCGCCAAGGGCTCCTACAAGAAGGAGCCCGGCGACCGCCGCGTGCTCGTCGGTGTCATCGACACCGGCGTCGACGGTACGCATCCGGACATCGCACCGAACTTCGACCGTGCGCTGAGCCGGAACTTCACCACCGACATTCCGGTCGACGCCAACGGTGCGGAATTCGACGGGCCGTGCGAGCATCCGTCCTGCGTGGACCCGGTCGACGAGGACGACAACGACCACGGCACGCATGTCGCGTCGATCATCGCCTCACCGGTCAACCGGCTCGGCATCGCGGGCGTGGCGCCGAACGTCACACTCGTCAACGTGCGGGCCGGCCAGGACGCGGGGTTCTTCTTCCTGCAGCCGGTCGTCGACGCGCTCACCTACTCGGCGGACGTCGGCATCGACGTGGTCAACATGAGCTTCTACGTCGATCCGTGGATGTTCAACTGCGTGGACAACCCGGCCGATTCGGCCGAACAGCAGGCCGAGCAGCAGACGATCATCCGCGCGTCGCAGCGGGCGCTCGCCTACGCCCACCGGCACGGGGTCACCCTGGTCACCGCCGCGGGCAACGGCGCCATCGACTTCACCAAGACCCTCGTCGACACCACCAGCCCGGACTACGCCGCCGTTCCCGGTGAGGCAGCGCACTCGCGGACCATCTCCCCGAGCTGCGTCGCCGAACCGAGCGAGGACAAGAACGTCCTCGTCAGCTCCTCGATCGGGATCAGCGACCGCAAGGCGTACTACTCCAACATCGGCGACTCCTACGTCGAGGTGGCCGCGCCGGGCGGGGACGGCTACGACACCGCGGACGGCAAGATCGACCTGACCAGGGAGGTGCTCGCGGCGTACCCGAAGGCGCTGGCCCAGGCGCGCGGTGAGCTGAACCCGGACGGCACGCCGAACGTCCCGTACGTGGTGCGTTCGTGCAAGGGCTCGACCTGTGCGTACTACCAGTACCTGCAGGGCACGTCGATGGCCTCCCCGCACACCGCGGGCGTGCTGGCGCTCATCGTCAGCCGGTACGGCCAGCGCGACCGAGCCCGCGGTGGTCTGACGCTGTCCCCGGACCGGGCCGAGTCGATCCTGGTGGGCACCGCCACCGAGCACGCCTGCCCGACCCCGCGTGCGTACACGTACACCCGTCAGGTCCGGCAGGCCGACGGCACCTACCAGACGGTGACCAGCACCCAGACCTGCGAGGGCGGCCAGAGTCGCAACGGTTTCTACGGCCACGGCATCATCGACGCTCTGGGCGCGGTGACGCGCTGACCTCCCGTTTCGCGCGGATTGACCATAAGCGGCCATGGTTCACATAAGGCGCACTACTGGACTTTCGGCGCGCTGGCCGTTCTGATGCCTCCATTGCCTGATTTTTACTTGGCCTTTAACCCATATGGAGGTGTGCAGTGCGGCGCGCCATAGTCCTCGCCGCCTGCGCTGTCGTCACGGCGGCGCTCGCGGCACCCGCGCAGGCCGGATCAAGCAGTAAGCAGGGCCAGAACACCGAGTACGTCGTCCTGTACAAGGACGGGGCCTCCCTGGAGCAGGCGCACGCGGCCGTCAAGGCGGCCGGCGGCACCATCGTCAAGGAGAACAAAGAGGTAGGACTGGCCACCGTACGCTCGACCAGCATGGCGTTCGCCGCCGACGCGGGCAAGCAGTCGGCGGTCGACGGCGTCGCGCGCAACCGCGCCGTCGGTGAGGCGCCCAAGCTCGCGCGGGCCGCGGTGAACAAGAGCCAGGCCGTGGAGAAGGAGGGGCGCCAGGGCGGCCACGGCGGGGCCGGCACCTCCTCGCAAGCGCCCTCCGCTGAGCCGCTGGCCGACCGCCAGTGGGACATGAAGCAGATCCACGCGACGGCGAACGGCTCGTACAAGAAGGAGCCGGGTGACCACGGCGTACTCGTCGGCGTCATCGACACCGGCATCGACGGCACGCACCCGGACATCGCGCCGAACTTCAACCGCGCGCTGAGCCGGAACTTCACCACCGACATCCCGGTCGACGCCAACGGCACCGAGGTCGACGGGCCGTGCGAGCATCCGTCCTGCGTAGACCCGGTCGACGAGGACGACAACGAGCACGGCACGCACGTCGCCTCGACGATCGCCTCGCCCATCAACGGCCTCGGCATCGCCGGCGTCGCTCCGGACGTCAGCCTCGTGAACGTACGGGCCGGCCAGGACTCGGGCTACTTCTTCCTCCAGCCCGTGGTCGACGCGCTGACGTACTCGGCCGACCACGGCATCGACGTGGTCAACATGTCCTTCTACACCGACCCGTGGCTGTTCAACTGCACGAACAACCCGGCCGACTCCCCTGAGAACCAGGCCGAGCAGCGTACGGTCATCCGGGCGTCCGAGCGGGCCCTGGCCTACGCGCACCGGCACGGCGTGACCCTCGTCTCGGCGGCCGGCAACGGCGCCACCGACTACACCAAGACCATCATCGACGGGTCCAGCCCGGACTACCCGTCCGTGCCCGGCGAGGCGCCGTACTCACGGACCATCCCGCCGTCCTGCATCTCCGAGCCGAGCGAGGGCCAGAACGTCATCGCCGTCTCGGCGCTGGGCATCAGCACCCGAAAGTCCTACTACTCCGACTACGGCAACGGCTACGTCGCGGTCTCCGCACCCGGTGGCGACTCCTACGACACCGCCGACGGCAAGGCCGACGTGACCAAGGCCATCCTCGCGGCCTACCCGAAGTCGCTGGCCCAGGCCCGCGGCGAGCTGAACCCGGACGGCACGCCGAACGTCCCGGGCGTCGTGCGCTCGTGCAAGGGCTCGACCTGCGCGTACTACCAGTACCTGCAGGGCACGTCGATGGCCTCCCCGCACGCCACCGGCGTGGTCGCGCTCATCGTCAGCCGGTACGGCCAGCGCGACCGGGCGCACGGCGGCCTGACGCTGTCCCCGGACCGCGCCGAGTCGATCCTGGAGGGCACCGCCACCGAACACGCCTGCCCGACCCCGCGTGCCTACACGTACACGCGTCAGGTCCGGCAGGCCGATGGCACCTACCGGACGGTGACCGCCACTCACACCTGTGAGGGTCCGCAGAGCCACAACGGGTTCTACGGCCACGGCATCATCGACGCCCTCGGCGCCGTCACGAACTGATCGAGAACGAGAGACGCCCCGGCTCCGGCCGGGGCGTCTTTCATTTCCGCACCTCCTCCGCCGACCCGTCCTGGCCGGCGTTTCAGCAGGTAGATTGACGAGTGGGCGGTGGAGATGAGGGGTGACGAGCTTTCGCGTATCGCGGAGGAGCAGGCTGCTCTGCGTCGGATCGCCATGCTCGTCATCCGTGGAGCACCACCGGCCGAGGTGTTCACGGCGGTCGCCGGCGAGATCGGGACGATCGCGGGGGCCGACCACACGCTCATCTGCCGCTTTCACGCCGACAACACCATGCTCGTGGTCGCCTCGTGGGGACGACGGAACGATCTTGACCGTGCGCCGGCCGTCGGCTCGAGCTGGCCGCTGGATCCGGACAGCGTCGGAGGTGCCGTGGCGCGTACCGGTCACCCGGTCAGGAGGTGCTACGAGAACGCCCACACCGGGATCGCCCTGTGGGCGAGAACGCACGGATGCATGTCGGGCGTCGGCTGTCCGATCATGGTCGAGGGCCGCCTCTGGGGCGTCATGACCATCCTGACGCAGAGTGTCGAGCCGCAGCCCGAAGGCGTCGAGGAGCGCGTGCGGCAATTCATCGAGCTCGTCAGCGCGGCGATCGCGAACGCCGAGAGCCGCGACGAGCTGGCGGCCTCGCGGGCCCGCGTCGTCGCGGCGGCGGATGCGACGCGCAGGCGCATCGAGCGCAATCTGCACGACGGAGTGCAGCAGCGTCTGGTCGCGTGTCAGCTCGGGCTGCGGGCCGCCCAGGCCGACATCCCACCCGGCGCGGAGAATCTCCGGCGGCAGATGTCGGACGCCGAGGAGTCCCTCGAAGGAGCCGTCGAGGAGCTACGGGAGATCTCCCGCGGCCTGCACCCGACGATCCTGTCCAGAGGGGGCATCGGCCCCGCCCTCACGATGCTGGCACGCCGCTCCGCGGTCCCGGTCGAGCTCGAGCTACGCGTCGCGCGCCGCGTCGCGGAGGCCGTCGAGGTCGCCCTCTACTACGTCGTCTCGGAGGCGCTGACGAACGCGGTCAAGCATGCCCGCGCGTCCCATGTGCACGTGGAGTTGAACGTCGGCGGCACGCTGGCGTACGCCGCGGTGCAGGACGACGGGGTCGGAGGGGCCGACTACGGGCGGGGAACGGGGCTCATCGGGCTCAAGGACCGCATCGAGTCACTCGGCGGCAGGATCCAGGTCGCCAGCCCCATCGGGAGCGGCACCACCCTCTTCGTCCACATTCCGATCGACGGAAACGAGCCCTCACGTCCGGGGTCATAGGCTGCGAATCATGCCGTACCGCGTCACGTTCGTCTGCACGGGCAACATCTGCCGCTCGCCGATGGCCGAGCACATCTTCCGCCATCACGCCGAGGAGGAGGGGCTCGACGTGGAGGTGGACAGCTCCGGCACCGGCCACTGGCACGTCGGCGACTCCGCCGACGAGCGTACGGTGGCCACCCTCCGCAGGGCGGGATACCGCTCGCTCCACCGGGCGCGGCAGTTCGAGGGCGGCTGGTTCGACCGGTACGACCTGATCCTCGCCCTGGACGAGGGCCACCGGAACGATCTGCTCCGCCTCGCGCCGGACGCCGAGGCGCGGGGCAAGGTCCGGCTCGTACGGGAGTTCGACCCGGACGCGGGCGACCTTGACGTGGCCGATCCCTACTACAGCCGCGACTCGGCCTTCGAGGAGGTGCGCGAGCAGATCGAGGCGGCCGTGCCCGGCCTGCTCGACCACGTACGCCGGGCGTTCAAAGAACGGTGAACCTCGACCTGACCGAGGTGACCGAGCTCGGCACCAGCCACGAGTGGGACCTGCGCCGGGCCACGCTCGCCGACGGCCGCGAGGTGTTCGTCAAACAGGCCCGCCGGGTGATCGGCGGGCTGTTCGCCGCCGAGGCAGGCGGACTGCGCTGGCTGGCCGAGAGCGGCGACGGCGCGCCGGTGCCCGAGGTGCTCGCCGCCGACGACACCACGCTGGTCCTGCCGTGGATCGAGGCGGCACGGCCGACACCGGAGGCGGCCGAGCGGTTCGGGCGGGAACTGGCCGCCGTGCACGCTGCGGGCGCGGACTCCTACGGAGCGCCGTGGCCGGGCTACATCGCCGAGCTGCCGCTCGACAACGCCGGCGGTGCCTCCTGGCCGGAGTGGTACGCCGAGCGCCGCGTCCTGCCCTACCTGCGCATCTCGGTGGACCGGGGTGCGCTGTCCGCCCGCGACGCCACCGAGATCGAACGCGCCGCCGGCCACGTCGTGGACACCGCCGGCCCGCCGGAACCCCCCGCGCGGATCCACGGCGACCTGTGGTCGGGCAATGTGCTGTGGGGCGCGGACCGCGCCTGGCTCATCGACCCCGCGGCGCACGGCGGCCACCGGGAGACCGACCTGGCCATGCTCGCCCTGTTCGGCGCGCCCGGCCTGGACCGTATCATCGCGGCGTACGACGAGGTCTCACCGCTCGCCGACGGCTGGCGCGCTCGCGTGCCGCTGCACCAGCTGCATCCGCTGCTCGTCCACGTGGCACTGTTCGGCGCCTCCTACCGTGAACAGGCACTGTCGGCGGCCCGGACGGTCATCCGCGGCCGATGAACGGCATCTTCGTCGCGGTGATGGTCATGAACTGCACGTTGGCGTCCAGAGGCAGGCTCGCCATGTACAGCACGGCGCGCGCCACGTGCTCCACGTCGAACGTCGGCTCGGGCATCGTCCGCCCGTCCGCCTGACGCGCCCCTTCGGCGATGCCCGCGGTCATCTCGGTCGCGGCGTTGCCGATGTCGATCTGCCCACACGCGACGTCGTACGCCCGGCCGTCAAGTGAGATCGACTTGGTCAGGCCGGTGATGGCGTGTTTCGTCGCGGTGTAGGCGACGCTCGCGGGCCGCGGGGTGTGCGCGGAGATCGACCCGTTGTTGATGATCCTGCCGCCCTGAGGCCGCTGTTCCTTCATCAGCCGCACCGCGTACTGCGAGCAGAGGAACGTGCCGGTGAGATTGGTGGCGAGCGTGCGCTGCCAGTCCTCGAAGGCGATCTCATCGACCGCCCCGGCGGGCCCGAACGTCCCCGCGTTGTTGACGAGCAGGTCGACACGGTTCCACGCGCGCCGTACCTCGTCGAACAGGTTCGCCACCGACTCCGGTGCCCCGACGTCGGTAGGCACCACGAGCGCGGCGTCCGAACCCTCCGCCGTCTCGCGAAGCGCCTCTTCTCGCCTGCCCGCGAGTGCGACCCGGTACCCCGCGCCGAGCAACGCCCGCGCGACATGCCGCCCGATCCCCGAACCGGCGCCCGTGACCACCGCCGTACCGGTCACAGCGAGCCCCACACCTCTTCCGCCGTCTCGACGATCAGCCGGAGCTTGGCCCACTGCTGCTCCTGCGTCAGATCGTTGCCCTCCTTGGTGGAGGAGAAACCGCACTGCGGCGACAGGCACAGCTGGTCGACGTCGACGTAGCGCGACGCGTCCTCGATCCGCCGCTTCAGCTCGTCCTTGCTCTCGAGCTCACCGCGCTTGGTCGTCACGAGCCCGAGCACGACGCGCTTGCCCTTCGGTACGAAGCGGAGCGGTTCGAACCCACCGGACCGCTCGTCGTCCCACTCGCAGAAGAAGCCGTCGACGGCGAGCTCGTTGAACAGCGTCTCGGCGATGAAGTCGTATCCGCCCTCGGCCGCCCACATGCTCTGGTTGTTGCCACGGCACATGTGCATGGTCACCGTGAGGTCCGCCGGACGGTCCGCGATTGCCCGGTTGATGTTCGCGATGTACTGCTCGTGCTGGTGTTCGGGGTCACCGCCGATCTCGGCGACATGCCGGCGCTGAGCCGGGTCGTTCACGTAGGCGAGACTCGTATCGTCGAGCTGCAGGTAGCGGCAGCCTAGGTCGTAGACCCGTCGGACCTCTTCGGCGTACGCGGCCGTCAGGTCGGCCCAGAACCGGTCGAGGTCGGGGTAGACCGACTCGTCGATCGCCGACCGCCCGCCGCGGTAGTGCACCATGCTGGGCGAGGGGATGGTGAGTTTCGGCGTGGCGCCGTCCGCCGCAGTGTCACGCAGGAACGTGAACGCCTCATCGAAGATCGTGTTCTCGAGCGTCAGCGGCGCGACGACGTGGGCCGACGGCGGCGCCCATTCGTAGGTCTTCTCCTTGTTGTGGAACGCCACCTTGATCGTGCCGTCCTGGACCTGCTCGATGCCGCCGAGCTGGTAGATGAAGTCCATGTGCCACGACTCACGGCGGAACTCACCGTCCGTGGCCGTCCGCAGTCCGACCTCGCGTTGCATCCTGACGACCTCACGGATCGCCTCGTCCTCGATGGCGCGAAGCTCCGCGGCGTCGATCCGCCCGGCCGCGAGGTCGTCCCGGGCCTGCAAAAGCGCGGGCGGTCGCAGCAGACTGCCAACGTGGTCAGCGCGGAAGGGGTGACGACTCTCGGACAACGTCATACGCTCGTACTCCTCATCTGTGAGTGTGTACGGATCCTAGGCAATCCGGCTCAGCATGCCCCTGCCGTCTTC
>JAOPYG010000070.1 GCA_025964685.1 Actinoallomurus sp. | reverse complement strand
CGAGGTAGAGCGTGCCGCCCTGCAGGTGGCCCGCCTTGACGTGGATGGAGCCGGTGCCGTCGTCGGTGACCTGTTCGGTGACCGTGGCGCCCATGCGCTTGAAGCCGTTGTAGTGGAAGTCGAGGTTGCGGCTGCCGAGATTGCAGCCGCCGACGCCCTCGATGACCGCCTCGCCGAGCCGGTGCAGCAGCGCCGGCACGAAGAGGAACGAGCCGCGGAACCGCGCCGCGATGTCGGCGGGCAGAACCGGGCTGGTCAGCGTCGAGGCGTCGATCACGAGAGTGCGCTCGGCCTCGTGCAGCTCGGCCTTGGCGCCGATCGCCTGGGCCAGCTCAACGGCCCGGCGGACGTCTTCGATGATCGGTACGTTGCGCAGGACCGTGCGGCCCTCCGACGCCATTAGAGACGCCCCGATCATGGGCAGGACGGCATTCTTCGCACCCTGTACGAACACGGTGCCGCGCAACTGGCGGCCACCTCGCACGCGGTAACGGACCTCGTGGCCCAAGCTCATAGCGCCGTTGCTCCTTTGGATGCGGGGATTTACTTGACCTGCCCGCTCGCTTCGTCAGCGGGTCACGAGTGCCCACACGCGGTGTGATGCGTGGGGCACAGTATTCCATCGGGTCTGCCGTGGCATGACCGAAACATCCGGTCTTGTGTGGCTATCCGAACTCTTAGAGTCCGCCTGCCGAGGATTGGTTCGGACCCGGTGGTACGGCCCCGGCGGTTCATATGTTCTTCGAGTGTCTCACGGGTGCGAACGTCGCGGGGAGGCACATACGGTGTCACCTGCGCGAATGGTGCCGACAGTGCGCGGGATGCCGTTCTGGCCAAAGGTCAGGCCGCTGCTGCCGTCGCTGCTGCGCTGGGTGCGGTAGGAAGCCAGTGTGCGCAAGGGCTCGCGTCCGCGGGCCCCGGAGTTCTGGTCAGTGGTGGTGATCACACAACGGCGGCATGGTTCGATGAGTTCGATCTCCACCTCGCCGATCCGCAGAAGATCTACCGAGTCCTCGCCGTACGGCCCGAGCCCCTCGATCACGATGCTGGGCCGGAACCGCTCCATCGGCAGTGGTTCGTCCAGCCGGGAGTTCAGGTCTTCCAGCGACTCCACGGAGAGCACGTGGAGCGGGTAACCGTCGGCGTACGCGACCGTGCCGCCGCCGAGCAGGGTCTCCCGGCGGCCCGTGAACCTGACGAGACGGCAGTCCGCGTCGAGCAGGGCGCTGAACCAGCCGGCCGCTTCGTCGCCCTGGTCCACACCTCGGCCGGGCTCACCGAACAGCGTGATGTCGCGTAGGGCGCCGGCCGTACCGACGTCGTGCACCAGCGGGGTCACCGCGTCGATCGCGTCGACGAACAGCGTCTCGCCGTCGAAGGAGGCCCGGAGCAGTGCCATGCGGGGCAGCTCGCGCTGCGACAGGTGCGTGCCGTCCGGGCGGATCAGCATGAACTCCCGGTCGTGCGCGAACCCGGTCGGCGTCACCTCGGCGCTCGTCAGGCGGCTGCCGGCCCCGCTCTTGAGCGGGTAGACGTGCAGCCTCCGGACGACGACCGTCACCTAAGAGCCGCGAGGCGCTCGAACATCCCGTCGAGCCGTTCGACGTAACGCTCGGGCCGGCACACCTCGTCGAGCCGTGCCTCATCGAGGCTCTGCCCCGCCTCGGCGGCGTGCCGGCGCAGGGTCTCGCGGAACGGCACCCCGGTCTCCCAGGTCTCCATGGCGGCCTTCTGGACGAGGGGATACGCCTGGTCGTCGCGCGACATCCCGGCGTTCACCAGCTCCAGCAGCACCGTGCTCGTGTAGATGAGACCGCCGGTGGACTCGAGGTTGGCCAGCATCCGGTCACGGTCGACGACGAGGCCGGTGACCAGCCGGTGCGTCAGGTTGAGCATGTAGTCCAGCGCGATCGCGGCGTCGGGCAGCGCGATGCGCTCGGTCGAGGAGTGGGAGATGTCCCGTTCGTGCCACAGGGGTATGCCCTCCATCACCGGCGTGACCTGGGCGCGCACGATCCGCGCCATGCCCGCCAGCCGCTCGGAGATGATGGGGTTCTTCTTGTGCGGCATGGCCGAGGAGCCCTTCTGGCCACGGCCGAACGGCTCCCACAGCTCGCGCACCTCGGTGCGCTGGCCGTGGCGGACCTCCAGTGCGACCGCCTCGCACACCGTCGCCATGATGGCCAGGGCGGAGGTCCACTCGCTGATGCCGTCGCGGATCACGACCTGGGTGGACACGTCCGCCGGCTGGAGGCCGAGCGCCGCCGCGACGTGCCGCTCCACCTCGGGGTCGATGTTGGAGTAGGTGCCGACCGCACCGGAGATGGCGCAGACCGCGACCGCCTCGCGGGATCGCCGCAGCCGGTCGCGGGAGCGGGCCATCGCGAAGGCGAAGTCGGCGACCCGGTGTCCCCACACGTCGGGCTCGCCGTGGATGCCGTGCGTACGCCCGACGCGCAGCGTGCCGCGGTGTTCGAGCGCGTGGTCGCGCAGCGCCGCCACCAGCGCGTCGGCCTTGGCCAGCAGAAGGTCGGTGGCCTCGGTGAGCTGGAGCGCGAGGGCGGTGTCGAGCAGGTCCGATGAGGTCATGCCGAAGTGCACGTACGCCGCGGCCTCGCGCGGGACCGTGTTGTCGGCCCAGGCGGACAAGAACGCGATCACGTCGTGCTGGGTGGTCGCCTCGATCTCGGCCACGCGCTCGGGCGTCGGCGGCGGCGCGGCGCGCACCGGCTCCACGGCGTCGGCCGGGACGGTGCCGGCCTTCGCGTGCGCCTCCAGCACAAGGGTCTCCACCTTGCACCACAGCTCGTATTTGTGCGCGTCACTCCAGACGCGGCCCATCTCCGGGAGGGTGTAGCGCTCGATCACACACGACAGTCTCCCAGGTACGGGCCCCTGCTCGCGTGCCGGTGCCCCCGGTCTATGCCTGGGCGGCGATGTCCGTCCGGTGGTGGCTGCCGCGGATCCGGATGCGGTCGGCGGCCGCGTAGGCGCGAGACCGTGCGGTGGCGACGTCGGGTCCGGTGCCGACGACGCTGAGCACCCGCCCGCCGCCGGTGACCGGCAGACCGCGCTCGGTCGTGGTGCCGGCGTGCAGGACGTAGGCGCCCTCGACCTGCTCGGCCTCCTCGATGCCCGCGATCGGGTCGCCGGTGGCCGGCTTGCCGGGGTAGTTCTCCGCGGCGATCACCACGGTGACCGCGGCGCCGGGCCGCCACTCGATCGGGGGCACCGAGCCGAGAGTGCCGACGGCGCACGCCTCGAGCAGGCTCGAAAGCGGCGTGGCCAGCCGGTCCAGCACGACCTGGGTCTCCGGGTCGCCGAACCGGGCGTTGAACACGATCACGCGCGGACCGGCGGCGGTCAGGACGAGCCCGGCGTACAGCACACCGACGTACGGCGTCTCGCGGCGGCGCAGTTCGTCCACGGTCGGCTGGATGATGTCGGCGGCGACCCGGGCGGCCAGGTCCGGCGGCGCCCAGGGCAGCGGGGTGTACGCGCCCATGCCGCCGGTGTTGGGGCCCTTGTCCCCGTCGTACGCGCGCTTGAAGTCCTGTGCGGGCAGCAGCGGCACCACCGTGACGCCGTCGGTCAGCGCGAACACCGAGACCTCGGGGCCGGCCAGGTACTCCTCGACGACGACGAGGTCGCACGACTCGGCGTGACGCTCGGCCAGCTCGCGGTCGTCGGTGACGACGACGCCCTTTCCGGCGGCCAGCCCGTCGTCCTTGACCACGTACGGCGGCCCGAACTCATCGAGCGCGTCTCGGACGTCGCCGCCGTTGTCGCACACGCGTGAGGCCGCGGTCGGCACGCCGGCCTCGGCCATGATCTCCTTGGCGAATGCCTTGGAACCCTCGATCTCCGCCGCCGCCCGGTCGGGGCCGAAGCACAGCAGGCCCGCCTGGCGTACGGCGTCGGCGACCCCGTGGACCAGCGGCAGCTCGGGACCGATGACGACCAGCCGGGTGCCGAGCCGCTGGGCCAGCTCCACCACGGCGAGCGGATCGGTCGGATCGAGGACATGGTTGTCCGCGAGCGCGGAGGTGCCGGCGTTGCCGGGCGCGCAGTGGAGGGCGGTGATATCGGGATCGCCGGCGAGCGAGCGGATGAGCGCGTGCTCACGTCCGCCCGAGCCGAGAACGAGGACTCGCACGCGCAGAGCCTATCCAGATCCGCAGGCTCCGGCGGGCCCGTCACCAGGAGGGAAGCCGCCGACGGGTGAGGTTGTTTTGAACGGGTATGCCGGTCACCTCGGGTACCGAGGGGAGGGCCGTGCGGAAAGTGCCGAGGAAAAAGTTGGCGCGTCTTGTGAACCAAGCGCCCCACAGGGGCGTCTTCTAACCCGGTATAACCTTAGAGCTTGGCTCTGACGTCAACGAACCTAAGGAGGTGGTTGTGATGAGTCCTGGTGATCCTTGCGGAAGCGCCGAGATTCCTCCTAGTACGACCCCCTCTACTCGGCGTCCGGCCCCACGCGACGCGCGTTCCCCGCTTTAGCCCCGGGTTGACGCGCGAGCTCGTGCGCGGACCGGGCCGGGGAAGGACCCCAAATGGCCGTGACAAAGGTTCGTCCGACCCGCGCGACCCGCGTTCTCTTCAAGCCCCTGGCCCGGCCAGGGCGCGGCACCGCTCACATCGCCGCCCGCCGGAGCTCGGCGGTCATCGACTGGGCCGCCTACATCGACGGTGAGCGCGTCGACACCCCCGACGTCGCCGACGCCGTACGCCTCGTACGCGCGCCGCGCTCCCCCGAGTACGCGACCAACCTGCACACCGACGCGCAGAGCCGTTTCGTGTGGGTCGGCCTGCACGACCCCGACGCGGCCGAGCTGGAGGGCCTCGCCGAGGTGTTCGGGCTGCACCCGCTCGCGGTCGAGGACGCCGTCCACGCCCACCAGCGGCCCAAGTTCGAGCGCTACGACGAGGTGCAGTTCTTCGTCATGAAGACGGTCGGCTACGTCGAGCGCGGCGACGCCGACGTGGTGCAGACCGGCGAGATCGCGATCTTCTGCGGTCCCGACTTCATCGTCACGGTGCGGCACGGCGCGCACGGCGCGCTCGCCCCCGTGCGCATGCGCCTCGAGGAGAGCCCGGAGCGGCTCGCCCTGGGCCCGGCCGCGGTCCTGCACGCCATCACCGACCGCGTGGTGGACGACTACATCTCCGTCGCGGACGCCGTCCAGGAGGACATCGACGACGTCGAGGAGTGCGTCTTCTCCGCCGACGCCAGCAACCAGGCCGAGCGGATCTACCGCCTCAAGCGCGAGGTCATCCACCTCAAGCGCGCCGTCGGCCCGCTCGCCGGCCCATTGCGCAACCTCGCCGGCCGCCGGTTCGTCCCCGCCGAGATCAGGGAGTACTTCCGCGACGTCGATGACCACCTGTCCCGCGTGCGGGAGCAGGTCGAGTCGTGCGACGAGCTGCTCACCCCGATCCTGCAGGCGCACCTGACCCAGGTGACCGTGACCGACAACCACGACATGCGCAAGATCTCCGCGTGGGCGGCGATCCTCGCGCTGCCGACGGCGATCACAGGTGTGTACGGCATGAACTTCTCGCACATGCCGGAGCTGAGCTGGAAGTACGGCTACGTGCTCGTGCTCGGCATCATCGCGAGCTCCTGCTACACGCTCTACCGCCGCTTCCGCCGCACCGGCTGGCTCTGAGCGCGGTCGGCCGCGTCACAGCTCCCAGTTGGCTTCTCGTGGCCCGGATCGAGGGCGTACGCGCGTGAACGGCCCGGCTCGGTCAGCCGGGCCAGTACGGTGTCGGCGAGCCGCTCGCTGATCCACTTCTCCGCGTCCCTCGCGCTCTCCTGGTCCATGGCCCAGGAGAGCGCGAGCGCCGGTGGCCTTGCGCCGCACGCGGTAGACCTCACATCCGGCCGGCGGGCGCCGGTGGCTACCTTCCCAGCACCGTGCGCAGGCGGTCGGGGTAGTCGGTGACGATGGCGTCGGCGCCGAACGCGATGTACCGGGCCATCTCCACCGGATCGTTCACCGTCCACACGACGACGGCCACGCCGCGCTCGTGCGCGGCGGCGATGAGCTCGGGCGTGACCATGACCAGCTTGGGCGAGATCATCGTCGCGCCGGCAGCGGCCGCCGCGGCGACGAGACCGCCGGCCGGGTCGTGGCCGGCCATCCAGGACGCGTCGAGCGTGGCCGGCTCGACGAGCGCCACCCGATCGCCGCCGGGCAGCAGCTCGCGCGCCACACCGAGCACCCGCCAGTCGAACGCCAGCAGCCGCGACCGTTCGGTGAGGCCGTAGGAGTCCAGGACCTTCACGGCCGTCGCCGTGATGGTCTCGACCTCCGGCCACGACGGATCGGTCTTGATCTCCACGGCGAGCCGCACGTCGTGCCGCGCGACCAGCTCGCACACCTCGGCCAGCGTGGGCACCTCGGCGCCGGGCAGCGGTGTCTGCGTCTGGGCGAACCGCTGATGCGCGATGCCCGCGTCGACCGTCTTCACCTGTGCGAGTGTGAGCTCGCGGATGGGCCGGCCGACGTAGGGATACATCGGGTCGTGCGGACGGCACGGTCCGCGGTCGCGTACGGTGTCGCCGCGCAGCGCCTGGTCGTGGTGGAGCACCGGCACACCGTCGGCGGTCAGCCCGACGTCCAGCTCCAGCACGTCCACGCCGAGCTCCAGGGTCCTCGCGAACCCCGGAACGGTGTTCTCGGGCCAAAGCCCCCGCGCACCGCGATGCCCCTGAATCTCCACAAAGATCAGCGTAGAGCCTCGAACCCGCCGCGGTCGGGCCGGTCCGGGACACCCGCGGGTGTCCCCGACCGGCCGCCGCCGTACGAGCGATCAGGTCAGATGAAGGAGCGGGTCTGCACGGTCTGGTCGCGGCCGGGGCCCACGCCGATGGCCGAGATCTGCGCGCCCGACATCTCCTCGAGCGCCTGGACGTAGTCGCGCGCCTTGTCCGGCAGGTCCTCGAGGACCTTGGCGCTGGAGATGTCCTCCTGCCAGCCGTCGAGGTACTCATAGATCGGCTTGGCGTGGTGGAAGCCCGTCTGCGTCATCGGGATCTCATCGCAGCGCTCGCCGTCGATGTCGTACGCCACGCAGACCGGCACCCGCTCCAGGCCGGACAGGACGTCCAGCTTCGTGAGGAAGTAGTCGGTGACGCCGTTGACCCGAGTGGCGTACCGGGCGATCACCGCGTCGAACCAGCCGCAGCGCCGGTTGCGGCCCGTCGTGACGCCGTACTCCCCGCCGGTCTTTCGCAGCCACTCGCCGGTCTCATCGAGCAGCTCGGTCGGGAACGGCCCGGAACCCACACGTGTGGTGTAGGCCTTCAGGATGCCGATCACCTTGGTGATGCGCGTCGGGCCGACACCCGAGCCCGCGCACGCGCCGCCGGCCGTGGGGCTGGAGGAGGTGACGAACGGGTACGTGCCGTGGTCGACGTCGAGCAGCGTGCCCTGGGCACCTTCCAGAAGCACGACCTTGTCCTGGTCGAGCGCCTGGTTGACGACCAGCGCCGTGTCGGCGATGTGCGGGCCCAGCCGCTCGCCGTACGCGACGAACTCCTCGACGATCGCCTCGATCTCGATCGCCCGCCGGTTGTAGACCTTGGCGAGGATCTGGTTCTTCTCGCGGAGGGCGAGCTCGAGCTTCTGCTGGAGGATGCCCGGGTCGAGCAGATCCTGCACCCGGATGCCCATCCGGGCGATCTTGTCGCCGTACGCCGGGCCGATGCCGCGGCCGGTGGTGCCGATCTGGGCCTTGCCGAGATAGCGCTCGGTGACCTTATCGAGCGCCTTGTGGTGCGGCATGATCAGATGCGCGTTGGCGGAGATCAACAGGCGGTCGCACGAGATGCCGCGCGCCTTCAGCCCGTCGATCTCCTCCAACAGCACGCCTGGATCGATGACCACGCCGTTGCCGATGACGGGCACGACATCCGGGGATAGCACCCCCGATGGCAGCAGGTGCAGCGCGTAGGACTGGTCGCCGATGACGACCGTGTGCCCGGCGTTGTTCCCTCCCTGGTATCGCACGACATAGTCGACGTCACCGCCGAGGATGTCGGTGGCCTTGCCCTTGCCTTCGTCACCCCACTGGGCGCCGACGAGCACGATGGCCGGCATCGAATACTCCCTGACATCGACGAAGCCCCTGCGCAAGTGCGACAGGGGCTCTTGCGATCAGAGCGTACCCGCCGGATGGCCACCAGGAAAACGGCGAAAGCCGGTCAGGTGGCGAGAACCTCGACGGCCGCGGAGCTGCTGTCCCGCAGGAACGTCCGGCAGCGTTCGGCCTCGTCGTCCTCACCGATCGCGGCGGCCGCGCGGGCCAGCGCGTGCAGGCAACGCAGGAAACCGCGGTTGGGCTCGTGCTGCCAGGGGATCGGCCCGTGGCCCTTCCAGCCGGCACGCCGCAGCTGGTCCAGCCCGCGGTGGTAGCCGGTGCGGGCGTAGGCGTAGGACTCGATGACGTCGCCGCCGCCGAACGCGCGGTCGGCGAGTTCCGCCCATGCCCCGGGATGGCCGGGGAATCTGGCGGCCACTTCGAACGGGTCCACGCCGGCCTCGAGGGACTGGCGGGCCTCCGGGTTGTCCGGCAGCTCGGTCGGGGGTGGCCCTCCGAGGAGGTTCTGTTGGTCCATGTGCTCATCCTGCCCAATCGGCGGCGGATCTCCTATTCCGTACGGTCACGGATCCGCGCGACAGGACTTCCCACGGCACGACTGCGGCGAGAGCGGACCGCGTCGTCCGCTCTCGCCATCCGGTGGATCGGCTACTTGAGCTTCTTGCCCGCGGACAGGAGGTTCTCGCTGGCGTGGGTGATGCGCTCGGCCATGCCCTGCTCGGCGGCCTTGCCCCACGCACGCGGGTCGTAGAGCTTCTTGTTGCCCACGTCGCCGTCGACCTTGAGCACGCCGTCGTAGTTCTTGAACATGTGGTCGGCGACCGGCCGGGTGAAGGCGTACTGCGTGTCGGTGTCGATGTTCATCTTCACGACGCCGTACGACACCGCCTCACGGATCTCCTCCAGCGTGGAGCCGGAGCCGCCGTGGAAGACCAGGTAGAACGGCTTTTCCTGGCCGTACTTGGCGGCCACCGCGTCCTGGATCTCCTTCAGCACCTCGGGCCGCAGCTTGACGTGTCCCGGCTTGTAGACGCCGTGGACGTTGCCGAAGGTCGCGGCGAGCAGGTAGCGGCCGCGTTCGCCGAGACCGAGCGCCTCGACGGTCGCCAGGGCGTCATCGACCGTGCTGTACAGCTTTTCGTTGATCTCGCCGACGACGCCGATCTCGACCTCGAGGACGATGTTGGCCTTGCGCGCCTGCTCGAGGAGCTCGGAGGCGATGGAGAGGTTCTCCTCCAGCGGCACCGCCGAGCCGTCCCACATGTGCGACTGGAACAGCGGGTTCTGACCGGCCGCCACCCGCTCCTGCGAGATCTTCAACAGTGGACGGACGAAGCCGTCCAGCTTGTTCTCGGGGCAGTGGTCGGTGTGCAGGGCGATGTTGACGGGGTACTTCGCGGCGACCACGTGCGCGTACTCGGCCAGTGCCGTGGCGCCCGTGACCATGTCCTTGACCGTGCTGCCGGAGAGGTACTCCGCACCGCCGGTCGACACTTGGACGATGCCGTCACTTTCCGCCTCGGCGAAGCCGCGCAGCGCGGCGGTGAGCGTCTGGCTCGACGTGACGTTGATCGCGGGGTAGGCGAAGCCCTCACGTTTTGCCCGGTCGAGCATCTCCGCGTAGACCTCAGGGGTCGCGATGGGCATGACTGTTCCTTCCTTAGGGCGTGGCTCCCGGCGGGCTCGCTTCCAGTATCTCGAAATCGTTGCCCGGCGGAGACCAGGGCACACCTACCGGTACGCTCGGCCCGTGGATCTCGCCGTGAACGTCCTTGATCCGAAGTCCCTCATCGCGACATTCGGCCTCATCGGAGTCCTCGTCATCATCTTCGCAGAGACGGGGCTGCTCGTCGGGTTCTTCCTCCCCGGCGACACGTTGCTCGTCAGCGCGGGGATTTACACGGTGGCGGGAGGCGGCCTGGCGAACCCACTGCCGCTACCGGTCCTGATGATCGGCGCGCCGCTGTGCGCCATCGCGGGCGCGCAGGTGGGGCACTTTCTCGGCGCCAAGTACGGCCGGAAGCTCTTCGACCGGCCCAACTCCCGGATCTTCCGCCAGGACCACGTCGACAAGGCCGAGCACTACTTCAACAAGTTCGGCCCCGCCAAGGCGGTCGTGCTGGCGAGGTTCGTCCCCGTCGTCCGCACGTTCCTCAACCCGCTCGCCGGAATGCTGGAGATGTCAGCAATCCGATTTTTCGTGTGGAATGTCGTCGGCGGGGTGATCTGGACCGAAACGATCATCCTGATCGGTCGTTTTCTCGGCGACCGCGTCAAGGGAATCGACAAGTTCGTGCTGCCTGTGGTCGCGCTGGCCATCTTGGTGTCGGTGGTGCCTGTGATCCGCGAGGTGCTCCGCAGCCGGCGGTCCGAACCGGACAACACAGCCAAGACGCAACAACCAACTGGCCGTCACCGTCGCTGATGGTGCCCTGTCACCGCTAACCTCCCTCTGTGGGACGTCACCGGTCGGACCCAATGGGTCTCGCACGCATAGCCATTGCGGTTCTTGCCGTCCTGGTCGCCTTCGGTCTGCTGATCATCGGTGGCATAGCGCTATGGGGGGCGCTCACCGGTAAGGGCGACACCAAACAGTCGAGCGCCGCGACGTCCGCGCCGAGCGGAGCGACCGATACCAAACAGACCGACCGGGCGAGCGCGCCCGCGGGCCAGGACGGCAACACCATCGCCGTCCACTGCCTGGCGGTGCAGTGTCAGGTGTTCGTCGCCGGTCCCGGCGCCAACGACGTCCAGTTCAACGGCAACCTCAGCCAGAACGAAACCCGGATCTTCAACGGAACCCGGCTGACCGTCGCGGTCCAGGACGCGAGCACGGTCGACGTGACGATCAACGGACGGCAGCAGACGAAGGGCAAGCGGGGCGTGCCGGCGACGTACGAGGCGCCTTCGCAGCCGTAAGCCCCCGCCCGTCAGTCCAGTCCCAGGTCCGCGAGGGTGAACACCGACCGATATTCCAGGCCGGCCTCGGCGACGCGCGGCTGAGCGCCGCGCTCGACGATGGTGGCCACGCCCGCGATCTCCGCACCGGCCTCGCGCAGCGCCTCCACCGCGGTCAGCACGGAGTTGCCGGTCGTGGAGGTGTCCTCGACGGCGAGCACCCGCCGCCCGGCAACGTCCGGTCCCTCGACACGCCGTTGCAGACCGTGCGCCTTGCCCTCCTTGCGGACGACGAAGGCGTCGAGCCGCCGCCCGCGCGCGGCCGCGGCGTGCAGCATCGCGGTGGCGACCGGGTCGGCGCCGAGGGTCAGCCCGCCGACCGCGTCGTAGCCCAGATCCTCGGTGAGGTCGAGCATCGCCCGCCCGACGAGCGGCGCGGCGTTCCCGTCCAGAGTCACCCGCCGCAGATCGACGTAGAAGTCGGCTTCCCGGCCGGACGACAGGACGACCCTGCCGTGCACGACCGCCTTGCTCTTGATCTCGGCGAGGAGATCGTCCCGGTCCGTCATGCCTGAAACTGTAGCCTTGGCAGGTTCTTCGCCGCGTTCACGTCGCGGTCGTGGGTCGTCCCGCATTCACACGTCCAGGTGCGGACGTCCAGCGGCATAGTGTCTCGCTTGGCGCCGCAGCGCGAGCACAGCTTGGAGGACGGGTACCACCGGGCGACCACGATCACCTCCCGGCCGTACCAGGCGGCCTTGTGCTCCAGCATGGTGCTGGACCGCCGCCGCGGCCGACGGGCGACATCGGCCCTGCCCGGCAGGGGACCGATTTCTCCCCGCGCTGAAGATCAGGGTTCCCTCGGAGGAGATTCAGATGACACCGGGCACGGTCATCCTGCTGCACAGTCCGCTGACCAGCGCGTCGGCCTGGGGCTCGCTGCCCGCGGAACTCGGCGCGTATGACGTCGTGGTCCCCGAGGTCGCCGACGACGACCGGCCGCCGTACGCCGGCCGCTACGTGGCGCGCGCGGCGCTGGAGATCGCGGCGGCCCAGGTGGAACCGCCCGTCGTCCTCGTCGCGCACGGCGACGCGGGGCCGCTGCTGCCGCCGATCGGTGCGGCGCAGCGTGCGGCGCATCGCCTGGTGGGCGGCTATGTCTTCCTCGACGCCGTTCTGCCGGGCCCGGGGACGGCCCATCGGGATGAGTCCGGAGGGGACGTGCCGGATGGGGTCACGGTGCGTGTTCGCGACGCGGACTTCTTCGCCGAGGAGCGGCCGATGGCCCAGGACTGGCCGGACGCGCCCTGTGGCTATCTGCTCACCTCGGAGCGTTACCAGGACCAGGCAAGACAGGCGCGGATGCGCGGATGGCCGGTCGCCGAACACCTGTCGGGCCACTTCGCGGCGGTCGGAGATCCGCAGGGTACGGCGAACGCTCTCAGTGCACTGATGTCGTCGCTCTGAGATATTCCGTCCCTTCAGAACTGGGTGATACCGTCGCCGAACGGACGTACGGACGTGTCGGTCTTCGGAAGTCACGCTGTGTTGTCACGCGACTCGTCATACAGTGACGAACGACCGAGTCAACGGTGACACGCGGACGGAGTCAGGCCACCCGAGCGTAAGTAAGCCGCATTTGCCCCCATAGTCCTCAGGAGCCACCAATTATTGGATCGGCATACGCCAGCGGCGGACTTCACTACGCTTTGGTTGCCCAAGGTCGCTCGCCCGCTCGAACGCTCACCCGTGGGTCGCAAAGATAGGGTCTCGTGCCGAGGAAGGGGCGGTGTCGCGTGGATCGCTGCGCGCTGTTCGTTGATGCCAGCTATCTCCTGGCGGACGGCGCGATGGCGGTGCACGGAACCCGCCGTCGTGAGTCCGTCTCTTGGGATTTCGGCGGCCTTCTCCAACTGCTGGGCAACCTCGCACGCGAGCGTACGGGCCTGCCGCTGCTCCGCTGCTACTGGTACGAAGCGACCGTCGAGGGGCGCAGCTCGCCCGAGCACGACGCGCTGGCCGACCTTCCGGGCATCAAGCTGCGGCTGTCGCGCATTCGCCCCGGCCGCCGTGAGGGCGTCGACACCGAGATCCAGCGCGACCTGATGACCCTCGCCCGCAACGGCGGCGTGGCGGACGCGATCGTCATCAGCGGTGACGAGGACGTCGCCCAGGTGATCGCCGACGCCCAGGACCACGGCGTGCGCGTGACCGTGGTGCACGTCGCGGTCGACGGCAACTGGACCATCTCCCGGGTGCTCCGCCACGAGTGCGACGACCTCATCGAGATCGGCGCCGCGCACCTGCGGCCGTACATCAACCTGCTGGCCGGCATGGACACCTCCGCGCCGCCGCTGTCCAACGGCCACTCGAGTCATTCGAGCCATTCGAGCGGCGCCGGGGGCGCGCTGACGCCACTGCATTCGCCGCCACAGCACGCGAGCCCGCCGCCGAGCACGCCGATCACCGCGCCGCCGCCGCAACTGGGTTCGGGCTCCTCGTCCGGTCTGGGCCAGTCGCCGATGTCGATGCCGCCGCTGCGTTCCACTCCCACGCACTCCGCGCCGCCCCCCTCGGTCATTCCGCCGAAACCGGCAGGCTCCCCGCCCGGCCGTTCGTCGTCGGGCCAGCCGAACAACAGCGGCCCCCAGTACGTCCAGCAGCCCGTCGGGCCCTACACCGGCCCGCAGCAGATCCCGCCGCCGCAGTCGCAGCAGTCCACGCCGACCCTCTCCGACGCGGTCAAGGCCGCCCACCAGGAGGGGCAGGATTTCGGCGAGTCGGTCGCGCGCGACGCGCCGGCGCTCTGGCTCGAGGCGGTGCTCGCGCGCAAGCCGCGCATGCCGTCGGATCTGGAGGCGCGGCTCCTGCAGGGCTCGTCGCTGCCGATCGACTTTCTGCTGCATGACGAGGTGCGACACGCACTTCGACGCGGCTTCTGGGATGCGCTCGAACGCTCGCGTCGCGCCTGATCACGATAGCCTTCTTGATGGTGGGGGCCCTTCCCGGCCGGCGAACCCCTGTGACGTCTCTTGGGGATGATGCGAAATGACCAGATTCGCAGGAGGTCCGCCGGGTAGCGTCTAGAAGGTGACGCATGTGACCGAAGACGATCTCGATGACATGGAGTTCGACACGCTCCGCACGGGTGACCATGCCTCGGCGGCGAGGCGTTTCGTCGAGCTCGCCGAGTCGGTCTCAGGCGGCGTGTCACGCGCCAGCCTGTTGCTGCGAGCGGGTGAGCAGTGGCAGTACGCGGGAGACCACGCGAAGGCGGCGGAGATGTTCCGCGGCGCCCTCGCCGACGGCGGTGACACCTACGGCGATCCGCGGATCTACCTCGCCGGAGCCCTGTTCGAGCTGGACGACCGGGACGAAGCACGCGACCTCATCGAGCAGGTGCGCGCCGAGTCGCCGCGAGACCCGGAGGTCTACCGCGCCGTGGCCGAGCTGCTCTATGAGCAGGGGGAGCTCGTCGAGGCCCATGACTGGTCCACGGCAGGCGCCGACCTGGCACGCTCGGCGGATCCGGACAGCCTGGAGGGCCTGCTGCGCATCCGCTACCGCTCCCGGCTCGACCTGCGCCGCCCGGAGGACGAGTACGACGCCCTCCTCGATGAGCTGCTGAAGAAGACCGGCGACGCCCCGGGTCAGCAGTTCCGCTAGGGCGCTCTGACAAATCCCGCTCGCTGCGAACGGGATCCATCAGACACGCCCTGGCCCCTCAGAGGTGGGGGATCTTCGACAGGGACGCGTGGTCGACCTCGTAGAGCGCCGTGTCCGGATCGACGGCCTCCCAGCGTACGGACGCCTTGGAGCCGTCGACGTGCAGTGTGGCCACGGCGTTGTGGAACCACGGGCCGTGGCTCAGCCGCCACCGCATCGCCGTCTTGGGCACCCCGGCGAGCCGGGCCAGTGCCCGCGCGGGACCGTCGGTGAGCCGCCCGTACGCCGCCCGCTGGATCATGCGGTACTTCCACGGCAGGTGGTTGCGCATCGGCGAGCACACCACTTGGGAGATCGGCGTCGCGGTGTCGGCGACCCGGGCGAGGTAGGAGTAGTGCACGTCGCCGGAGAGCAGCGTGATGCTCTGCGGCCCGTTCTCGCGGCGCGCGACCTCGAGGAGCGTGTCCGATAGGGCGCTGAAGGAGGCTTCGAACGCCGCCCAGTGCTCCAGGTCGGCACCCTGCCGGATCTTCTCGCCGAGCCGGGCCAGCCTGCGGCCCCACGCGCCGCCGGCGAGCGCCTCGTCGAATGACTCCAGGTGGTGGATGGTGGCCGGCAGCAGGAACGGCAGCGACGTCGCGACGATCAGGTGGTCGACGTCGCCACGGCACTGCTCCTGGACCCAGGCGAGCTCGTCATCGTCCAGCATGGCTCTCTTGCCGTCGCGCAGCACGCGTCCGCAGCGGCTGTCCACGACGATCAGCCGGATGCGCCCGTAGTCGTGCGCGTAGCTCCAGCGGGTGCCGTCCGCCTGCTCGTCGGCGCGCTCAGCGAACTCATCGACGATCGCGCCGGCGTCGCCCTCGGCGTCCAGGACGGCGCGGTAGACAGGGTCCTTGGCGCGCTTGGCCGCGGACATGTTGCCCAGGTGCTGGTAGACCCAGTAGGAGCCGAGCCCGCCGACGATCCGGTCGTGCCACCACGGCTTGGCGCGGATGTCGCGCACCCAGGTCTCGGAGGTGTTCCAGTCGTCCCGTATGTCGTGGTCGTCGAAGACCATCAGTGTGGGCACGGTGGACAGCAGCCAGCGCACCATCGAGTCGTCGGTCCACGCCAGATGGTAGAGCTTGGTGTACTCCTCGTAGTCGGCGATCTCCATGCCCGGCGGTTCGCTCACGTCCCGGTGAGCCTTGATGAACTCCTGCATCTCCGGGCCGGTCTCGTCCGCGTACACCTGGTCGCCGACCATCAGCAGCAGATCCGGCCACTCGTGCCCGGCCGCGAGCCGGCGGGCGTAGGCCCCGAGCACGTCAGGCCCGTGGACCTCCTCCTCGCCAGGGGCGACCCGGCATGACCCGAAGGTGATCCGGTGGGTCTGGCCCGGTCCGGGGATGCGGATCCGGCTGGGCGGCGTGCCGGGCTCCGGCCACACGGTCTCGTCGTCGAGTGCGACCTCGTAGGTCGTGTCCGACCCGGGGGACAGGCCGTCGATCTGGAGGAGCGCGTAGTGGTGGCCGTGGACGGTGAACGTGTGCGTCGTGGTGTCGAGGACCCGCACGTCACATGGCTGGTCCGTCTCGACCCAGATCGCGGCCGCATCGGGACCGACATGGCGGAGCAGGGGGCCAACGACAAGTCGTGTCATATCTGTATGGATTACGCCAAAACCGGCTCCGCCGTCTACCTGGGTAGTGGGAACCCTCATCGGGCGGGCGAAAGATCGCCCGCCCGACCGGGGATCAGGTGGTGGAAACGCTCGGCTTGACGGTCAGGGTGTCGGCGGCCGCGTCGACGTCCACGACGACCTCGTCACCGTCACGGATCTCACCGCCCAGCAGCTCACGGGCGAGCTGGTCGCCGATGGAGCTCTGCACGAGCCGGCGCAGCGGCCGGGCGCCGTACGCCGGGTCGTAGCCGGTCACGGCCAGCCACTCGCGGGCGGCGTCGGTCACGGTGAGCGTCAGGCGGCGGTCGGAGAGCCGGAGCGCCAGCCGGTCGATCTGCAGGTCGACGATCTTCGTCAGCTCCTCGGTGGACAGCGCGTCGAAGATGATCACGTCGTCGAGACGGTTGAGGAACTCCGGCTTGAAGTTGGTGCGCACCGCCGCGAGCACGGCCTCACGCCGCGCCCCGTTGTCCAGCGACGGGTCGACCAGGAACTGCGACCCCAGGTTCGACGTCATGACCAGGATCGTGTTGCGGAAGTCGACCGTACGGCCCTGGCCGTCGGTCAGCCGCCCGTCGTCCAGCACCTGCAGCAGCACGTCGAAGACCTCCGGGTGGGCCTTCTCCACCTCGTCCAGCAGCACCACGCAGTACGGCCGGCGGCGTACGGCCTCGGTGAGCTGGCCGCCCTCCTCGTAGCCGACGTAGCCGGGAGGAGCGCCGACGTGGCGCGCCACCGAGTGCTTCTCGCCGTACTCGCTCATGTCGATGCGGACCGTGGCGCGCTCGTCGTCGAACAGGAAGTCCGCGAGGGCCTTGGCCAGCTCGGTCTTGCCGACCCCGGTCGGGCCGAGGAACAGGAACGAACCGGTCGGCCGGTCGGGGTCGGAGACGCCCGCACGCGCCCGGCGTACGGCATCGGACACGGCGCGCACGGCTCTGGACTGGCCGATCAGGCGGCGGCCGAGCTCCTCCTCCATGCGGAGCAGCTTGCTGGTCTCGCCCTCGAGCAGCCGGCCCACGGGAACGCCGGTCCACGACGACACGACCTCGGCCACGTCGTCGGCGCCGACCTCCTCCTTGACCATGGCGTCGCGGTTCTCGGCGGCCTCCGATGCCTCGGCGAGCTGCTTTTCCAGCACCGGGATCTCGCCGTACATCAGGCGTGCGGAGGTCTCCAGGTCGCCGTCACGCTGGGCGCGTTCGGCCTGGCCGCGCAGGTCGTCGATGCGCTTCTTCAACTCACCGAGCTTGTTGAGACCGGCCTTCTCGTGCTCCCAGCGGCCGACGAGGGCGTTGAGCTGCTCCTGCTTGTCGGCCAGCTCGGCGCGGAGGCGTTCGAGGCGCTGCACGGAGGCCTGGTCGGACTCCTTTTCCAGCGCCATCTCCTCCATCTTCAGGCGGTCGACGGCGCGTTGCAGCTCGTCGATCTCGACGGGCCGTGAGTCGATCTCCATGCGCAGCCGCGAGGCGGCCTCATCCACCAGGTCGATCGCCTTGTCGGGCAGGAACCGGGCGGTGATGTACCGGTCGGACAGCGCGGCCGCGGCGACGAGCGCCGCGTCGGAGATCTGCACCTGGTGGTGCGCCTCGTAGCGGCCCTTGAGCCCGCGCAGGATCGCGATGGTGTCCTCGACCGACGGCTCGCCGACCAGGACCTGCTGGAACCTGCGCTCCAGCGCGGGGTCCTTCTCGATCCGCTCCCGGTATTCGTCCAGCGTGGTCGCGCCGATCATGCGCAGCTCGCCACGGGCCAGCATGGGCTTGAGCATGTTGCCCGCGTCCATCGAGCCCTCGGCAGCGCCCGCGCCGACCACGGTGTGCAGCTCGTCGATG
>JAOPYG010000049.1 GCA_025964685.1 Actinoallomurus sp. | reverse complement strand
AGGGGATACGTTCCCGTCGTGAGCCCCGTCCGCATCTGCTCCCGCACCGCGTGCAAGCAGTCTGCTGTCTACACGCTCACGTACGTCTACGCCGACTCGACCGCTGTTCTCGGCCCGCTGGCAGCGTACGTCGAGCCGCACTGTTATGACCTGTGCGCCGAGCACGCGGAGCGGCTTACCGCGCCGATGGGCTGGGAGCTGGTCCGCCTGCCCGCCGAGGAGTCCGAGCCGAGCAGTGACGACCTCGAAGCGCTCGCCAACGCCGTTCGCGAGGCGGCCAAACCGATCGCGCCCCGCCAGGAGCCGGTCGGTCAGGGCAAGGAGGTCGGCCGGCGCGGTCACCTACGGGTATTGCGCTCGGATACGCCCCGCAAACCCTGATCCTGCTCCCGGTAGGCTCTGCGTACGCGACACCGTGCCGAGGGAGCGAACCCGACGTAGCGAGCGGAGTGGGTGGCCGAGGGACGAGGCCACCCACGCAGCGAGTGAGGAGGGTGGGCGACCCGGCAAGAGGGCAAGGGGCCAGGAGTGAGTGACCTCACCAAGATTTTCAAGGCGTACGACATCCGGGGCGTGGTCCCTGACGAGCTGAACGAGCAGATCGCCGAGGCGGTCGGCGCGGCCTTCGTGCGCGTGACGGGCGCCACCGCGATCGTGACCTCGCACGACATGCGCGCCTCGTCGGTCCCGCTGTCGGCGGCCTTCGCGCGTGGAGCCACCGCGCAGGGCGCGGACGTGATCGAGGCGGGGCTCGGCTCCACCGACATGCTCTACTACGCCAGCGGCAACCTCGACATCCCCGGCGCGATGTTCACCGCCAGCCACAATCCCGCGCGCTACAACGGCATCAAGCTGTGCCGCGCGGGCGCCAAGCCGGTCGGCCGCGACACCGGGCTCACCGAGATCCGCGAGCTGGTGGACCAGGGCGTGCCCGCCCACGACGGCCCGGCCGGCACGGTCAGCGAACGCGACCTGCTGTCCGGTTACGCCGAGCACCTGAAGACCCTCGTCGACCTGTCCGGCATCCGGCCGCTGAAGGTCGTCGTCGACGCGGGCAACGGAATGGGCGGTCACACCGTCCCGGCCGTGTTCGAGGGACTGCCGATCGACCTCGTCCAGCTTTTCTTCGAGCTCGACGGCACCTTCCCCAACCACGAGGCCAACCCGATCGAGCCGGAGAACATCCGCGACCTGCGGGCGGCGGTGCGCGAGCACGGCGCCGACGTCGGGCTGGCCTTCGACGGCGACGCCGACCGCTGCTTCGTCGTGGACGAGCGCGGCGAGCCGGTGGCGCCCTCGACCGTCACGGCGCTGGTCGCCGTACGCGAGCTGGACAAGCACGGCCCGGGCAGGATCGTGCACAACCTCATCACGTCGCGGGCCGTACCCGAGATCGTCCGTGAGCACGGCGGTGAGCCGATCCGCACCCGCGTCGGCCACTCGTTCATCAAGCAGACGATGGCCGAGACCGGCGCCATGTTCGGCGGCGAGCACTCGGGTCACTACTACTTCCGCGACTTCTGGTTCGCCGACTCCGGCATGCTGGCCGCGATGAACGTGCTCGCCGCGCTCGGCGGCCAGGACCGGCCGCTGTCGGAGCTGCTGGATGAGTTCACCCGCTACGCCGCGTCCGGAGAGGTCAACAGCACGGTGGACGACCAGGACGCCGCGCTGGCGAACGTACGCGCGGCGTTCGAGGGCCGGCCGGGCGTGACCATCGACGAGCTCGACGGGCTGACGGTGAGCCACGACGACTGGTGGTTCAACCTCCGCGCCTCCAACACCGAGCCGCTGCTGCGACTCAACGCCGAAGCGAACGACGACCGAACGATGACCTCCGTACGCGACGAGGTCCTCGAGATCGCGCGAAAGGGAAACGAATGAACATCGACTCCTGGCTGCTGGAGATCCTCGCCTGCCCCAACTGCCGGGGCGAGCTGAGGTCGGACGACGCGGCGGAGGAGCTTGTCTGCACCGGCACCTGCAAGTACGCCTACCCCGTCCGCGACGACATCCCGGTGCTCCTCGTGGACGAGGCCCGGACGCCTGCATGACGCGCGAACGCACCGGAGGGCCGGCGCGACGATGAGCGATCCCGAGCCCGACCACGGCCGCCTCGACGATCCGGAGGCCCTCGCCGAGGCGGACCCGGGCGAGATGCTGCGTCAGGTCGCCTCGGCGGCCGCGCAGGTCCGTGAGGCCCAGCTGCTCGCCACCGAGGCCGGCATCGGCCGGATCACCGCGGGCGACCGTCCCCGTGCCGTCGTGGTGGCCGGCATGGGGACTGCCGGCCTCGTCGGCGAGCTGCTCGCCGCGGTCTGCGGCCTGGGCTGCCCGGTGCCGATCACGACCGTGCGCGGTTACCGGCTGCCCGGCTGGGTCGGCGCCGCCGACCTCGTCATCGCCGTCTCCCACTCGGGTTCGACCGAGGAGACGCTCGGCATGGTGGCCGACGCCGCGCGCCGCGGCTGCCGGCTGCTGTGCGTCGGAGGCGGCGGGTCACCGCTCGCCGAGATGGCCGTGCAGTCGGGCGCCGTGTTCGTGCCCGTGCCGCCGGCCGTGCAGGCGCGTGCGGCGCTCTGGGGGCTGGCCGTGCCGCCGCTGCTGGCCGCGGACGCACTCGGCCTGGCCGCCGTGCCGGCCGAGGTGCTCGAACGCACGGCCGTACGCCTGGAGGAGATGAGCCATTTGTGCCGCCCGGCGAGCGAGTCGTTCGTCAACCCGGGCAAGCAGACCGGGCTGGAGATCGCCGGCTCGCTCCCGATGATCTGGGGCAGTTCGCCGCTGACCGGTGTGGTGGCCGCCAGGCTCGCCGCTCAGCTCGCCGGCAACGCCAAGTACCCCGCGGTGTGGGGTGAGCTGCCCGAGGCCCACCACGGGCAGCTGATGACCTTCGACGGCGTCTTCTCGGCCGTGGCGGGCGGCGCGGGCGATGACTTCTTCCGCGACCGGGTGGACGAGCCGGAGACCACGCGCCTGCGCCTGATCATGATCAGTGACACCGACGAGCATCCGCGGGTCACCCGGCGGCGCGAGGCGTCGGTCGAGCTGGCGAACCAGCGCGGTGTGTCCGTGACCCAGCTCGCCGCCCAGGGCGAGCATCCCCTCGAACGGCTCGCCGGCCTCATCGCCCACGCCGACTATGCGAGCGTCTACCTGGCACTGGCCCTCGGAACCGATCCGACGCCCGCGCCCATCCTGCAGGAACTGAATGTGAGGATCTCATGACCCGGACCGACCGTGAGTGCTGAAGGCGGCTCCAAGGCGATCGTCGCCGCGCTGGCCGCCAACCTCGGCATCGCGGTGGCCAAGTTCGTGGCGTTCGCGTTCACCGGATCCGCCTCGATGATGGCCGAGGGCGTGCACTCGATCGCGGACTCCGGCAACCAGGGACTGCTGATCCTCGGCGGCAAGCGCTCCAAGCGCGCCGAGACGAGCCGGCACCCCTTCGGCTACGGGCGTGAGCGGTTCTTCTACGCCTTCATCGTCGCGGTCGTGCTCTTCACCGTCGGCGCGCTGTTCTCGCTGTACGAGGGCTGGCACAAGATCAACGATCCGCACGACATCGAGGACCCGATCTGGGCGTTCGGGGTCCTGGCCTTCGGCATCCTGCTGGAGGGCTTCTCCTTCCGTACCGCGATCAAGGAGTCGAACCGCACCAGGGGCAAGCAGAACTGGGTGTCCTTCATCCGCAGGGCACGGGCACCCGAGCTGCCGGTCGTCATCCTGGAGGACCTCGCGGCGCTGATCGGCCTGGTGCTGGCTCTCATCTGCGTGGCACTGGCCGTCGTCACCGGCGACGGCGTGTGGGACGGCGTGGGCTCGGTGGCCATCGGCCTGCTGCTGGCGTTCGTCGCGGTAGTGCTGGCCATCGAGACCAAGAGCATGCTGATCGGCGAGTCCGCGATCGGCGAGATCGAGAAGAAGATCACCGCCGAGCTCGAGTCGGTCGAGGAGATCGACCGGGTCATCCACCTGCGCACCCTGCACATGGGGCCGGAGGAGCTGCTGGTCGCCGCCAAGATCGCGGTGGCGCGCGACGACACCGCGGCCGACGTGGCCCGGGCGATCGACGCCGCCGAGAGCCGGATCCGCCAGGCCGTCCCGATGGCCCGCCACATCTACATCGAGCCCGATCTCGACCGCGCCCGCACCAGACCGAACAACGCGGGCTAGGACTCCTCCGCGCCGCCGCCGGGCGTCACGAGGCCCGACTCGTACGCCAGCACCACCGCCTGAGCCCGATCGCGCAGGCCCAGCTTGGTGAAGACCCGCGCGACGTGCGTCTTGACGGTGTGCTCGCTCACCACCAGCCGTGCGGCGATCTCGGCGTTCGACAGGCCGCCGGCGATCAGGCCGAGCACCTCGGTCTCGCGTGCGGTCAGGGTCGTCAGCGCCGGTGCGGGTCGCGGCCTGGCCCGCCGCTGGCGCGCGAACTCCCTGATCAGCCGTCCTGTCACCTGCGGAGCGAGCAGCGCGTCGCCGCGCGCGACCACGCGTACCGCCGAGACGAGGTCCTCGGCGGTCGAGTCCTTCAGCAGGAAGCCGCTGGCCCCGGCCGACAGCGCCTCGTAGACGTACTCATCGACGTCGAAGGTGGTCAGCACCAGCAC
>JAOPYG010000016.1 GCA_025964685.1 Actinoallomurus sp. | reverse complement strand
CGGGACGTCCTGTCGAGGGTCGCCGCCGGAGAACCCGATGCCATGGCTGCCGCCGCCCGGGTCGCCCGCTGGCTCGGCGTGGGTGTGGGCATCCTCGTGAACACCTTCAACCCGGACATCGTCGTGCTCGGCGGCCCGCTGGGCGATCTGTACGAGGCGACCGCGGACATCGTCGCGGAGGCATCCAAGCAGTCGTCCCTGGTGGCACCGCGCGAGCAGGTTCGCCTGGCCGCCTCGGCGCTGGGCCCGGATGCCCAGATCGTCGGCGCGGCCGAACTCGCCTTCGAGCCCCTCCTCGAAGACCCCATCGGCACCCTCACCCGCCGCGCGGCGTAGTTCTGCGACCATCGCGAGATGGCGAGCGACGATCGGCGTACCGGGCTGGTCGACCTAGAGCGGGGCACCGCGACCGGCGGTCATGCCGAGGCCGCCGCACACCGACGTCTCGCTCTGGTACGCCGTCCGCGCCCGCCCCGAGGAGGTCACCGGCTGGGACGCCCGTGAGTTCGCGGGCATCGCCTGGCTGACTCCGGGCCGGATCCTCGCCACCCCGGCGGAGGCCCTGGGGCCGCACCTGAAACGCGCCGTCCGTAAGCTCGCCGGGCTCACGGACGCCCCCCGGGTGATCGGGCCGGAGGGCGCCCGCAGGCGGAGTCACCTGCGCGTGGTGAGGGAAAGATGGCGGCGGCGTGCGTGGCGCAGGCCGGTGAAGGCGACCGTGAACCACACGCAGGCCAGTAGCGGGAGGATGAACCATCCGCCGGTGAGGGCCGTGACGACGACCGCCACGAGCAGGAGCGGGCCGAACGGCCGGCCGCGCCGTGGGCCCCAGCCGCCGCGCGGCCACGCCGCGGCGTACGGACCGCGTCCCCAGTAGGCCGCCACCGGTGGTGCAGGGGACGGAGCCGCCGGTGTGCCGGGCAGGTCGGCGGTCACCTTCCGCAGGTCGCCGGCGGTCCGTGCGGACAGCGTCGCCGTGAGGCGTTCGTCCAGCTCGTCGCGGGTGAGCCGGCCCTGCGCGAAGTGTTCGTGCAGGGCCGTGGTCACCTCGTCGCGTTCCGCGTCGCCGACGCGGAGCTGCTCGGTGTTCATCGCTCAGCCAACTCCCGTGTCTACTCGTCCTCGGCGAGCAGCTGGTACAGCCTGCGTCGCGTCTCGGAAAGGACCTGCTTGGCCTCGGCGACCTGGCTCTCGCTGCCGGTGTGGACGATCTGCATCACGGCCGCGCCGGTCTTGGCGGCGGTCGCGAACAGGTCGCGTACGTCGTCGCGCACGTCGGAGGTCATCGCCTCCCAGGGGGCGTTCACCTCGTCCGGATGTGCGTCCACGTAGGCACGCCCGCTGTCGGACAGGCGGAAGGTCCGGCGGCCCTCGTGCTCCTCGGCCTGGATGAGTCCCTCGTCGGTGAGCTGCTGCAGCGCCGGGTAGACGGCGCCGGGGCTCGGCCGCCACTCGCCGTCGCTGCGCTCCTCGATCTGCTGGATGAGCTGGTAGCCGTTACGTGGCTGCTCGGCGAGCAGCGCGAGGATCGCGGCCCGCACGTCTCCGCGCCGGGCCTTCGACCGGCCCCCGGCCCAGGGCGGGGGACCGCCGAATGGGCCTGCTCCGGGGAACCCCCAGGGGCCGCCCCGTCGCCCGCGGCCACCCCATCGGCCGCCGCGCTGATGCTGCTGTCGTGATTCGTCGAATGTCGCGCGCATGTCATAACTCCCTTCCGGAGTCTCTTCTGAGATCACTCTTTGATCTCTCGCGATACGCCAACGATATATCGGAAGTGTTCGTTGTCAACATCCAGGCCAAGTACCTCGATGTCGAGATACTCGTGATACCTTGATGTCGAGAGACATCCGCGGGAAGTTAGGTGAGCCTCAGTGCTCGCGACCGCACCCCGTTGGGGCAAAATTCGGACGTAAAACCACCATCCCCCGCGCCCGGCCATCGAGGGGATCCGCGCTTTGGTGAGCGCGCATGAGGAGGAGACGACTTGGACAGCTTCGGCAGCCGCCAGACGCTTCGCGTCGGTGACGCGTCCTATGAGATTTTCCGGCTGGATGCCGTCGAGGGTTCGGCGCGCCTCCCGTACAGTCTCAAAGTTCTACTGGAGAACCTCCTGCGCACTGAGGACGGCGCCAACATCACCGGCGACCACGTCCGCGCCATCGCGGGCTGGGACCCCACGGCACAGCCGAACCAGGAGATCCAGTTCACGCCCGCCCGCGTGATCATGCAGGACTTCACCGGTGTGCCGTGTGTGGTGGACCTCGCCACGATGCGCGAGGCCGTCCGCGACCTCGGCGGTGATCCAGAGAAGATCAACCCGCTGAACCCCGCCGAGATGGTCATCGACCACTCCGTGCAGGTCGACGTCTTCGGCCGCGAGGACGCCTTCGAGCGCAACGTTGAGTTCGAGTACGGCCGCAACCACGAGCGCTACCAGTTCCTCAAGTGGGGCCAGCAGGGCTTCGACAACTTCAAGGTCGTGCCGCCCGGCACCGGCATCGTGCACCAGGTCAACATCGAGCACCTGGCCCGGGTGGTCTTCGACAACGAAGGCGTGGCCTACCCGGACACGTGCGTCGGCACCGACTCCCACACCACCATGCAGAACGGCCTGGGCGTGCTCGGCTGGGGCGTCGGCGGCATCGAGGCCGAGGCCGCCATGCTCGGCCAGCCGATCTCGATGCTCATCCCGCGCGTCGTCGGCTTCAAGCTGACCGGCGAGCTGCCGGCCGGCACCACCGCCACCGACCTGGTGCTCACGATCACCGAGATGCTGCGCAGGCACGGCGTCGTCGGCAAGTTCGTGGAGTTCTACGGCGAGGGCGTCGGCGCGGTGCCGCTCGCCAACCGCGCCACCATCGGCAACATGAGCCCGGAGTTCGGCTCCACCTGCGCGATCTTCCCGATCGACGACGAGACGGTGAAGTACCTCCGGCTCACCGGCCGCCCGGCCGAGCAGGTCGCGCTGGTCGAGGCGTACGCCAAGGAGCAGGGGCTCTGGCACGACGCCGCCCACGAGGCGGAGTACTCCGAGTACCTCGAGCTCGACCTGGGCACCGTCGTCCCGTCGATCGCCGGCCCCAAGCGCCCGCAGGACCGCATCGCGCTCGATGTCGCCAAACAGTCCTGGCGCACCGCGGTCCGCGACTACGTGGCCGACGACAGCGTGCGCGGCCCGCTGGACGAGGCGACCGCCGAGTCCTTCCCGGCCTCGGACTCCCCGGCCGTCGACCACAACGGCAACGGCGACAAGCCGGCCGAGCCCGCGGTGTCGCCCGCCGCCGGCCGGCCCAGCGACCCGGTCACCGTCAGCCTGGACGGCGCCGAGTTCGAGCTGGACCACGGCGCCGTGGTGATCGCCGCGATCACCTCCTGGACCAACACGTCGAACCCCTCGGTCATGATCGCCGCGGCGCTGCTCGCCAAGAAGGCGGTCGAGCGCGGCCTGTCCCGCAAGCCGTGGGTGAAGACCTCGCTCGCGCCGGGCTCCAAGGTCGTCATGGACTACTACGACCGCGCGGGCCTCACGCCGTACCTGGACAAGCTCGGCTTCAATCTCGTCGGCTACGGCTGCACGACCTGCATCGGCAACTCGGGCCCGCTGCAGGAGGAGATCAGCCAGGCGGTGAACGACGGCGACCTGGCCGTCGCCGCGGTGCTGTCCGGCAACCGCAACTTCGAGGGCCGCATCAACCCCGACATCAAGATGAACTACCTGGCCTCGCCGCCGCTGGTCGTCGCGTACGCCCTCGCCGGCTCGATGGACATCGACGTCGCGAACGGCCCGCTCGGCACCGGGTCCGACGGTGAGCCGGTGTACCTGAGGGACATCTGGCCGTCCCCGCAGGAGGTCGAGGAGGTCGTCGAGTCGGCGATCGCCCAGGAGATGTTCACCCGCGACTACGCCGACGTGTTCGCCGGCGAGCAGCGCTGGCGGGCCCTGCCGGTGCCGAGCGGCAACACCTTCGAGTGGGACGCCGACTCGACGTACGTGCGCAAGGCGCCCTACTTCGACGGCATGGGCGAGCGGCCGGAGCCGGTCGCCGACATCACCGGGGCCAAGGTCCTCGCGCTGCTCGGCGACTCGGTCACCACCGACCACATCTCGCCGGCGGGCGCGATCAAGGCGGACAGCCCGGCGGGCCGCTACCTCACCGAGCACGGCGTCGAGCGCCGCGACTTCAACTCCTACGGCTCCCGGCGCGGGAACCACGAGGTGATGATCCGCGGCACGTTCGCCAACATCCGGCTGCGCAACCTGCTCGCGCCGGGCACCGAGGGCGGTGTCACGGTCAAGGACGGCGAGGAGCTGTCCATCTACGACGCCGCGCAGGCGTACGCGGCCGAGAACACCCCGCTGATCGTGCTGGGCGGCAAGGAGTACGGCTCCGGCTCCTCGCGCGACTGGGCGGCCAAGGGCACCAGTCTGCTCGGCGTCCGCGCCGTGCTGGCCGAGTCGTTCGAGCGCATCCACCGCTCGAACCTCATCGGCATGGGGGTGCTGCCGCTGCAGTTCGCCGACGGTGAGTCGGTCGGGTCCCTGGGCCTGACGGGTCAGGAGACCTTCGACATCGTCGGCGTCGAGGCGCTGAACGACGGCGGCACGCCCCGCCAGGTGACGGTCCGGGCCGACGGCAAGGAGTTCGAGGCCGTCGTCCGCATCGACACCCCCGGCGAGGCCGACTACTACCGTCACGGCGGCATCATGCAGTACGTCCTGCGTTCGCTCCTGCGGAAGTAGGCCGGGACCCGGTGAAGGGCCGTCTCTCGTCCGGGGAGGCGGCCCTCCGCGCGCCGACCTCGGGTAAAGCGGTCGTCACCGGCGGTCCAGGGTGGGGTCACCGCACCGCCGTTTCATGGCGGGATACCGTTCGGTGATGACGTCTCGCCCGACCGCCGCCGAGATCGAGGCCGCGAAGGACCGTACGATCCCCGACGTCGTGCCACCGCGCGGCGGGGTGCTGCTCTGCGGCATCAACCCGGGGCTGTACTCCGCGGCGACCGGGTGTCACTTCGCCCGCCCGGGCAACCGGTTCTGGCCGGCGCTGCACCGCTCCGGTTTCACCGACCGGCTGCTCACCCCGGCCGAACAGCACCTGCTGCCGTCGTACGGTCTCGGCATCACCAACCTCGCCGCCCGCGCCACCTCCCAGGCGGCCGAGCTGACCGTGGCGGAGCTGGCGGAGGGCGGCGCACGGCTCGAGACGTTCGTCGAGGAACACGCCCCCCGGGTGGTGGCGGTCCTCGGCGTCACCGCCTACCGCACGGCCTTCGGCCGGCGATCAGCCCGGATCGGCCCGCAGGAGTTCACGCTGGGCGGTGCGCGCCTGTGGATCCTGCCCAACCCGTCCGGGCTGAACGCGCACTACACCGCCGACGCCCTCGCCGCGGAGTTTCGCCTGCTGCGGGCCGCCGTCGCCGCCGGCGGCGCGGTCACCACGTGATCGCGGGCGGGAGCAGGGACGGCGACGCGGCGGGCCACTCCGCCGGGTCGCCCAGAGGCACGAGCCGTTCCATCTGGGAGTGGAACCACGGGGAGGCGGACGGATGAGCGCTGAGCGCGACGCAGGCGTCCCAGTCGCGCCATTCGGCCGCCGCGACCTCGCCGGGGTGCAGCCGGAGCTCGCCGATCGCGGCGGCGCGCACCACCGGGCACAGTTCGTTCTCCATGACGCCGTCCGCCGCCGTCGCGCGGTAGCGGAACTCCGGCAGCACGAGCGTCAGCGCCTCCACCTCGACGCCGAGCTCGGCGGGCACGCGACGGCGGATCGCCTCGCGCAGGCCCTCTCCGGGCGCGGGATGGCCACAGCAGCTGTTGGTCCACACCGAGGGGAACGACGCCTTGCCGTGAGCCCGCTGGGTGATCAGAATCCGGCCGGCCGAATCCGTGATGTAGCACGAGAACGCCAGGTGGAGCGGGGTGTCGGCATGATGGCTCTGTGCCTTGGGCGCCGTGCCGGCCGCCCGGCCGCCGGCGTCGAGCAGCACGATGAGTTCCTGGTCCATCACCCTCCGCTCCATCTCAGCCTTTATATCGGATCGTCACGGCGCGTGACCGGAAACTTCACCGGGGCCCGCCCGCGTCCCACTAGTCAGGAGCACCACTAAAATCGGCATTCGCAGAAAGACGAGGAGATGACCCGAGTGACCCTACTTGAGTCGATTAGACGGCCTGATGACCTCAAGCGCCTGGACCCGGCAGAGCTTCCCCAGCTCGCCGGTGAGATCCGCGACCTCCTCGTCTCGGTGGTGTCCAAGAACGGTGGTCATCTCGGGCCCAACCTGGGAGCGGTGGAGCTGACCATCGCGATGCACCGGGTCTTCGACTCGCCGCGTGACCGGATCCTGTTCGACACGGGCCACCAGGCGTACGTGCACAAGCTGCTCACCGGGCGGCACGACTTCGGCACGCTGCGGCAGCGGGGCGGTCTGTCCGGCTACCCGAGCCAGGCCGAGTCCGAGCACGACGTCATCGAGAACTCCCACGCCTCCACCGCCCTGTCCTACGCCGACGGGCTGGCCAAGGCGTTCCAGCTGCGCGGCGAGGGCGAGCGGTTCGTCGTGCCCTTCATCGGAGACGGCGCGCTCACCGGCGGCATGGCCTGGGAGGCGCTCAACAACATCGCCGCCGGCAAGGACCGGCGCGTGGTCATCGTCGTCAACGACAACGGCCGCTCCTACTCGCCGACGATCGGCGGGCTGGCCAGCCACCTCGCCGACCTGCGGATGACCCGCGGCTACGAGCACGCGCTCGACCTGATCAAGCGCACGGTGCCCAGGGCGCCGGTCGTCGGCAACCTGGCCTACGACGCGTTGCACGGCATCAAGAAGGGCATCAAGGACATCCTGCAGCCCCAGGGGATGTTCGAGGACCTGGGCCTGAAGTACGTCGGCCCGATCGACGGGCATGACGAGGCGGCCGTGGAGCACGCGCTCCGCAAGGCGAGGGCGTTCGGCGGGCCGGTCATCGTGCACTGCATCACCCGCAAGGGCTTCGGCTACGCGCCCGCGGAGAACGACGAGGAGGAGTGCTTCCACTCGCCGGGGCTGTTCGACCCGGCCACGGGCCGCAAGCTCACCAAGGCCGGTGGCCCCAGCTGGACGTCGATCTTCAGCGAGGAGCTGGTCCGGCTCGGCGCGGAGCGGCCCGATATCGTCGCCATCACCGCCGCCATGCTGCATCCGACCGGCCTCGCCGCGTTCGCCGACGTCTACCCCGAGCGCACCTACGACGTGGGCATCGCCGAGCAGCACGCCCTCACGTCCGCCGCCGGTCTGGCCCTCGGCGGCATGCATCCGGTCGTGGCGGTGTACGCCACGTTCCTCAACCGGGGCTTCGACCAGCTGCTGATGGACGTCGCGCTGCACAAGCTGCCCGTCACGGTCGTCCTCGACCGCGCGGGCGTCACCGGTGACGACGGGGCGAGCCACAACGGCATGTGGGACATGTCGATCCTGCAGGTCGTGCCGGGGCTGCGGATCGCCGCTCCCCGCGACGGCGCCCGGCTCACCGAGCAGCTGCGCGAGGCCGTCGAGGTCACCGAGGGCCCGACGGTCGTGCGGTTCCCCAAGGGGCCGGCGGGTGAGGACATCGAGGCGGTCGAGCGCACCGGCGGGATCGACATCCTGGTCCGGTCCGAGGACAGCGACGTGCTGCTCGTCGCCGCCGGGGCGATGGCCGGCACGGCCGTCGACGCGGCGAAGCTCATCGGCGCCCAAGGCATCGGCGTGACCGTGGTCGACCCGCGCTGGGTCAAGCCCCTGGACGAGAAGCTCATCGGCATGGCGGCCGAGTACCGGCTCGTGGCGGTCGTCGAGGACAACAGCCGGGTCGGCGGCGTCGGCGACGCCGTGGCGAGGCTGCTCCGCGACGGTCAGGTGGACGTGCCGGTCCGTACGTTCGGCATTCCTCAGGCGTTCCTCGAGCACGCCAAGCGGGCGGACATCCTGCACGACATCGGGCTGACCCCCCAGGGGCTGGCGCGCGACATCACGGCGGCGATCGCCCGCGACTCGGTGCTCGAATCGACCGAGTAAGCCGGAGAAAGGCGGGGTTCTGACGTTTCATTTCGTTTCTCGCGGTGATCGTATGATCACCCTCCCGAATGAGGACCGAGATGAGCGTTTTCCGAACGAAGTCGGTGGATCGATCAATCCGCGAGACCGACGAACCCGGGAACCGGCTGCGCCGTGACCTGAGCGCGCTCGACCTGACCGTCTTCGGCGTCGGTGTCATCGTCGGCACCGGCATCTTCGTGCTCACCGGCAAGGTCGCGAAGGAGAGCTCCGGGCCGGCCGTGGCGCTGTCCTTCGTGGCGGCCGGCATCGCCTGCGCCCTCGCCGCGCTGTGCTACGCGGAGTTCGCCTCGACGGTGCCGGTGGCCGGCTCGGCGTACACCTTCTCCTACGCCACCATCGGCGAGCTACCAGCGTGGATCATCGGCTGGGACCTCATGCTCGAGCTGGCGCTCGGCGCCGCGACGGTCGCGGTGGGCTGGTCCGGCTACGCCAAGATCCTGCTCGACGACATGGGCATCCATCTACCGACGTCGCTCGTGGGGGAGGACGCCACCTTCAACGTGCCCGCGATGCTGATCGTCCTGGCGGCCACCGCACTGCTCGTCTTCGGCGTGAAGATCTCCTCGCGCGTCAACGCGATCATCGTCGCCATCAAGATCGCCGTGATCCTGCTCGTCATCGTCGCGGGCCTGTTCTTCATCAAGGGCTCGAACTACCACCCGTTCATCCCCAAGGCGGTCCCGACGCCGGAGGCGCCGGGCGGAAAGGCCCCGCTCATCCAGGTGCTCTTCGGCTACACGCCGTCGACGTACGGCTGGGCGGGCATCTTCGCCGGTGCCGCGATCGTCTTCTTCGCCTTCATCTGCTTCGACGTCGTCGCCACGGCCGCGGAGGAGACCAAGAAGCCCAAGCGTGACCTGCCCATCGGCATCATCGCCTCGCTCCTCATCTGCACCACGCTGTACGTCGCGGTGTCGCTGGTCGTCACCGGGATGCAGAACTACCGGAACCTGAGCGTCGACGCGCCGCTGGCCGAGGCGTTCAAGGCGGTCGGTCATCCCGGGTTCGCCACGATCATCAGCGTGGGAGCGCTGGCCGGGCTGACCACGGTCGTCCTCATCCTGATGCTCGGCCAGAGCCGGGTCTTCTTCGCCATGAGCCGTGACGGCCTGCTGCCGTCGTGGCTGGCGGAGGTGCATCCGCGGTACGGCACGCCGTACCGCGTCACGATCATCATCGGCGTCGTCGTCGCGCTCATCGCCGGGCTCGTCCCGCTGTCCGCGCTCGCCGAGCTGGTGAACATCGGCACGCTGTTCGCGTTCATCGTCGTCTCGATCGGCGTCGTGATCCTGCGCCGGACCCATCCGGACCTGCCGCGGTCGTTCCGGGTCCCCGCCTCACCGGTGGTGCCCATCCTGGCGGTCCTGGCCTGCGCTTACCTGATGCTCAACCTGCCGGTCGAGACGTGGTTGCGGTTCCTCGTCTGGATGCTCATCGGGTTCGTCATCTACTTCCTCTACGGCCGCAGGAACAGCCGCGTGGGAGCGTCCTCGGACTGAGACCTTCCGTCGAGGGGATTCGCGCCCGGTTCGGGGAACAATGGTCGACGTGGCGGACGCACTCCCTCTTCGCGTGGCGGTCATGGGTTCCGGACCGGCGGGCATCTATGCCGCCGAGGCTCTGGTGAAACAGTCGGGGGGCGGTGCCCACGTCGACATCTTCGACCGGCTCCCGACGCCGTACGGTCTGGTGCGCTACGGCGTGGCGCCGGACCACACCTCGATCAAGTCCATCGGCCGTTACCTGCAGCGCGTGCTGGAGCACCCGGACGTGCGCTTCCTCGGGGGCGTGGAGTTCGGCAAGGACGTGACCCGCGAGACGCTGCTGGACTGCTACGACGCGGTGATCTATGCCACCGGGGCGATGGTCGACCGGCACCTGGGCATCCCCGGCGAGGACCTGCTCGGCAGCGTCGCCGCCACCGACTTCGTCAACTGGTACTGCGGGCATCCCGACGCGAGCGGGCTGGAGGTCGACCTGTCCGCGGACGCCGTGGCCGTGATCGGCGTCGGCAACGTCGCGGTGGACGTCGTCCGCATCCTCGCCAAGACCGCCGAGGAGCTGCGTGCCACGGACGTGCCGGACCCGGTGCTGACCCTGCTGGGCGGCAGCGGGGTGCGGCGGATCCACATGATCGGGCGTCGCGGGCCGGCCCAGGCGAAGTTCACCACCAAGGAGCTGCGCGAGCTCGGTGCGCTGCCGGGCGCCGAGGTGCACATGCGCGCGGAGGACCTGCGGCTGGACCCGGCGAGCGAGGCGCTGGCCGAGTCGGACCGGCATGTACGCGGCAACATCAAGGTCATGAGCGAATGGGCCGGGCGGCCGGCCGGTGATCTGCCCCGCCGCCTCGACCTGAGATTCTGGATGCGCCCGGTGGAGATCCTCGGCACCGACCGGGTCGAGGGCCTGCGCCTGGAGCACACCACCCTGAACGACGAGGGCCGCGTCGTCGGCACTGGCGACTTCGAGACGCTGCCCGTACGCCTGGTGCTGCGGTCGGTGGGGTACCAGAGCGTGCCGCTACCCGGTGTGCCGTTCGACCCGCGGGCGTACGTCGTACCGAATGACGGCGGCCGGGTGCTGGGCGAGGACGGCCGCCCGCTGCCGGGGGAGTACGTCGCGGGCTGGATCAAACGCGGCCCGACCGGCGTGATCGGCACCAACAAGGCCGACGCCGCGGAGACCGTGCGCGCGCTGCTCGCCGACCTGGCCGGACGCGCCACGGAGCGGCCCTCGATCGAGGCCCTGCTGGAGTCCCGCGGCGTCCGCGCGGTGACCTACGACGACTGGCTCGGCATCGACGCGGGGGAGATCGCACTCGCCCGCAGCCTGGACCGCGGCGAACGGGTCAAGCTGGCGGACTGGGAGGCGCTCCGCCGCGCCTACCGGCGTGACGCCCCTAGTGGATGATCGACCCCGGTGCGGGACGAACGGTGACGACGGCGACAGAGACGCAGTAGAGCGATTCGCCGTCCTTGTTCTTGCTGTACGTGCTGTCGCGCCAGGGGTCGTCCACCTCCGTGGATCCCGGCGGGAGAAGCCGGTGGGTCTGGGCACTCCACCGGCTGTCTCCGAGAGGGCGGCCGAGGTCGGTGAGCTGAGGCAGCTCGGGGAGTCCGGGCAGGCTGCCGGTCAGAGGCGGCGCCTGCGTCGTGCGTGGGATCAGGGCGGCCCAGTGGGCGCCGCCGTACGGGTCGACGGCGGGGGCGATGGTGATCGGCCGGCCCGCGCCATGGGTCGTGGTGTCGCCGTCGGGGCCGATGACGTGCAGCTCCACGCCGAGGTAGGGGCCGACCAGGTGCGGGGCGATCTGCTCACCGAGGGGGTCGGCCGGGTCCCTGAGAGCGTCGATGATCTCTTCGGTGGCCTCGCCCGTGGCGATCAGGTGGTCGGCGTGCTCGCCGCCGGACCGGTGGGCGGCGTGGACCTGGTGCACCTGCCGCCGGGCGGCGGGATCCAGCACGTCGGGGCGGTCGCGGAACAATGACGCCAGGGCATCACGGAGCCGGGCCGGTGAATCGACGTAGGTCTCACGGTCCAGCAGGACGCCACCGCCCGCGGCGGTCAGGACCGCGTCGAAGAACGAGCCGACGCCGGGCTCGGTCGGCTGGACCCACAACCGCTCGTCCTCGGCGGTCCGCTGCTGCGGGCCGGTCAGCGCGGCGGGTCTCCCGGCCGGGGCGTACTTCGCCGGCGACGCTTCGCCGGTGACGTCGATGACGGCGTCCTCGAACGGCCGGATACCGGCGGTGTCCTCCTGCGCCCCGGTCTCGGGCACCACCGCGACCCAGTCGGACGGCGTTCCGGTTCCCGTGCTCGTCCGCGCCACGACGAGCCGCCGGCCGGCCGGATCGCCGTGGTGACGGACCTGCCCGTCCGGTTCGATGACGAGCAGGCTCAGCCCGGCGTGTTCGGCCAGCAGGGCCGGTGCCAGCCGGGCTGTGATCTCCTCCCAGTGGCCGGGCCGGGCGATGCCGGAGGCGATGAAGTCCCACGCCTCACCGGTGCCGACGTGATCACTGATCTGTCCGTGCAGCGCCTGCGGGTTCACGGCGGCGATGTCTTGGCCGAAGAAGTCCTCGACGATGCGCTCTTCGGCCTCGAAGACGTACGCCGAGTGGAGCAACGGCCAGTCCCGCAGCCCGCCTTCCGCCGCCTTGTCCCGTACGTGCTGTGCCAGGGCGGCGCGCACCTGCGGTGCGCCGGCCGCGTCGACGCCGGCGAACCGGCCGCCGGCGGCCTTGATCACCGCGTCGAAGAAGGAGTTCGACCCCGGCGTGGCGGGGGCGAACCGGGCCCGGTGCTCGCGTGTCCACCGGTACTGGCGCCGGCTGACGTTCGGCGGCGCGGCGTCCGCCCCGGTGACCGGCACGTCCTCCGCCGCCGGAAGCTCATCAAGCTCGGCGAGCAGCTCCTCGATCACCGGGGCGCAGGTGGCAGGCGTGAACCGGGCGCCCAGCGCCTCGGCGGGGACCGTGACCCCGTCGGGGCCGACGACCAGCGCGAGTCCGTCCACCGGCGCGGCCAGCGACGCCGTCATCTCCGGAGTGGGGGACACCAGGTGTGCCGCCGGGGTCTCCTCGGGATCGAAGTCGACGAGCCGGAGACCACTCGTGGTGTCGACCAGCACCCGGACCAGCCGGCCGGTGACGAAGAAGGCCGTGCCGCCGCTCGGGAGCACTTCCATCAGCGCGGACAGAGAGGGTGCCACGACCCACTCGGTGGCGGGCAGCCCCGTACCCGGCAGGCCGGCCTCCCCCGCCGCGTCGTCGCCGGTCTCCGCCGCCGGGTGGATCCCGCCGCGGTAGGGCGGATACAACGCGTCGGCCAACTCGGCGGCGAAGCTCAGCCCCAGTCCCGCGCGGATCGACTGCCCGCTCTGCCCGCTCTGCCCGCTCTGCGCGGGGTGCGTCGACGCGCCCAGCTCCATGATCTGGGTCCTGAGCCATTCCGGCCGCCACTGTGCGGTGCCGCCGGCCAGGCTTCCGGCGACCGGGGCGCCGTGCGCCGACCACAACGCCCGTGCCCTGCGGAGCCGGCCAAGGACGGGGTCGGCCGCCCACGGCGCGGCCACGCCGCGCCGGCCGCCGGCGGAATCAACGGCACCGGTGCGCGCGAGCGCGTCCTTGCGGGCGTCGATCGCCCGGGACAGCCCGGCCAGCAGCGGATCGGCCAGGCTCGGCGCCGCCAGGCGGGAACGTGCGGCGTACCGCGTGGCGGCGGGCGGCAGACCGACCCACCGCCGTCGCCCTTCTCCGTCACCGGCGGCCGCCGGGGCCACGTAGACCGGCCGGCCGCGCCCGTACCGGCCCACGACACCGCGTGCGTCGATCACCCGGACGCCCAGGCCGACCATGTTCAGGAAGAACGGTGCGAGCTCGTCGGCGAGCTCGGGCCAGAAACCGGGGTCGGCGATGCTCATGACGATGTCGCCCAGTGCGTCGCCGCTGTCGATCCGGGCATCGATCCGCGCGGTCAGCGCCCGATCCTCGGTCTCGCCGAACGGCCCCAGGCCCTCGCGCTCCGCCGGCCGGGCCGCCCGATACGCGTCCGCGTAGATCGTGTGGACCACCAGCCACAGTTCGAGGTCGGTGTCGCGGCGTTCGGTGATCCTCTCGACCAGCCGGTCGCGCAGCATCGCCGCGTCATCGACGAACACGCCGTCCGTGTCGGTGAACCCGCCACCCGCGGCGCGCAGGACCGCGGTGTAGAACCGTTCGGGGTCGGCCGGCACGTCAACGAACGGCCTGCGAAGACGGTGGGCCCACTGCCACTGCCGGGCGCTGAGCCCCGCTGGGCCCGGCGGGTCCGCCGGCTCCTGCGGGGGGCCGTCCTGCGGGGGGCCGTCCGTCTCGCCGGTCAGCCCGGCGAGATCATCATCCGGGCCGGGTTCGCTCCACCCGCCGGCCACGGGAGCCGGACGTGTGCCGGCGCCCGCGGCGCGCGGCTCCGGCACCGGCGCGAGCCCCGCCCACGCGGTGGATCCTGGCCTGTCGCCGCCTCCGTCGCCGCCGGTCACCTGGGCCAGCGTGACGCCCGGACCATCGACGTCGCCGCCGTCCGCCGCGATGACCCTGACGTCCATCCCCAGGTAACGGCGCATGAGCAGGGGCAGCAGCGCGCCGGTCAGCGCGTCCCCGCGCGCCGGGTCCTGGATCTCGGCGATGATCTCCTGCCAGGCGTCACCGTCGTTCAGTCCGCGGCGGATCTCCCGTTCCAACGCGGCTCGCGAGCCGTCACCCGGGTCGCCGTCACCGGCGAGCCGGCCCATCCGGGCGCGCACATACGCGTCCGAGATCACCGTCCAGTCCCCGGGACCGGTGAGCCCGGCGTCGACACGCATTCGCCGTACGAGCTCACGCCGGAGCTCCATCGCATCGCCGAACAGCGGCGCCGCGCCGGAGACGCGTCCCGCGGTCACCAACGCGTCGAAGAAGTCGCCACCGGCGCGATCGTGACCGACGAAGCGCAACCCGGCGTCCGCGGCCCAGGCCACCTGCCTTCCGGTCAGCCCACCGAGCACCGGGCCCGGGCCGTCCGCCGGCGCTCCGGCCCAGCGCAGCGCCCCGCCAGAGCCGACGGGCGTGGCGACCACCACGAGCGGGGGACCGGACCCGTACGGGACCATCCGCGTGTCGGCGCCCACGACCAGCAGGCTCAGGCCGAGATACTCGCTGAGCAGGAGCGGGGCGACGAGGCTCTCCAGCTCGTCCCAGTGCCCCGCCCGCCGCACGCTGGCCACGATCTGCTGCCACGCCTGGCCACCGTCGATCTGCGCCGCGATCCGCTCGGTCTGCTCCGCCGGCAGCTCACCGTCGCCGAGCCCTTCCCGGACCATCGCTTCGGCGGCCGAGAGATAGGCCGTGACCAGCCGCGGCCATCGGCGGATGGCCGTCGCCGGAGACTCGACGGTCATCCGCTCGCTCAGGACGTGACGCAGCTCGTCGGCGTCACGGATCACCTGGCGGCCGTCGCCGACGGCGAGCAGGCCGCCGTTCGCCGCCAGCACCGCCTCGTACAGCGACCCGGTCCGGACCTCGCCGAAGCGCAGTCCCCACGACCGTGCCCATCGCGCCTGCGCCCAGCCCACGCCGGCGGGCACACCGCCGAGGCCGAATCCGGGACGCTCCGCCGCCGTGGTCCCGGCAGGGACCTCGACGGTCAGCGGCAGGTGGACCGCGCGGCCGGTCCCGGAGGCATCGCGGGGAACGAGGGAGAGGTCGCCGTCGTCGATGTGGACGGCGTACTCCGGCAGATGCTGCGGCGACAGGCGGGACGCGAAGGTGTCCCAGTTGGCGATGCGGCCGATCCAGCCGCTGTCTCCGCGCAGCAGCACACCGGTCGCCACTTGGACGAAGTCGTCGCCGTATCGGACCCAGCCGCCGCCCGGCACTCGCATGCCGTCCGCGCCGCTGATCGTCCCCGCCGCGGTGACCTCGTACGAGAAGGCCGCGGAGCTGTTCGGGTACCGGCCGCTGAGGCGGTAGACGCCCGTCGGCCGAGGGCCGGCGGCGGACGCGGTGTGTTCCGTCTCGCGGACGCCCCCGAAGCGAGGCTCCGCCAGCGTCACCGGCCGGCCGAGGGGCCAGTGTGCCTCCAGCGGTTCGACTCCTGCGTCCCGTGACCCGCCGAGCAGACCGGCCCCTGGTCGGCCGGCGAACGCGGCCAGGCCCTGCTCCTGCTCCTGATCCGCCGCGGTGGGGTCCTTCGCCGGCCGCGGCGCGTCCAGGTACATGGGAGCGAACCGCGCAGTGCGGTCGCCCTCTCCCGGCGGCGTGGGGGCGGCACCACCAACACTGTCCGGCACGGGCTCGAGTACGGGCTCCGGCACGGGCGGGCCGGTGTAGGGGGCGACGCCGGCGCGACGGAGATTCGCGGCCGGAGCGCGCAGCGTCGGCTCCCGCGACGAACTCTGGACGGCGAGCTGGTAGTGCGCGCCGTCGCGGATCACCGGCAGCGGGACGCCGCCCGCGTCCTCGGGCGACCAGCCGATCGCGTAGCGGAACCGCGGCTGCCATACGTCGAGCGGGATACCGAAGATCAGCGAGAACATCTCCGGCACCCGGTCGGAGGCCTCATTGTCGTAGGAGCCCATGCGCCTGATGTCGTCGACGTACTGCGCCCGCCAGGCCCGCGCGTCCGGGTCGCCGGTCGCCGCGTACGGGAACAGCGGAGCGATCACTGTCGCGGCGTCCGGATCACGGTCGGCCCGTTCGAACTCCGCCGCCAGGAAGTCGGCCATGTGGCGGCGGATGCCGGCGACCGTCGGCTCCGCCCCGAGGACGTACCGCATCCGCTGCCCGACCGAGGCCGGCACGTCATCGCTGAGGAACGTCTCGAAGAAACAGTCGCCGTTGGGCGGCACCGGTCGTTCGGCGATGCCCGCGTGCCGCAGCGCCGCGCGGAAGTGCGGCTCCATGAGCTCGCCCACTCCGGCGTCGAGCGCAATCTCCTCGTCCTCGGTCAGCCGGCCGCCCTCGCGTGGCGCCAAGCGCAGGATCCGCTCCCGGGTCGCGTCGGCGTACCGCCGGGCCCTCTCCTCGTACGCCGGCGGATAGCCCACCGTGTAGTCGCCCTCGATCAGGGCGCGATCCGGCACTTCGGCCGCCTCGCCGGCCGAGGTCTCGGCGGGCCACCAGATGTCCCGGAGCCACGACGCGGCATCGCCGATCGCCCCGGTGATCCGGTCGAACATCGGCAGCGCCGGGCCGAGGCGGCGATCGTGCCACTCGGCGTCCCGCCACCGGTCGAGCTTCTCGGTGGGCACCCGGAGCAGGGCGCCGTTCTCGGCGTCGACGGGCGGGGTGTACTCCACGAACGACGTGTCACCCCGAGGTGTCTGCCAGATCAGCAGGTAGGTGGGCTTGACTCCGACCGTCGTCACGTTCCGGCCACTGGTCTTCGGGCCGCGTTCGAGCATCGTCCTGGTGCCGCGGTCGGCCGTCGTGGTGGAGTCGATGCCCAGGTGGTCCACACCGACGAAGCCGCCGGCGGCGTTGTTGCCGTCGATCGGGCGGCCGCCGACCTGAAAGTCCAGGAGCGCCCAGGGCGAGTGGAAGATCACCTTGCTACGGCCGCCGCTGGTCCTGACGACCGACGCGCGGTTGTTCAGGTTGCGGATCATCACCTCGGGCGTGGTGGTGTCGAACGCGAACTCCAGCGTTTGCACGGCGAGGGTGAGTGTGCCGAGGCGACCGCCGAACCGGCCCGGTTCCCGGATCGGGATGGCGAAGCCGCCGGCGGCGAACAGGTCGACCGGCCGGCCGGAGAGCTGCCGCTGCGTGATCGTGGAGGTGAGCTGCCGGAAGATGTCGCCCCATGCGTAGAACCAGGACTCGCCTCCAGGCGCGCCCATGAGGTCGCTGGCCAGTCCCTGCAGCTCGTCGAGCCCGGGCAGACCGATCAGCTGGGCGTCCTCGAGCGCCTCGGCCGGGATGAGGAAACCCTGGCGCAGGGTGCCGGCCCGCGTGCCGGCGCGGAGACGGCGCGGGGCCGTCACGCCGAGGTCCCGTCGCGCCGCGTCCGACAGCCTCCCGGGCATTCTGCGGTCCAGGACGGTCGGCAGGGGGGGTGGGGAGGCCGGGGGAGCGGCAGGTGGGGGCACGGTCGGCCGGGGCCGCGGTGGCGGCTCCGGGGTCATCAGGTGAGGGTCGAGGTGCAGCTGTACGGCCTTGCCGTTCTGGGAGTGCTCGACGTGCAGGGACCGTGAGCTGTGCGACGACCAGCTCAGTGCGGGCACGAGGTGCTGTACGGGCCGTGAGGCGTGCCAGGCGACGAACGCCAGGCTGTCGAACAGCAGGGCCGGCGCATGGCTCAGCTCGATGTCGGCGGTGAAGTCGATGCCGAACCAGTTCAGCGCCGAGTTGTCGTTCGCGGTGTGCGAGACCTTGGACTCGGTGCCGTCGGACCGGTTCTCGGCGCGCTCGTGCTGCGTGCCGTAGCTGTAGGTGTGGTTGTACCAGAAGGAGTTGGGCCATCCGGCCGCTTGGGGGTGTAGCTCATGAATGATCCAGCCACGGAGGTCGGCCGCCCACCGGTCGCGCCGGTCGCGGCTCTTCTCGATGACACGCTCGGCGCCGGCCTGGAAGCCGGAGTAGAACCGGTCCAGGCTGATGCCCTGGTAGCCGGGCTCCGTCAGGCGGCCCTTGAGTAGCACCCGCAGGCTGCCGGTCCGCACGATCGGGAAGTGGGCGGGGAGCGGAACGTCGAACGCCAGGCCACCGTCGATCACCGCGACCGAGCCGGCCGAGGACAGAGCCTTGATGACTTCCTTGTCCAGTTCCGCCGCGACGTGGTGCCCCCATGCCGCCTGGACCTTCTTGTAGATCTTCTTAGCGAACTCCCGCGTTCGCGGCGACCGGTACACGCCCGCGTTGCCGATGCCGTGCTCACCGTCGAGCAGCCATCCCGGTACGTACAGCTCCCGGTCCCGCACACGCGGACCCGGCCATGGCGCCACCGTGGTGTCGCCGGCGGGCTCCGGAGCGTCGCCCTGCCGCTCGCCGTCCCCGGATGCGCCGGTATCCGGCTCGGCGCCGCCGGTTTTGCGATGCGCCGGCACCAGACCGAGCTCGTCGGCCTGCTCGGAACTGTGCACGAACCATCCGTCGCGTTCGACGGTGACGCCTCGGCCGGCGTCCGGGGCGAAACCGTCCACGGACAGGGTGAAGTCGAACTCGATCCAGGCGTGGCCGAGCGCCATGAAGCTGGTGCCCATCGCCACGTCCAGCGTCATCCGGCTCCGGGAGCCGGAGTGTTCGGAGTTCTCGCCGCGGTTCCTCTCGAATCTCCGCAGCACCTGAGGCTGGGGGGTGACCGTGGTGTCCTCGTCCGCGTGGATGGGGAACCGCACCCGCAGGCCGACCTGCCCGCCTCGACCGGACTCGTCGTACAGGCCATGGAGGTCCAGGCCGCCGTACTCGTTGTAGACGCCGAAGCTGTCGGCGAGCGCCGCGGTCTCGGCCCGCACCACGCGGGCCCGTGCCCGCACTCCCGCGCCGGTCCCGCTCCACCGCCCGTGGAGGACGTCCCGCTCGCGGTGTTCGACCTTGCCCTCCCAGATCGGCCAGCCCTCTTCGTCTCCCGCCGGTGGGTGCTGGAGGTCCTGGATGCGGGCGGCCAGCAGGTGGATGGCGTCGGCCAGCCGAACCTGCTCCCACGCCGGCAGCCGGACGTTGAACCGCCCGGTGAACGCCTGCTCGATCTCCGCCTGGAGCCCGCCCAGGCGGGGCAGGAGCACCGACTGGTCGGGCCACTCGGGCCCCTGCTCGACGGTCCAGACCGGCCGGTCGCCCCGCATGTCGTAGAAGGGCACCCAGGTGGTCTGGCCGTCGGCGCCGGTGGCCGGCTTCTGCGTCAGCTGCACCGGCATGGTGAAGGAGATGTCGTCCGCGGCGACGATCCGTCCGTCAGGGGTCACGCTGACGTTCGGGTCCTCGCGTTCAATCGTCACGGCGATGTGCCCGGGCCGGTCCTCCGTGTCCTCGGGGAGGTCGACGACGTGCTGGCCGGGTATGACGCCCTCGTCCTCGGTGTCCGGCGGGTAGGCGCCGGGGATGGACAGGGTCGGGTCACGCGGGACGGGATCGGCGCTCAGGCTCACCTCGATCTCGACGCGTTGCCCGAAGACCGCCAGGTCGTCGATCGCGGCGCCGAACAGTGACCACAGCACGTGACCGGACGTGATGCCCAGGGTCTTGGCCAGGCGCGCCGCGACGATCGGCCGGAACTCGGTCGCCTCCAGCAGCCCCGCGCTCAGCGCCCCCACACCAAAGACGAACTGCAGGCCCCACCAGCTGCCCCAGAGCTGTTCGCTCGATCCGGTCAGGTCGTGCGTGTTGATCGTGAAGAAGTCCTGCTCACCGTCCGGCATCCGGTACTTGTAGGCCGGGCGGCCGACCGGCCTCGCGCGCAGCCGCATGTACACCTGGCGGGTCAGGCCGGCGTACTGCTTCCACTGCAGGGGGACGATCACGTCCTCCGCCCGCATCCTCGGCAGGCCCGTGGCCAGCTGATCCGCGGTCAGGGCACGCTTCAACGCCCGCAGGTTCGCCTCGGCGATCGGGCTGGTCACCCACCGGCGGTGCCGGCCCGGCGCCCGGTACGGCAGGGCGCCCGGATACCGCTGGTTGATCTGGTCGACCAGCGGCCCGTACAGGTTCTCCAGGCTCTCGCCGATCTCGGCGATCCACAGCCACCCCGGCCACCACCGGTCGAGCGTCTCCGGCGCCCGCAGGACCGGTTCCGGTGTCTCGGCGGCGGGTTCCGGCTCACGGGGCAGCGGCGGGAGCTCGTCACCGAACCACCGCTGCAGATCCCGGTCCAGCACCCGTAGCGTCGTTCCGGCATCGGACAGGTCGACCGCCGTCGGGGAGCCTCCCGCGCGCTCGATCACCGCTCTCGTCTTCACCGCGACGAGCGCGGTCGGCTCGCCGACCAGCCGGACGCTGGACAGCTCGTCGGCTTCGCCGCTCAGCCCTGAGGTCACCCGCACGGCCTCGCGCCAGACCCACGGCATGGCATAGGTCAGCATCTGAAAGCTCGGGTCGTAGTCTCCGATCGCCCTGCCGCCGTAGAGCTGCAACGCCGCGAAGAGCAACGTCGGCGGGATGTCGATCATGTCCGCGTGCGCCGTCAAGACGTCCTGGTAGGTCTTCAGGGTGTTCGCCCAGTCGGCCCACGTCGCGGTGTCGCCCCGCAGCACCAGACCCGGGTCGGTGAACTCGAACCGCACCGTGACGGCGTTCGGCCCATCGCCCGGCGCACCGAGCGTGATCTCCCATCCCCGTCTGCTCCGGGCCAGCGGGAAGGCCGCGATGACCGTCTCCGCAGTGATCGCCGCCTGGATCCGGCGCTCGAGCTCCGAGCCCGGCCGGGCGCCCAGGGCCCGGGCGACCGCCGCCGCGAGCTCACGGGCTCCGTCGAACGCCTGCACCCACGACCAGCGCGGCGGGCGGATCGGCTCGCCGCGTGCCACCCGGCTCGCCGGCACCGGCTCCCAGCGGCCGTCGCGCAGGCCGGGGAAGACCGAACGCGTGAGGGCCCGGGCCGCCTCGTTCACCGGGTAGAGCACCTCGCGCGATACCGCGAGCTCCACGCCGTTGCTGAGGATCGGCGCGGCCGCCGTGTTGTCCCGGGACCACGAGAAGCCCGGCAACCCGACCGCCTCGACCTTGGCGAAGGCCTGGACGCTGAGCCCGAACGGCACCGCGCGGTAGCTGCTGCCCTTGACCGTCTGGTCCAGCCGCATGCCGTACCCGGACTGCGGCTTCTCGTAGTGGTCGGCCCAGCCCCAGGTCGCCACGCCCGCGAAGGCGTCATGGCCGTGCAGGTCGAGGACGCCGAGGTGCTCGCCGCCGAAGGCGTCAAGCGCCCAGGCCACGTTGAGCGTCGCGTCGGACATGTACGAGTGGACCCGGGCGGCGCGAGAACCCGTGGTTAGGGCCGTGCTGTGCTTGGGCCGTACGTGGATCTCGTCGCCGAGCTGGTCTCCGTCGCCCATCCGCGCCCACAGCGTCACCTGGAACGGTCCCACGCGGAAGGGCAGGACCCCGCCGGCGGCGTTCGCCCAGTTGCCGGCGAGCCACTCCGCCGTGATCTGTGCGCGGACGCGGTCGGTGTAGCGGGCCCGCAGCCATCCGGGGAGCAGGGCGATGACCTCGTCGGCGAACGCCGTCACCAGCTCGGGCGCCACGTTCCGCACCAGCTCCGGCCCGAGTGAGCCGCGAAGGTAGGCCGGCATGCGGTACTCGGCGGCGGGCCCCGCCGGGGCGGACTCCCATGGCTGGGTGCCGGTGCGGAGCCAGTCCCGCCGCACCTGGTCGATCGGCGTGGCGGCGTGGAGCAGGGCGTCGCTCAGCCCGGCGAGTTCCGCCTCGACGGTCTCGTCCGTGACCGTTTCGGCCAGCAGCAGTTCGCTCAGGCGTTGGTGCAGAGCGAGGTAGAGGATCCGGAGTTCCGCCCGCTTCTCCCGCCGCCCGGCCGGATCGAGGCCGAGGAGGGAGACGTCGAGCTGGGCGCGGCGATGGACCAGCCAGAAGTACGCCAGCCGCTGGGGCCATGTGCCATCGCTGCGCGGTGTGATCTCCGCCAGGTCGTCCCGCTGGACGAGCGCGGTCTCCAGAGATCGGGCCACCTGGGTCGGGCTCGGCTCGCGCGCCGACGTCAGGGTCTCCGTGGTGCGCCGGGCGACCGCCTGGCGTTCCGCCCGGAGCACGAGGCCGGCCTCGCGCCGGACGACCGCGTCGGCAATCCGCCTGCGGATCGCCGACGAGCGCTCCTCCAGCGCGAGCGTGTCAGCGTCGCCCGGCGCGTCCTGGAACTCCCGCGCCGCGTCCAGCTCCAGGCGGCGTACGTCATGGTCCAGCCGCCGGCGGGTTCGGCCCGACGCCACCGTCTCGTCCACGAGCCGGCGCAGCTCGACCACCGTGTCCTGCAGGCGCAGGATCCGCTCGCGATCGTGCAGTGCCTGCCGGAGCGCGTCGGCCTCGTCCGGGAGCCGCTCGACCAGCGGACGCACCGTCGCCGGCCACGCGGCTCCGGCGTCGTCCAGGCCGGCGAGGACCGCCCTCGCCTCGTCGATGGACCGCCGTGCCGCCGCCGCCTGGTCCGCCAGCGTGCGGCGGTTCGCCTCGAGTGCCCTGAGCAGCGGGTTCTTCGCCAGGGCCTCGTCCGGAACGGCCGTGCTCGGGCCGGTGTCGGTGGACGTCAGCTCTTCCAGCGCGGCCACGACCTCGCCGAGCCACCTGGCGAGGCCCGCGCGGCCCTCGTCGTCCTGGGAGTACAGCGACTCGGCGTCGTCCCCCGTAGACGCGATGCTCTCGCGGTCGGTGGTGTCGGGCTCCGATTCGGACGTGGGGTCCGCTGATACCCAGGCCGCCGTGGCCGGATTCCCACCGGACGGCTCGGTCGCGGAACCGGAGGCAGGGGCGTCGACGGGGTTCACCAGGTCGAAGCGGATCTCCACCCGCCGCCGGGCCGCGGCGTCCAAGGTGGCAGGGCCGCGACCGCCCGATCGGGCCGGTTCGAGCTCGACCGTGCCGGCCCCGCCCAGCGCCGTGCTCACCAGGTCGTGGACGGCGTCCGCCCGCTCCCTGCCGGTGACCTGCGCCCGGCCGTCGCGCAACCGGTCCAGCCGGGCGCGGACCGCGTCGGCCCACCGGCCGCCGGGAAGCTGCGCCCCGGCGCCCCGGTACACGTAGCCGTTGCCGAAACCGATCGTCGTCATCCGCAGCGAGCGGCCGGTCTCCCCGATGAAGGCCTTCGCCTTCCGTACGGCCTCGTCTATTCGCGCGCCGGCCCGTGCGTCGAGGCTCTTGGAACCCTCGTCGAACCACACCGTGACCGTCGTGGGCAGTGGGCGGGGGCCGGAGGGAATCGGGCGGGCGGGGCCGGCGGGGAGCGGATCCTCCAGAGCCTGTGCTGAGGGGAGTGGCCGGTCGACCGACGCGAACGTGATGACGGGCTCGCCCCGCTCGTCGAACGTGCGGGTGGCCATGGTGATCTGCACGCAGGCCGTGCCGCCCGCCATAAGACTTCGCCTCGGCGCCCGCCACCCGGAAGGGATCCGCTGGTGTGAGGAAGGGGGCGAAGCGTCCACTCGGGTCCCATCGGTCACTGTCGGCTCACGGTCACGTCGGAGCGAGGTTAAAGCGAGCGTTCCGGCAGCACAACGGTGATCAGCAGGATTAACAGGGTTGCAACAACGTCCGACGGTGTCGGCGGATCCGGTAACGGGGACCACCATCCGAACGATAAACTAAGCGCCTTAGTTGGCTAGGAGAGCGGGGGCCATGGCGACACGGAAGACGGCGGCGGGGCCGGGCGCGGGTGGCAGGGCGAAGCGCCCGAGCGCGCGGGAGCGGATCGAGGCCGCCCGTGAGGCGCGGCGACGGCGACGCCGGGTCATCCTGGCGGCCGTAAGCGGCGGCGTTGCCGTCGTCGTCGGGGGATCCCTGGCGGTGGCGGCAGGCCACCAGGGATCGGGGCACCACCAGACCCCGGCGGCGCGGGCCGCCTGGCCTCGCCCGGCCGACACGGCGGACCGGGCACGGGCGATCGGCCTGTCGGTGGCGCCCATGGAGGGAACGGCCCGGCACTTCCACGCCCACCTCGACATCCTGATCGACGACAGGCCGGTCTCGGTACCCGCCGGACTGGGCATCGCCACCTCCGGACAGGAGATGGCCGAGCTGCACACGCACGACACCACCGGGGTCCTGCACGTCGAGGCGCCGACCACGGGGAAGCGGTACGTGCTCGGGCAGCTGTTCACCGAGTGGGGCCTCCACCTCGACGCCACGGACCTCGGCGGGCTCAAGACCGGCGGAGGACGGACGCTGACCGCCTATGTGGACGGCAGGAGGCAGAGCGGCGATCCGGCGAACATCGAGCTGGCCCCGCACCGGGAGATCGCTCTCGTGTACGGGCCGGCGAGCGCCCGCCCAAAGGTGCCCTCGTCGTACGTCTTCCCCTCCGGTCTGTGAAGCCGATGTACTATCCGGCTTAGGTCTACGAGGGAGGCGTCCGATGCCGCGGTTCGGCGAGCTCGAGGCGGCGATCATGGAGGTCGTCTGGGGGGCGGACAAGGCCATCACCGTCCGTGAGGTCCGTGACCGGCTGGCGCGTGACCCTGCTCCGGCGTACAACACGGTCCTCACCGTGACCGACATCCTCTACCGCAAGGGCTGGCTCGCCCGCGAGAAGCACGGCAAGGCATTCCGCTACTGGCCGGCCGCGAGCCGGGACGACTACACCACGCGGCTGATGGACGAGGCGCTGGATTCCGCGGCGGATCGCACCGCCGCGCTGGTCCACTTCATGGAGAACATGACGTCCGAGGAGATGACCGAGGTCCGGCGGGCGCTGGAGGCGGCCACGAAGGCCGAGGGGCGGTCCGGGCGATGACCGGCACGCTGTCCCTCCTCGGCTACGCGGTCCTCCTCGCGACCGCCGGCACGGCCGTGCTCCGACGCGCGGGATGGACGCGGCGCGCTCCGCGGCTGGCCATCCTCTGCTGGTACGCCCTGTCACTGTCGATCATCGGTTCCGTGCTCCTGGCCGGTGTGACGGCGGCCGTGTCCGCCACGCGCGACGGCGGCACCGCGCGGGCGTGCCACGCACCGTCGCACTGGCCGTGCGCGCCGCCCACCACTCCCGCCGGAGCCGTGCTGGCCGTCGTGATCGCCGCCGCCGCGCTCGCCGTGATCGCGCGCATCGCGTGGTGCCTTGCCAGGACCTGCGCCGCCGCGGGTCGCCGGCGTGGCGACCAGCTCGACGCCCTGGCCGTACTCGGCCGCGCGGACGACCGGCTCGGGGTCACCGTCATCGACCACGCCGCACCGGCCGCGTACTGCCTGCCCGGCCGTGTCGTGGTCACCACGGCGGCCCTGGCCGCACTCGACGACCGCGGGGTCGCCGCGGTCATCGCCCACGAGCGCGCCCACCTGAGCCAGCGCCATCACCTGATGCGGACGACGGCACAGGCTCTGGTCCAGGCGTTCCCGCACGTACGCGCGTTCGCGGTGGCCCGCGAGGAGATCGGCCGGCTGGCCGAGCTGGCCGCCGACGACGCGGCGGCGAAGCGCTCCGGGCCCCTCACGGTGGCCGCCGCGCTGCTGGCACTCGCCGAGGCGGCCCCTGTCCCGGCTCCGGCCCTGACTGCGGGCGGAACGACCGCGGCGGCGCGCGCCCGCCGCCTCATCGCCGGCGA
>JAOPYG010000015.1 GCA_025964685.1 Actinoallomurus sp. | reverse complement strand
AGGACGGCGCCACGGTCGCGGCGGGCGATCCCATCGTGGTGCTGGAGGCGATGAAGATGGAGCAGCCCCTCACCGCACACAAGGCCGGTACCGTCAGCGGCCTGTCCGCGGAGGTCGGCCAGACCGTGTCCAGCGGCGCGGTGATCTGCGAGATCAAGGACGCCTGACAGCCGCTGGGCGATGGGACCGTCCGGCGGTGCGGCCACCGTCGTCCTGGCGGAAGTGGTCACGGGGGAACCGAAGGTCCCCTCGGGAGACTAGGACGCTGCGTGGGGATGGCAGGTCTCGACCTACGCGGCAAGACCGATGCGCAGCAAAGGCCGGCGACGGTGCGCCCGAGCCACGGTGAGGTGGGAGTACCTCTGGACGAACGCCCCTGGGCTACGAGCGGGGCTGGACGTCTCGTGCCGAGGCTTGGTGCGAATCACGACGGATGCGAGTGCTGCAGCGAGAACGGGTGGCGCCGGTGAAAGCGGGTCGGGGCATCTGGCGGGACGACGATGGCTACTCGCGGTGCCCAGGCGCCGGCTCTTGGTAGACGGCAACGGGCGTCCCGGGGGCGCCAACACCGCAGCGCCGTACGTCGCGCCGTTTCCTTCGCCGAAGGTCCGTGCAGGGTGCGCCGTGGGGTTCGCTGGGTAGGCGGGGGCGGGTGGGCGTGGACTGCCGCTCACAGCGTTCAGGGGGTGGCGCTTGGCCAGCGAAAACGGGTCCCTGTGTCGGCGCGTCCGGGCGTGTCCGCGCCGGAACGTCGTGCGTAGCGTGGCCCGAGGGCCTGCAGGGGTGCGTCGTGGGCTCACCGGGTACGCAGGGGCGGGTGGCTGTGGACGGACTTCGTACCTGCCAGCCGGTCTCGCGCGTAGCGTGGGGGGTGTTAAGGGCTAAGTTCCAGGGGGCCCGGGGGATCTTGCGTGCGTCCGAGCGGAACCAACCACACCCCTGGTTCGTCCGTCGTAGTAAAACAAATGCAAAACTGATCACCATGAAGGCCTCATGAAGATACGCCGTATGACGATTCCCGCCGTTCTGGCCGCGATCGTCGCCTTGCTCCTTGGATTCATGGCCCCGGCCGGCGCTGATCCGTTCAACAGCGTCGTCCAGGGCTTGAAGTCCCAGCGCTTCTACCTGTCACAGGACGCGGGCGCGAGTCTGCCCGCCTCCGACCAGCAGGCCGTGATCAGTGCGCTCAAGGACGACGAGTCCACGATCCGGATCGCGGTCGTCAAGACCGAGCGGGTCAGCGCCGCAGGTTTGACGCAGCTCGACCGTGCCCTGGGCCGGAAGGGCACCCTGATCATGGTCGACGGCCAGGGGTCCAAGATCATTGCTGGATCCCACGACGGTCTGGACAAGAACAAGATCAGCGACCTCGTCGCGCAGGCACGCGGGAAGTCCTCCGATCTCAAAAGTCTGCTGCTCAACCTCGACCAGACGTTCGACAAGGCCGTGAAGGACAAGAAGTCGAGTGGAGCGGCGGGCACGGCGGTCGTTCTGGCGATCCTCGTCCTGCTCGTCGCCGGCGGGGTCGGCGCGATCATCTTCGTATCCCGGCGTCGCAAGCAGCGCAAGGCGCGGGAGCTGGCCGAGCTGAAAGAGAGCGTGTACGAGGACGTCACGCGCCTCGGTGAGGACATCTCCGCGCTCAACCTGAACGTCATGGATCCGGACCTCGACTCGACCGCCCGGGATGACTACCAGAAGGCGATGGACTCATACGACCGGGCCAAGGCCGCGGCCGACGGCGCCCAGCGGCCCGAGGACATGCGAAACGTCACGACCGCTCTCGAGGACGGCCGCTACTTCATGACCACGGTACGTGCCAGGGTCGACGGCCGTCCCGTGCCCGAGCGGCGCGCTCCCTGCTTCTTCAACCCGCAGCACGGCCCGTCCGTGCAGGACGTTTCCTGGGCGCCTCCCGGCGGCGCACCGCGTTCGGTGCCCGCCTGCGCGGCGGACGCGCAGCGCGTGCTGTCCGGGCAGGACCCGGACACCCGGCTCGTCTCCGTCGGTGGCTCCCGCAGGCCGTACTGGGACGCCGGACCGAGCTACGCGCCGTACGCCGGTGGTTACTACTCCGGCTTCGGCGGCGGCGACATGCTGAGTGGCATCCTGATCGGTACGGCGCTCGGTTCGATGTTCGGTGGCGGCTTCGGTGGCGGCTTCGGCGGGTACGGCGGCGGATACGGCGATGGCGGCGGTGGTGGCGACGGCGGCGGTGACAGCGGCTTCGACATCGGCGGCGGTGACTTCGGCGGCTTCGACGGTGGAGACTTCGGTGGCGGTGACTTCGGCGGGGGCGACTGGTAAGAGAGGTCCCCGCTGACCCGGCTGCCCGGTGATCCGGGTCCCCTGCGGCGTCTCCGGTACGCCGCGGGGTTCCGGTTGCCGACCGACAATCACAGCTGGGTCAGGCACGACCTGACCGACGCGGGGTGGCGCGGCCGCATGATGGTCCGCCACCTCGTTCTCATGGTGCCGCTGTGCGTGCTGCTCGGCCTGCTACCCGCCGAGTGGGGCATCCGGATCGCCGTCGGCGCGCTGGCCCTGGTGGGCAGCACCTTCGTAGTCGTGATCAACTCCAGGGACATCCGGCAGGCGAGGCTGCGCCAGCACGGCCTGCCGGTCCCCGACGATCCCGACCGCGGCCATCCGCCGCACTGACTCATCCACAGCCTGTGGACAACTCCGCGACCGCCCGGTCCAAGTCGTCACAGGTGCCCTGTGCCACCAGAGCTCGGAACAGCGGATCACCGCCCCCGGCCAAGCGCCGTACGCCCTCGGAATGGTCCACGACCCGCTTCCGGAACGAAGTCGGCGACCGCCTCGTGGTAAGCCGCATCCAGCGTGCGACCCGCTCGAGCGTCTCCGGCGCGTGCGCCCAGGCGGGCCACGGCTTGGCGCCCCCAACGGTCTCGAGGTAGGTCAGCACCTCGCGGCCCTGTTCGTCGTACCCCAGCGGACGCGGCGCCCCGGCGAACCCCTGTCCGCGAGGTGCGCGAGCAGCGCCGGGGGGCCAGGGACCGGCCGCCCGGCGTACGGTGTCACCGATCCGCACCGCGCCGCCGTCGAGCCGTCCGTCGGCCACCGCGAAGCTAGTAGGCCGACTCCCGCATCAGGCGACGGGACGCCTCGGTGATGCTGCCGGAGACCGAGGGGTACACCGCGAACGTATGGGCGACCTGGTCCACCGTCAGGTGCTGCTGGACCGCCATGGACAGGCCCAGGATGAGCTCGCTCGCCCGGGGGGCCACGATCACGCCACCCAGGACGATGCTCGTCGCGGGGCGGCAGAACAGCTTCACGAAGCCATCGAGGAAGCCCTGCATCTTGGCGCGTGGGTTGGTCGAAAGGGGCAGCTTGACGATCCGCGCCGGGACCTCGCCCGAGTCGATCTGTGCCTGGGTGACGCCGACGGCGGCGACCTCGGGGTCGGTGAAGATGTTCGAGGCCACCCAGCCCATCTTGAGCGGCTGCACGGCCTCGCCCAGGGCGTGCCACATGGCGATGCGGCCCTGCATGGCGGCGACCGAGGCGAGCATCAGCACGCCGGTACAGTCGCCCGCGGCGTAGACGTGCGGCGCCGAGGTGCGGGAGACCTTGTCCACCCGTACGAAGCCGCGCTCGTCCAGGGTGACACCTGCCTCCTCCAGGCCGAGTCCCTGCGTGTTGGGCACCATGCCGACCGTCATGAGGCAGTGCGACCCCTCGACCGTACGGCCGTCCGTCAGGGTCACCTCGACGCCGTCGGCGGTGCGGCGTACCCCGGCCGCGCGAGAGCGGGGCAGCAGCTCCATGCCGCGGCGCTGGAAGACGTCCTCGAGCACGCGGGCGGCGTCCTCGTCCTCGTTGGGCAGCACGTGGGCGCGGGAGGACACGAGGGTCACCCGTGAGCCCAGGGCGAGGTACGCGCCGGCGAACTCCGCGCCGGTCACGCCGGAGCCGACGACGATGAGGTGCTCGGGCAGCGCCGGCAGGTCGTACAGCTGACGCCAGTTGAGGATCCGCTCGCCGTCGGGCTCGGAGCCGGGCAGCACGCGCGGGGTGGCCCCGGTGGCGATGAGCACTATGTCGGCCTGGACGCGTTCGTCGCCGACGGCCACGATCTGGGGGTCGACCAGGCGGGCGGGGCCGCGGATGATCCGGACACCCTCGGCGGCGATCCGATCCTCGATGTCGGAGGACTGCGCCCAGGCGAGTTCACGCACCCGCTTGTTGACGAGCGGCAGGTCGACCTCCGGGCCGCCGACCACGCCGTCGTCTCCGCCGGAGAACCGGACTCCCAGCGACGCGGACTCGGACAGGGTGGCCATGCGGGTGGAGGTGGCGATGAGCGTCTTGGAGGGCACACAGTCGGTCAGCACGCAAGCACCGCCCGGCCCGTCACGCTCGGCGATGGTCACATCGGCGCCCAGCTGGGCGGCAACGAGGGCGGCCTCGTAGCCGCCGGGGCCTCCTCCGATGATGGCTATGCGTGTCACATGCTTCATTGTCCCGCACTCCGGGAGTTAACGTGCCGCCGCGCCCGTACAGGCCGTACGCTGGGCGACCGTGGCCTTGTATGCGGCGTACGCCTCCAACATGGATCCCGACCAGATGGCACAGCGGGCTCCGCATTCCCCCCTGCGCACGACCGGTTGGCTGAAGGACTGGCGGCTGACCTTCGGCGGGGAGAACGTCGGCTTCGAAGGCGCGCTCGCGACCGTCGTCGAGGCGTCCCGAGAGCACGTGTTCGTCGTGCTGTACGACGTGCCGGACCTCGACGAGCAGGCGCTGGACGGCTGGGAGGGCGCAGCGCTCGGCGTCTACCGCAAGATCCGCGTACGCATCGCCACGCTCGACGGTGACGCGCTCGCGTGGCTCTACGTCCTCGACGCCTACGAGGGCGGCCTGCCGTCGGCGCGCTACCTGGGCATCCTCGCCGACGCCGCGGAGAAGGCCGGGGCGCCGGACGACTACGTCAAAGAGCTGCGCAGCCGCCCCTGCAAGTCGCTCGGCGACTGATCGGTAATCGCCTCAGACCTGGGTAATCTTGGCGCCTGTGAGCAACGACGCCTACGATCTCGCCCGCTCGGCAGCCGATGAGCTGCGTGAGCGCACCACCGCCGACTCCTTCGACGTCGCCCTCGTCATGGGTTCGGGCTGGCTGCCCGCCGCCGACGCGCTGGGCACGCACGCGGCGGAGGTGAGCATGACCGATCTGTCCGGGTTCGCGCCACCGGCGGTGCCGGGTCACCACGGGCGGATCCGGGTCGTCGAGATCGGCACCAAGAAGGCGTTGATCTTTCTCGGCAGGACCCATCTGTACGAGGGGCACGGCGCCGCGGCCGTCGTCCACGGCGTCCGCACCGCCGTCGCGGCCGGCGTCCGCACCGTCGTGCTGACCAACGCGGCGGGCGGCACCCGTCCGGAGCGGCAGAAGGTCGGCGACCCGGTGCTGATCTCGGACCATCTCAACCTCACCGGGCACAACCCGATCACCGGGCCGACCTTCATCGACCTCACCGAGGCGTACTCCCCGGCCCTGCGCGCGCTCGCCAAGAAGATCGACCCGACGCTGGACGAAGGCGTGTACGCCGCGCTGCCCGGCCCCTCGTACGAGACTCCGGCGGAGATCCGCATGCTGCGCACGCTCGGCGCGGACCTGGTCGGCATGTCGACCGTCCCGGAGACGATCGCGGCGCGTGAGGGCGGTGCCGACGTCCTGGGTATCTCTCTCGTGACCAACATCGCCGCCGGGCTCGCCGGGCGGCCCCTGGACCACCAGGAGGTGCTGGCCGCGGGCCGCGCCGCGGCGACGCGCATGGGCGGGCTGCTCGGCGAACTCGTACGAAGCCTGTGAGGGAGGCGCGGTGAGCGACAGAGCGCTGGCCGAGGAGTGGCTGGAGCAGGACCCGGACGCGGAGACGCGTGCCGAACTGCGGGCGCTCCTGGATGATCCGGAGGCGCTGGCGGCGCGGTTCGGGGCGAAGCTGGAGTTCGGCACCGCCGGCCTGCGCGGTGAGCTGGGCGCGGGGCCCAATCGGATGAACCGCGTCACCGTCATGCGCGCCGCCGCCGGGCTGGCCTCGGTCCTCACCTCCCGTGAGGACCTCGCGGCGTCCACCGGCGGCCTCTCCGTCGTCATCGGCTATGACGCGCGGCACAAGTCCGACGTGTTCGCCGAGGACTCGGCGGCCGTGCTCGCCGGCGCGGGCATCACCGTGCACCTGATGCCGCGGGCGCTGCCGACGCCGGTCCTCGCGTACGCCGTACGCCATCTGGGCTGCGCCGCGGGGATCATGGTGACGGCGAGCCACAACCCGCCGCGGGACAACGGGTACAAGATCTACTGGGAGGACGGCGCGCAGATCATCCCGCCGCTCGACGAGGAGATCTCCGCGGCGATCGACGCGGTGGGGCGGGTGGACGAACTCCTCCGTGGCGCCGACTGGCGGATCCTGGACGAGGCGATCGTCGAGGCGTACCTGCGGTCGCTGGCGCGGCTGCCGCTCGGCACGCGCCGTGACGTGACCGTCGCCTACACCCCGCTGCACGGGGTCGGCGGCGAGGTGCTGCGGCGGGCGTTCGACTGGTGCGGCTTCCCTGCGCCGGACGTCGTCGCCGAGCAGTTCACGCCCGACCCCGACTTTCCCACCGTGTCCTTCCCCAACCCGGAGGAGCCCGGCGCGATGGACCTGGCGCTGGCCCTCGGCAAGGACCGCGACCTGGTGATCGCCAACGACCCGGACGCCGACCGGTGCGCGGTGGCGGCCGGCGGGCGGATGCTCACCGGGGACGAGGCCGGCGGGCTGCTCGCGGAGTACGTCCTGAGCCACACGGACGGCGCGGACCGCCTGGTGGCCACGACGATCGTGTCCTCCTCGCTGCTGAGCAAGATCGCGGCGGCGCACGGAGTGCGGTACGCCGAGACGCTCACCGGCTTCAAGTGGATCATGAAGGCCGGCACCGACCGCGACCGGCTCGTCTACGGCTACGAGGAGGCGCTGGGCTACAGCGTCGGCGGCGACGACGGCCTGCCCGTCCACGACAAGGACGGCATCGGCGCCGCGCTCGCGGTCGCGGCCATGGCCGCCTCGGCCAAGGCCGAAGGCCGTACGCTGCTGGACCTCCTGGAGGACCAGGCGCGGCGGTTCGGCCTGCACGCGACCGCGCAGCTGTCCGTACGCGTGGACGATCTGTCGGTCATCACCGGAGCCATGACGCGCCTGCGAGAGGCGCCGCCGGCCGAACTCGCGGGCCGTGCCGTGACGTCTGTGGAGGACCTGGCGCCCGGCGTCGGCTGCCTGCCGCCGGCCGACGTGCTGCGGCTGCGCCTGTCCGGCGGCGGACGCGTCATCGTACGGCCGTCCGGCACCGAGCCGAAGCTCAAGTGCTACCTGGAGGTCGTCGTCCCGGTGACCGGTGACGCCGACGAGGCGCGCGCGGCGGCCGCCGCCGAACTGACGGCACTGCGCGAGGCCGTGGCGGGCATCCTCGGGCTGTAGGCAGACCGAGGTCTAGGCGGGCGTCGACTTTGGTCGCTATCGGCTCGAGGCGGCCCCGCCTACCGTAGGGAGGCATGAGCGGCATCGCGGCCCCCCGGCCCGACCATCCATCGCTGCTGCCCGCGCTGCTCGCCGCCGACGGCCGGGTACGCCGTTCCGCCCGCGACTGGGCGATCGACGTGCTGTGCTTCCTGCTGGCTGCCGGGTTCGGCGCCTTCATGTTCTACGTCACCGGCCACGGCCCCAACCCGGCCCACCACCCGCCGCGGCCACCCGACGTGATCTTCGGTTCGGTTGCCTGCCTGCTGCTGTGGGTACGCCGGCGCTGGCCGGTGCCGCTCGCCCTCGCCCTCGCGGTCTTCGGCCTGTTCTCGGTGACGTCCACGGGTGTGGCGATGGTCATGGTGTTCACCGTCGCCGTCCACCGGCGCTTCCGTACGGTGGCGCTCGTCGCCGCCGCGCACATCGGCGCCAGCGCGGTCTACTCCATGTTCTACACGGACCCCAGACAGTCGTACTGGGTCTCGGTGCTGTGGACCGTCGTTCTGGTCGGTGCGGTCGTCGCGTGGGGCATGTTCGTCCGCGCGCGGCGGCAGCTCGTGCTCTCGCTGCGCGACCGGGCGCTGCGGGCCGAGGCAGAACAGCAGCTACGGGTCGAGCAGGCGCGGCACCAGGAGCGTGCCCGCATCGCGCGGGAGATGCACGACGTGCTCGCGCACCGCATCTCCCTGCTGAGCGTGCACGCGGGCGCGCTGGAGTTCCGGCCCGACGCGTCCCCTCGTGAGATCGCGCAGGCGGCCGGAGTGATCCGGGCCAGCGCGCACCAGGCGCTGCAGGATCTGCGCGAGGTGATCGGGGTGCTCCGCGACGACGCGGGCGACGGCGCGCCCGAACGCCCGCAACCCAGCCTCACCGACCTGCCCGCGCTCATCGACGAGTCACGCCGGGCCGGAATGGCGGTCACATGGGAGAACCGGCTCCATGACGTCGCCGTGGTCCCGGCCAACATCGGCCGCAGCGCCTACCGCACCGTGCAGGAGAGCCTGACCAACGCGCGCAAGCACGCGCCGGGCGCCACCGTTCGGGTCATGGTGGGCGGGGCCGCCGGCGCCGGCCTCACGGTCGAGGTGCGCAACCCGCTGGTGAAGGCCGCTCCGGAGATCCCCGGAGCAGGTGCGGGCCTGATCGGGCTCACCGAGCGCGCCATGCTCGCCGGCGGCCGGCTCGAACACGGCCGTACGGGCCAGGGCGACTTCCGCGTGCACGCCTGGCTACCCTGGCCGGCCTGACCGGGCATTCGCCGAGATGGTGTGAAACGGGCTGATCCTTCGGACGCGGGGTTAGTCTGAGCGGCGTGACCATCCGCGTTCTGATCGTTGACGATGACGCCCTGGTCCGTACGGGGCTGTCGATGATGCTGGCCGGGGCCGACGACGTGCAGATCGTGGCCGAGGCCGATGACGGTGACAAGGTCGGCGCGCTGGTCGCCGAGCACGCGCCTGACGTGGTGCTGATGGACATCCGGATGCCGCGGGTCGACGGGCTGGCCGCGACCGAGCAGGTCCGTGGCCGCGACGGCGCGCCGGAGATCATCATCCTCACGACGTTCGACGCGGACGAGCACGTCGTACGGGCCCTCCGGGCGGGGGCGGGCGGGTTCCTGCTGAAGGACACCCCACCGGCCGAGATCATCAACGCCATCCGGAAGGTCGCGGCCGGAGAGCCGATCCTGTCCCCCAGCGTCACCCGCCGGCTGATCGCCCAGGTCACCGAGGCGCACCGGAGTCCCGCGTGTGAGCTCCTCGATCAGCTCAGTGAGCGCGAACGCGAGGTCGTCGCCGCCATCGGGCAGGGCAAGTCGAACGCGCAGATCAGCGCCGAGCTGTACATGAGCGTCGCGACGGTCAAGGCGCACGTCTCACGGCTGCTCACCAAGCTGGGGCTGAACAACCGCGTGCAGGTGGCATTGCTCGCGCACGACGCCGGACTTGTTTGAGAATCCGGTATTCTGACGGGGTCACGCGGACGTGGCTCAGTGGTAGAGCATCACCTTGCCAAGGTGAGGGTCGCGGGTTCGAATCCCGTCGTCCGCTCCACGAACTCAGATCATCGCGATGACGATGGTCACCACGGCGAAGACGCCCGGCACGGCCAGTGCCAGGATCGCGGGCCACGCCCACCGCACCGTCGCCTCACCCGTAGAGCCGTCTTCCCTGCGACGCCCGGCGACCTCCCGGAGCTGGTCGACGGCGAAGTCCGTCGCCGTACGATCCCGTACGTACTCGGCGACGGCGTCGGGCAGCTTCTTGTCCTCGCGCCGGGCCTTGATCTCGGCCTTGGCCCGCGCGCGGGGAGACGTCTGGAGGACGAAGGCGCGGAACCGGCGGCCCCCGGCGTGCGCGTACACGGCGTCGCCGCCCTCGAAGCGCTCGATCGACTCCCACGGCAGCCGGACGTCGCGGAACAGGTTGTGGAAGCGCACCGCCTCGTCGTCGGCGACGATGCGCGGCCGCAACGCGACGGCGTACGCGACGCCGCAGCCGAGGATCATGACGGCGGCGGCGATCAGTGACGCCAGGTCGCGGCCCCGCCAGATCAGGTCGGCGAGGTTCAGGGCGGCGAAGACCATCCAGGCCCAGCCGCAGAAGCGGATGCCGCCGGCGATGAAGGTCTTGGCCCCGGGCGGCGCCTTGGGGAAAACGGCGGCGCTCATGGGCGCGAGCGCCATTTCAGCTGGGCGAAGCCGGGTTTGATGACTCCGTTGATGAGCTCGAGCCTCTCGTCGAAGCCGATGAAGGCGGACTTCATGGCGTTGACCGTGAACCACTGCAGGTCATCCCAGCCGTAGTCGAACGCCTCGACCAGCTTGGCGAACTCCTCCGACAGCGTCGTGCCGCTCATCAGCCGGTTGTCGGTGTTGACCGTGACGCGGAAGTAGAGACGCCGGAGCAGCCCGATGGGGTGCGCGGCGATGGACTTGGCGGCACCGGTCTGGACGTTCGAGCTGGGGCACATCTCCAGCGGGATGCGCTTGTCGCGTACGTACGCGGCGAGACGGCCCAGGCGCGGCGGCTCGCCCTCGCGGTCGGTGATGTCATCGATGATGCGCACGCCGTGGCCGAGCCGGTAGGCGCCGCACCACTGGATCGCCTGCCAGATCGACGGGAGCCCGAACGCCTCACCCGCGTGGATGGTGAAGTGGGCGTTCTCGCGCTGGAGGTATTCGAAGGCGTCGAGGTGGCGGGTGGGCGGGTAGCCCGCCTCCGCTCCGGCGATGTCGAAGCCGACCACCCCGGCGTCGCGGTAGCGGACCGCCAGCTCGGCGATCTCCATGCTGCGGGCCTGGTGGCGCATCGCGGTCAGGAGCGTGCCGACCCGGATGCCGTGGTCGCGGCCACCGTCGGCGAAGCCCTTGAGGACCGCCTCCACGACCTGCTCCAGGGAGAGCCCGTGCGACCCGTCGCCCGGCAGCCCCCGAGTGTGCTGCTCGGGGGCGTAGCGGACCTCGGCGTACACGACGCCGTCGCGCGCGAGGTCCTCCGCGCACTCGTAGGCGACCCGGGTGAGCGCCTCCTCGGTCTGCATGACGCCGACCGTGTGGTCGAACGTCTCGAGGTAGCGCTCCAGCGAACCCGAGTCGGACGCCTCCGCGAACCACGTGCGCAGGTTGTCCGGGTCGGTCGTGGGCAGCCGGTCATAGCCGGTCTCGCGGGCGAGATCGGCAATGGTCCCTGGGCGCAGCCCCCCGTCAAGGTGATCGTGCAACAACACCTTGGGGGCCCGCCGGATGTCATCGAGCACAGGCCGGTTGGTCACGCCTGGCACATTACCCGCCGAGCGCCCGTGAGGGCTCCTGTCACCCGGCCGACAGCGGCAGGCGGACGCCGCTGTCACCAGGCGCGACGGACACCTTCGTGCCGGCGGGATAGCGCAGTGTGTACTCGTGGTCGGTCGCCATGACCACCAGCCCGATCCGGTGGCCCGGCTTGAACACGTAGTCGTACGGCACCAGCGGCCAGCCGAAGTCGTACGTCCGGTCCGGCGAGAGCGCCTCGGTCCGCGCCCATGAGTGACGGTTGCGCACGTCGATCCAGCCGCGCGTGACGATCTGGTACGGCGTCTGCTTCGTGGCGTACCGCTTCACGGTCCGGCACCCGGGGTCGCCGGGGACGCTGTCGCCGTAGCACCACTGCTCACCCGTGCTGGCGAAGCCGGCGAAGCGCGTGTCGGTGCCGTAGTCGACCAGCATCGCCGACAGGTACGGCGACCGGCCGTCCACCGACGCGCGGACGTGCACCGTGGCCGTACCGCTGAGCCGCGTCGGCTTGCTGAGCGCGGGGGTCAGGTAGAGGAGCCGGTTCGGATCCGCCCGGTCCGGCTCGGCGCTGAGCTGCTCGGCGGTACGGGACGGCGCGTCCACGAAGCCCTGCCGGCCGGTGGAGCCGGAGGCGCCCAACGTGCCCGGCTGGCCGCCGCCGAGGCGCAGCGTGACCGGACGCGCCGCCGGGTCCGGCCAGTCGGCCGCGGTGGTCCACTGCCCCGGCGAGCGCTCGAGGTCGACCTTCGGCTCGGACATGACGCCGTTCGCGGCCCCGTACAGCCAGTGGGCGAACCACCGGTTGAGCGTGTCGAGCCAGACCTGCTGCCGTACGTCGATGGGGTCGTCGTGCTGGGCCTGGTGGATCCAGAGCTTGCGCGGCACGCCCGCGCGGCCGAGTGCCTGCCAGAGGTTGAGGAACTGGTTGGGCTTGACGTTCCAGTCGTTCAGACCACCGGTGACGAACACGCTGGCGCGGAACCTCCCGGCCTCCTTGGCGAAGTCACGCTCGTCCCAGAACCGGTTGTAGTCACCGCTGACGCGGTCCATCTGCTTCTCGATGGCGTGCATGGCCGGGGCGCACACCGCGGGATCCTTGCGGGTCAGCACCACCTTGGCGTGCAGGTCGGCGTCCTCGCCCTCATATCCCCCGGGCGCGATCACGCCCCCGTCGCCGCGGTAGTAGTCGTACCAGCTCGCGACGCCCGACAGGGAGACGACCGTCTTCAGGCCGGCGACACCGGTGGCGGCCGTCGCCAGCGGGAGCGTGCCGTCGTAGGACTTGCCCGCCATGGCCACGCTGTGGGTGGACCAGCCGGCGGTGACCGGCTCGCCGTTCGGGGCGTACGCCTTGGCCTTGCCGGTCAGCCACTCAACGACGGTCTTCATCGCCGTCGTCTCCTCCGGGCTGACGGCGCCGGGGCAGCCGGTGGAGTCACCGGTGCCGAGCGTGCTGGCGGCCAGTACGGCGTAGCCGCGGGAGACGAAGTAGTTGTCGTAGTAGACGCGGTTGTAGTTCGGCGGTGACCATGGGGCGGTCGGCGGCGACCACGGCGCGAGCCTGGGGTAGTCGGTGACGTCGGCGGGATGGTACGGAGCGTCGATGGTGCCGCCGAAGTACGGGCTCGCCTCCATGATCGAGGCGACCTTGAGTCCTGAGGCGGTCTCCTTGGGGCGGGTGACGTACACCGCGACCCGGTCGTGCCTGCCGTCATGGTCGCTGTCCACGGGCGCGTCCACGTAGACGGTCTCGCGGATCGCGTCCTGGTAGGAGTAGGCGGGCTGGGTCATCCCGTCCTTGACGACGACGTGCGGCGGTGCCGCACCGGCTGGCACGGCGGCCGGCGGGCCGATCATCCCCAGGGTCACCACGGCCGTGACCAGGCGTGACAGTCGCATCGACACTCCTCACCACCGCTCACCGCGGCAAGTCATCCACAGCCTGTGGAACCCTCTTGTCGCCCGATCCACCGATCGCGGAGGATAAAAGTGGGATGGCCCCCCCAGGGCGGGCGGGGTCCGCCCTCCCCCTACGGCGTGCCGGACTGATCAGGTGTCACTTTCGGGGGATCAACAGGTGGAGTCAAGGACCTTGCCGGGTTCGGTCAGGCGATGCCGGTTGACAGGTGCAGCACGTGTCGCGGCTCGTACGGCCGTTCGTCCGCCTTTGGGCAGCGGCGGCCGGCGGCGGCGTGTGGGTGGCGGCGACCCGCCCCAGGCCCACTCCCGACGCGCGGCGTGTGCCGCCTCGGCACGTCCGGCAGCAGGCGGTCTTGCGGAGGCCGGCGGGTCAGGCGATCCGGTCGATGATCAGGGGCAGGCGTTCCGGCTCGCCGCCCACCTCGTACGCGCCCTCCAGGGCCTCCAGGGCACGGTCGAAGCGGCTCGCCGAGTCGGCGTGGAGGGTCAGCAGCGGCTGTCCCTCGCGTACGTCGTCGCCCGGCTTGGCGTGCAGCGTTATGCCGGCGGCGTGGGAGACCGGGTCCTCCTTGCGTGCCCGCCCGGCGCCGAGCCGCCACGCGGCCACCCCCACGCCGTACGCGTCCAGGCGTGAGAGCACGCCCGAGGCGGGCGCCAGGACGGCGTGCGACTCGTTCGGTGTCGGCATCGCGGCGTCCGGGTCGCCGCCCTGAGCGGTGATCATGAGACGCCAGGCGTCCATCGCCGAGCCGTCGCGCAGTGCCTCGGCCGGGTCCTTGGCGCCGGTCATTCCGGCCGCCGCGAGCATCTCGCGGGCCAGCGTGACGGTCAGTTCGACCACGTCGGACGGGCCGCCGCCACCGAGCACCTCGACGGACTCCGTCACCTCGACCGCGTTGCCGACCGCGCGGCCCAGGGGTGTGTCCATGGCGGTGAGCAGCGCGACCGTCGTGACGCCGTGGTCGGCGCCGATGCCGACCATGGTCCGGGCCAGCTCGCGTGCGTCGTCGGCGTTCTTCATGAACGCGCCCGAGCCCGCCTTGACATCGAGCACCAAAGCGCCCGTGCCCTCCGCGATCTTCTTGGACATGATCGAGCTGGCGATGAGCGGGATCGACTCGACGGTGCCGGTGACGTCGCGCAGGGCGTACAGCTTGCGGTCCGCGGGCGCCAGGCCGGAGCCTGCCGCGCACACGACCGCGCCCGCCTTGCCGAGCACGTCCAGCATCTCCGAGTTCGACAGTGAGGCGCGCCAGCCCGGGATCGACTCCAGCTTGTCGAGCGTGCCGCCGGTGTGGCCGAGGCCGCGACCGGACAGCTGCGGGACGGCCGCACCGCAGGCGGCGACCGTCGGTGCGAGCGGCAGTGTGATCTTGTCGCCGACGCCGCCGGTGGAGTGCTTGTCCGTGGTCGGGCGATCGAGCGAGGACCAGTCCATCCGCTCACCCGAGCGGATCATGGCGTCCGTCCACCGCGCGACCTCGGCACGGGTCATCCCACGCAGCAGGATCGCCATCGCGAGCGCGGACATCTGCTCCTCGGCGATGACACCCCGGGTGTACGCGTCGACCGCCCAGTCGATCTGCTCGGCGCTCAGCTCACCGCCGTCACGCTTGGTCCGGATCACGTCGACCGCGTCGAAGCTCATGGTCATCTCTCCAGGTCCTCGGGGCCGAACGCGTCGGGCAGCACCTCACGCATCGGCCGTACCCCGCGTGTGGTCTCCAGCAGCATGTCCGGGCCCCCATGCTCCCAGAGCAGCTGACGGCAGCGCCCGCACGGCATCACCGGCTCGCCGTGGCGCTCGACCACCGACACCGCGACGAGCCGCCCGCCACCGGTGCCGTGCAGCGCCGAGACCAGGCCGCACTCCGCGCAGAGCCCGACGCCGTACGAAGCGTTCTCGACGTTGCAGCCGACGACGACCCGCCCGTCGTCGGTCAGGCCGGCGGCGCCGACCGGATAGCCGGAGTACGGCGCGTACGCGCCGGCCATTGCCGTCCGCGCGGCTTCACGCAGCGCGGGCCAGTCGACCTCCATCAGTGTCCCTCACCCTTGCGGTAGCGCATGCCGTCGGCCGCGGGCATCCGCAGGCGCTGCGAGGCGAACGCGAGCACGAGCAGCGTCGTGATGTGCGGGCTGTACGTGACGATCTCCCGGGGCAGCGCGTCGGTCAGGAAGAACCACAGGAGCACGCCGACCGCGACCACCGCGGAGACCACCGCCGCGATCGGACGACGCTTGTAGCCACGCCAGATCGCCAGCGCCAGCAGCCCGATTCCGATCAGCAGCAGCATGGCGTGCACCGCGCCCCCGCCGCCGCGCAACTGCAGGGCGTCGGTGTACCCGAACAGGCCGGCGCCGCCGGCGACCATGCCCGGCCGCCAGTTACCGAAGATCATCGCAGCGAGGCCGATGTAACCGCGGCCGTTGACCTGGCCCTCCTGGTAGTTCGAGGACGCCACCATGGTGAGGAACACCCCGCCGAGGCCGGCGAGGCCTCCGGAGATCACCACGGCGGCGTACTTCATCCGGTAGACCCCCACGCCGAGTGACTCGGCCGCGACGGGGTTCTCCCCGCACGAGCGCAGCCGCAACCCGAACGCCGTGTGCCACAACAGGTAGTAGGAGGCCGGAACGACCAGGATCCCGAGCAACGTGATCGGTGAGAGGTTCGTCAGGACGCCGCGTACGAGGCCGGCCAGGTCCGATACCAGAATCCAGTGGTGCTTCTCCAGCGAGCCGAGCGGCTTACCGACCCCGGGCACGCTCCACGTCGGGAAGCTCGGCAGCGGCGGTGACTGCGTCGCCCCGCCGCCCGTCTCGTGGGTGAAGAACAGGTCCGACATGTACCTCGTCACGCCGGGCGCGAGGATGTTGATCGCGACGCCGGACACGATGTGGTCGACGCCGAACGTCACCGTCGCGACCGCGTGCAGCAGCCCGCCGATCGCTCCGGCGATGATGCCGCCGAGCAGCCCCAGCCACGGGTTCCCGCTGAAGTAGGACCCGAAGGCCGCACCCCACGTGCCGAAGGTCATCATGCCTTCGAGGCCGATGTTGACCACACCGGAGCGTTCGGACCACATGCCGCCGAGCGCCGCCATGCCGATCGGCACGGCGAGGGCCAGCGTCGCGCCCATGGTGCCGCTGGAGGTGATGTCGGACTCGCCGGTGATCAGGCGCAACAGGATCAACGCGACGAAGATGCCGACTCCGAGGGCCAGCACCCGCGTACGGCGCTGTCCGCGGTCGTCGGTGTCCGGCGCCGGAGTCCGGATCTCCTGCTCGATCATCTGATCTCTCCGTCCGGCCATCCGGAACCCATCACGCCGTCACCTCTCCGAGCTGCGTGGCGACGCGCCGCTGGTCGATGCGCTGGCCCGCCCGGTTGACGACCTCGTAGACGATGACCACCGACAACAGCACCGCGGCCTGAGTGATCGCCACAATTTCCTTCGGAATGTCGTTGAAGTCCAGGATCTGCGATGACTGATCCAGGAACGCCCACAGCAGGGCCGCGAACGCGATGCCGACCGGGCCGTTGCGGCCGAGCAGCGCGATGCCGATCCCGGTGAGGCCGATGCCGGCCGGGAAGTCCAGGGAGTAGGTGTAGGACCCGCCGAGCAACTGCGGCATGCCGATCAGGCCCGCCATCGCACCCGACATGACCATGGCCATGACCACCATGCGCCTGGCGTCGACGCCGCTGGCGACGGCCGCGCTCTGGGACAGGCCGGTCGCCCGCAGGTCGAAGCCGAACCTCGTGCGGTTGATCATGAACCAGTAGCCGAGGCCGGCCAGGATGGCGATCACTAGGAAGCTGTAGAGCTTCAGCTCGCTGCCGGGGTAGGGGATACCGGGCATCCGGCCGGACGAGGAGATCGGCTTGGTGCCTATGTTGTTGGGGCCGAGCTGGACCGCGAGCCGGCCGGGATGCAGCAGGAACCCGATGATGGCGGTGGCGATGAAGTTCAACATGATCGTCGAAATGACCTCGCTCACGCCCCGGGCCACCTTCAGCATCGCGGGGATGGCCGCCCACAGGCCGCCGACCGCGACCGCGACGAGGACGATCACGACCTGATGCAGTCCGGCAGGCAGGGCCCACGCGCCACCCACCGCCGCGGCGAGCATCGCCGCGAGCCGGTACTGACCGTCGACGCCGATGTTGAACAGGTTCATCCGGAACCCGACCGCCACGGCGAGCGCGGAGAGGTAGTAGCCCGACGCCCGGTTCACGGTGTTGACGACGCTGTCCGGCTCCTTGCCGAACTCGAACATCGCCTGGAACGTCGACGGCGGATCGAAACCGCTGACCGACAGCACGATCGACGTGACGGCGATCGCGAAGACGAGCGCGACGAGCGCCGCGACGATGGTCCGCGTGTAGGACTTCGCGAGCAGTCTGTAGATCACGCGGCGCTCCCCTCTCCGGCGCCGGTCATCAGGGAGCCGAGCTGGTCAGGTGTGATGGTGGCGGGATCGGCCTCACCGACCAGGCGCCCGCGCAGGATGACCCGCAGCGTGTCCGACATGCCGATCAGTTCGTCCAGGTCCGCCGAGATGAGCAGCACCGCGAGGCCGTCGGCCCGCGCGTGCCGCAGGTGGTCCCAGATCGCGGACTGCGCGCCCACGTCGACGCCGCGCGTCGGGTGGGCGGCGATGAGCAGTTTCGGCCGGCCCGACATCTCCCGGCCGACGATCAGCTTCTGCTGATTGCCACCGGACAGCGACGCCGCGGTGACATCGATGCCGGGCGTACGCACGTCGTAGTCGCGCACGATCCGCTCGGTGTCGCGACGGGCGCCCTGGCGGTCGATCAACCTGCCCTTCACGTTGGGCGGGCGGGTCTGGTGGCCGAGGATCCGGTTCTCCCACAGCGGGGAGTCCAGCAGCAGGCCGTGCCGGTGCCGGTCCTCGGGAATGAACCCGATACCCGCCTCACGGCGGCGCCGGGTCACCAGGCCGGTCAGGTCGGTCTCGCTGAGCCGGATGACGCCGGACTCGACCGGCAGCATGCCCATGATCGCCTCGACGAGCTCGGCCTGGCCGTTGCCCTCGACGCCGGCGATGCCGAGGATCTCACCCTCGTGGATGGTGAGGGACACGTCGTCCACGACGGTGCGGCCGTCGGCGTCGCGTACGGTGACGTCCCGCATCGTGAGGACCGGAACGTCGGTGACGGTGGACTCGCGAAGCTCCGGCACGGGCAGCTCGCTGCCCACCATCAGCTCGGCGAGCTGCCGCGCGGTGACCGCGCCCGGCTGGACCGTGTCGACCGTGGTTCCGCGCCTGATGACCGTGATGGTGTCGGCGACCGACAGCACCTCATCGAGCTTGTGCGAGATGAAGATGACGGTCAGGCCCTCGCGCTTGAGCTCGCGGAGGTTGCCGAACAGCTCCTCGACCTCCTGGGGGACGAGGACCGCGGTGGGCTCGTCCAGGATGAGGATCTTCGCGCCGCGGTAGAGCACCTTGAGGATCTCGACGCGCTGCCGGGCGCCGACGCCGAGCTGCTCCACCAGCCGGTCGGGTTCGACGCCGAGCCCGTACTGCCGGGAGATCTCCTCGATCCGGCGTCGCGCCTTGCCGCCGATGCCGTGCAGCTTCTCGGCGCCGAGCACGACGTTCTCCAGCACGCTCAGGTTGTCGGCGAGCATGAAGTGCTGGTGCACCATGCCGATGCCGCGCGTGATGGCGTCCGCCGGGCTGTGGAAGGCGACCTCCTTGCCGGCCACCTTGATCGTTCCTTCGTCCGGCCGCTGCATGCCGTAGAGGATCTTCATCAGGGTGGACTTGCCCGCGCCGTTCTCTCCGACGATCGCGTGCACCGTGCCCGCCGCGACCTCGATGTCGATGTCGTGGTTGGCCACTACGCCGGGGAAACGCTTGGTGATGCCGTGCAGCTCGACCGCCGGCTCAGTGGGGGACATTCGCCGCTCCTACGCCAGTGAGCCCGGGGGGAGGCCGAGTCGGCCGCCCTCCCGGGCCCGAGCACCGATCGCCGTTACTTCTCGGGCGGGGTGATCTTTCCGGAGATGATCTGCTGCTTCAGGTCGTCCAGCATGGTCGGCAGGTCGGCCAGCGCCGTCGGGTTCGACTTGGAGTAGTCGATGCCGTCGTTCTTGAGGCTGAAGCGGATGTCGCCCTTCTGGACCGTGCCGTCGCCGACGCTCTTGACGAAGTTGAACACCGCGGTGTCCACCCGCTTGAGCATCGAGGTCAGGACGTAGGGCTTCTCGGCGGCCGACGCCGTCTGGTACTGGTCGGAGTCGACGCCGATGAACCACTTCTTGCCCGCGGTGGCCGCCTGCAGGGAGCCGGTGCCCGAGAGCCCCGCCGCGGCGTACACGACGTCGGCGCCCTGGTCGTACATGCCCTGGGCGATGGTCTTGCCCTTGGCCGGGTCCTTGAAGCCGCTGAAGTCCGGCGGCTGGGAGATGTACTTGATCTGGACCTTGATGTTCGGGTTGATCTTCTTGGCGCCCGCGACGTAGCCGACCTCGAACTTCTTGATCAGCGGGGTCTGCACGCCGCCGACGAAGCCGATGTTGCCGGTCTTGGACTTCTTCGCGGCCGCCGCGCCGACCAGGTAGGAACCCTCCTGCTCGGAGAAGAGCAGGTCGGTCACGTTCGCCGCCTGGACGGTGTTGTCGTCCACGATCGCGAACTTGGTGTTCGGGTACTTCGGCGCTACCTTGCCCAGCGCCGTGGCGTACACGAAGCCGACCGCGACCACCGGGTTGTAGCCCGACTTGGCCAGCAGGTCGAGGCGCTGGATCTTGTCGTTGTCGCTCTCGCCCTCTTTGGCCTCGAGGTCCTTGACTTCGAGCTTCAGCTCGCTCTGGACCTTCTGCAGGCCGGCGTAGGCGGCGTCGTTGAACGACTTGTCACCACGGCCGCCCACGTCGTAGGCAAGGCCGACCTTCACGGTCTTCTTGCCGTCGCCACCGCCGCCGCCACCGGTGGTCGCCTTCTTGCCACCACAACCGGCGGCGCTCAGCGCCATGACCGCACTCGCCACAATGGCGGTTATCTTCACTCCACGGCGCAAGGTAGCTCCTCCGTTTGTCCCAACCCCGCCCGAAATGTGCCACCGGCACGAATCTCCTGGACCCTAGTCGGCCGTGGAGCGTGGACGGAACAGAGCTACCGTGTCGCAACGTGTCCGTTATCAAGGCGAAAGCGCATCGTCACAGGTCAGGCCATGTGATCACCGGACGGGCCGGAGTCAGGCGGGCTCGCCGACCGGCTCCGTGGCTCCAGCGCGGCGACTCTCCCACAGCGCGGTGAGCGCGGTGGCGACCATTACGCGGACGCCGATGGCGATGGCGCGCTCGTCCACGTCGAAGGTGCCGCGGTGGAGGTCGTACGCTCCGGCCATGCCGGGTGCGGCGACGCCGAGCCGCGCCAGGGCGCCCGGAATCGACTCGAGGTACCAGCCGAAGTCCTCACCGCCGAGACTCTGCGGGGTGCCCGTCACGCCGTCCTCGCCCAGCACGCTGCCGACGGCGGTCCGGAACATCTCGACGCTGGTCTTCTCGTTGACCGTGGGGGGAACGCCGCGAACGTAGTCCAGCTCGGCCTTGACGTCGTACGCGCTGGCCACCGAGTCGAGCAGGGCCTTCATGAGGTCCGGGGCCGAGTGCCACGCCTCGTCGTCGAGGCAGCGCACCGTGCCCATGGCGACGCCGTCGTCGGGGATGGCGTTCGCCACCGACCCGGCCGAGATCTGGCCCCAGACCAGGCTGAGACTGGAGCGCGGGTCGACCCGGCGCGAGAGGGCGGCGGGCAGCTCGGTCACGATCTTGGCGAGGGCGTAGACCAGGTCGGCGGTGAGGTGCGGCCGCGCGGTGTGCCCGCCCGGGCCGGTGACCCGGACGTTGACCTTGTCGCAGGCGGCGGTGATCGGCCCGGCGCGCAGGCCGAGGCTGCCGACCTCCACGCGGGGGTCGCAGTGCAGGGCGAAGATCCGGTCGATTCCGGCGATGCCGCCCGCCGCCATGACGTCGAGCGCGCCGCCGGGGTTCTCCTCGGCCGGCTGGAAGATCAGGCGCACGCGGCCGGGCAGCTGGCCGGCGGCCGCCTGCTGGGCGAAGAACCGGGCCACGCCGAGCACGATCGTGGTGTGCACGTCATGCCCGCAGGCGTGGCAGACGCCGGGCACCGTGGAGTGGTACGGGACGTCCTTCTCATCCGGCAGGGGCAGTGCGTCGATGTCGGCACGCAGGGCCACGACGGGCCCGTCGCCGCAGCCGACCTCACAGATAAGGCCCGTGCCCTTGGGGAGCGGCATCGGCCGCAGTCCGGCCGCGGTCAGCTCCTCGGCGATGCGCGCGGTCGTGCGGTGCTCGGCGTAACCGAGCTCGGGGTACATGTGAAGGTCACGCCGGAAGGCGATCAGGCCGTCTTCCTGACCGGCGAGAAAAGAGTCGAGCTGTGCTCGCAGCCCGCCTTTTCCCGGCTCATCAGTGGGCTCATCGCCGCGGAGTTCAGATCCCCGCATGTGTCACCTCCCGTGGGTTCACGAAGCGGTCCTCCCGGAACTCCGTGATGCTGGCGCCGACGACGTCCTCGATCGAGCCACCGGCGGCGAGGATCGCGCGCTGGCGCTCGTACGGGGCGCCGTGGTCGAGCACCTCCGAAACGACCTTCAGGTCTTCGGCGCAGCCGAGCCGGTCCGCGATCGGCTCGAGCTCGTGCACCAGTTCGTACAGCTCGTCGCGGAGCGGAGCCGTCGTGCCATGGTCATCGGTGATGACCATGGCGTCCAGGCCGTAGCGCGTCGCACGCCACTTGTTGTCACGTACGACCCAGGCGGCCGGGCTCGGCAGGGTGTAACCGCGGTCGAGCTGGTGGTCGAAGAGCTCGATGAGGCACTGGCAGAGCGCCGCCGCCATGCCGACCTCACGAAGCGTCGGGATGCCGTCGAACATCCGGATCTCGATGGTGCCGAAATCCGGGTGCGGCCGGATGTCCCACCACACCTCTTTGATGCTGCGGATCGTGCCGGCCCGCAGCAGGGTGTCCATGTACTCCTCGAACTCGGCCCAGTCGGCGAGGAGGTGCGGCGGCCCGGCCGTGGGGAGCGAGCCGAAGACGATCGCCCGGCTCGACGCGAGCCCCGTGTCGTGGCCGCCCCAGAAGGGGCTGGAGGCGGTCAGCGCGAGGAAGTGCGGGAGGTAGGCCGACAGGGCGTTCACCATCGGCACGGCCTTGTCGGGCGAGCGGACGCCGACGTGGACGTGGACCCCATAGGTCTGGATGCGGCGTGCGAGCCACTGCATCTGCTCGACGAGCTCGGCGTAGCGCTGGACGGGTGCCATGACGGCGTCGCGCCAGTCGCTGATCGCATGGGTGCCCGTGCACGCGAGCACGGTGTTCCGCGCGTCGGTCACGGACCGCAGGTCGATGACGGTGGCGGCGAGGTCGGCGCGTGCGTCCGAGACCGTGTCACAGATACCGGTCACGATCTCGACCGTGGACTCCATGAGCTCGTGCCGGATTTTCGGATTCTCCTGGGACTGGCTGAGCCCGGGCAGCGCGGACAGCACCTCGCGCGCGTCCTGACGCAGGCGCTTGGTGTCGGCATCGACGAGCTGGAGCTCCCACTCGACGCCGAGTGTCGCCCCGCGTGATGCGTTGAACTCGATGGCCACGGCCAACCTCCGATCTCAATCCTTGCAGGTTAATGCCGCGCACGTGGCACAATCCGGCCACGTCGTCCGACCTGTCCGTACGCCAGGGCGCACGTCCGCGCCCGTCTTCAGCTGGTGAACCATGATGCCGCCGACGGCGCGCCGCATCGCGAGGTCTTTGCCCCGCGATGCGCGGTTGACTCAAGCTGAGCACCAGAGCGCTCCTTGTCGCCACCCGTTTCGGCTACGCGCAATCCCTACTAATGACCAAATCGATCATGACCGTCCCGCACGGTCAGGGCGTGACGGCCATCCCGGCGAGGACGCGGCCCGCGAGGTGCGGGTCACCGGTGACGTCCACGTCGGCCGCGGCGGCCTGGACCCGGCCACCACCGAGCCGGAAGAACGTCTCCCACGCCATGCGGAGACGTACGGTCGGCTCGGCGTCGCCGTCGTCGAAGCGTGCCCGGCGGTCGTCGCCCACGACGACGCGCCAGCGGCGCTCCGGCGTCTCGACGACCACGGCCTGCCCGGGGCGGGCCGCCGCGCGCTTGCCCACCACGAACGGCAGGACGTCGCCGAGGATCGCCCGGGTGCAGTCCGCGCCCGGCCCGTCCAGGTTGCCCGGCCGTGCCACGGCCCGGCGTACGTCCTGCTCGTGCATCCAGACGTCGAACGCCCGGTGCCGGAGGAAGTCGCCATAGGGCATGCGCCGGCCGAACGGGGTCAGGAGCACCTCGGTCAGGTCGGTCGCTCCGGAACGCAGTGACACGACGCGCCGCTCGATGACGTCCTGCAGCTCACCGAGGATCGCGTCCGGTGCGCTGTCGCGATGCGCCTCGACGTCGAGTGCGGTGTTCTCCGCAGTACGGCTCACACCATCGCCCGTGTCCCCGAGCAGCCACCGCTCGATTCCCAGGATATGTGAGTACTGATCCTTGACCGACCACCCCGGGCACTCCGTCGCCCGCTCCCAGTCGTCCGCGCCGAGCGCGCCGCTCAGCCCGAGCATCGACCGCGTCGTCGCCTCGAAGGCGTCGATGTTCGCCTGCCAGTCCGTCTCGCCCATTCAACTGCCTCCCGCGGTCAGAACCGGATCAGTACGCGTCGGGCGGCACATAGACGCCCCAGACGTCGCGCAGCGCGTCACAGACCTCGCCGACCGTCGCCCGCGCGCGCAGCGCCTCACGCATCGGGTAGAGGAGGTTGGCGTGGCCGGCGGACATGTCGCCGCCCTCGGCCTGCGCGCCCTCCTTCTCGGCGAGCCCGCGCAACTCGTCGAGCCGCCGCCGCACCTCGTCGCCGTCGCGCTCGTCGCGCAGCTTGGCCAGCTTGGCGGCCTGTGCCTCGCCGATCGCCGGATCGACGCGCAGGGGTTCGTACGGCTCGTCGCCCTCGGTACGGAACTTGTTGACCCCGACCACGACCCGCTCGGCGTTGTCGATCTCCAGCGCCGTGCGGTAGGCGGACCGTTCGATCTCGGCCTTCTGGAAGCCCTGCTCGATGGCGTTCACCGAGCCGCCCAGCTCCTCGACCTGGTCGATCAGCGCGCGGACGGCCTCGTCGATGTCGTCGGTCATCGACTCGACGGCGTACGAGCCCGCGAACGGGTCGACGGTGCGCGTCAGATCGGACTCGTTCGCGATCACCTGCTGGGTGCGCAGGGCGAGGCGCGCCGCCTTCTCGGTGGGCAGCGCGATGGCCTCGTCGTAGGAGTTGGTGTGCAGCGACTGGGTGCCGCCGAGCACGGCGCCGAGCGCCTGGATGGCGACCCGGACCAGGTTGACCTCGGGCTGCTGGGCGGTGAGCTGGACGCCGGCCGTCTGGGTGTGGAAGCGCAGCATCTGCGACTTGGGGTTCTTCGCGCCGAACTCGTCGCGCATCATCTGCGCCCAGATCCGGCGCGCGGCGCGGAACTTGGCGACCTCCTCCAGCAGCGTCGTGCGCGCCACGAAGAAGAACGACAGCCGGGGCGCGAAGGAGTCGACGTCCAGGCCGGAGTCGACCGCCGTCCGGACGTACTCCTTGGCGTTCGCGAGCGTGAAGGCGATCTCCTGTACGGGCGTCGCCCCCGCCTCGGCCATGTGGTAGCCGGAGATGGAGATGGTGTTCCACCGCGGGATCTCGTCCCGGCAGTAGCGGAAGGTGTCGGCCACCATCCGCAGGCTCGGCTTGGGCGGGAAGATGTAGGTGCCCCGCGCGATGTACTCCTTGAGGATGTCGTTCTGGATCGTTCCGGTGAGCTTGCCGCCCGGCACCCCCTGCTCCTCCGCGACGAGCTGGTAGAGCAGCAGGAGCACCGCGGCGGGGGCGTTGATCGTCATCGACGTCGACACCTCGTCCAGCGGGATGCCGTCGAACAGCAGGCGCATGTCCTCGATGGAGTCGATCGCGACCCCGACCTTGCCGACCTCGCCGTGGGCCATCACGGCGTCGGAGTCGTACCCCATCTGGGTGGGCAGGTCGAAGGCGACCGACAGTCCGGCCGTGCCGGCCTCGATCAGCTGGTGGTAGCGCCGGTTGGACTCGGCGGCCGTGCCGAAGCCGGCGTACTGCCGCATCGTCCACGGGCGGCTGGTGTACATCGTGGGATAGACACCCCGGGTGAAGGGGAACTCCCCCGGCTCACCGAGCGCGGCGGGGTCGGCCCCGGCACGCGCGTCCGGTCCGTAGACGGGCTCGATCGGCAGCCCTGATTCGGACTCCATGGTGGCCTCACCCTTTCCGTTCCGTCCCTCCGGCCGGCGTCAGCCTCGCCGTGAGGAGGTCCAGGCACGCCAGCCGATGGTGCCCAGCACGATCGCCAGCACGATGTTCACACATACCAGGATTCCGTGCACGACGTAGAACGCCGTCGGCCGGGCCGGGCCGCTACCCAGATTCTTCGCGAGCATGAGCCATTCGAAGATCATGAATGCGGCAAGACCGAGTACAAATCCTGACGCGAGCCGAGAGGTGTTCATCAGGCACCATTATCGGGGGTAGACCCAAGTGGTCATTGAAGTACCGGTCACCTAGCGTTTGGGCCGCCATGCGAAAAGTCGTCACGATGTTCGCCCTCTGGGGGGCTATGGGGTGTCTGTTCGTTTCTCCGGCGCACGCCGGCACACGGACCGACACAGGTGACACCACGGTCGGCGGCACGAAGCTGTCCGGTCACGGCTACATCTGGGACCACGGCTCCGGGGCGGCTGAGCCACCGCACATCGAGGCGTCGTCCTACGTGATCGCCGACCTGGAGACGGGCAACGTGCTGGCGGCCAAGGACCCGCACGGGCACTACCGCCCGGCGAGCACGCTGAAGGCACTGACCGCGATCACGTTGATCCCCCGGCTCGACCCGCAGATGAAGGTCAAGCCGTCGCTGACCGCCGTGAACGCCTCGGGCTCGGCGGTGGGCCTGGACACCAAGCTGTCCTACACCGTGAAAGACCTGTTCCACGGCCTGCTGATGCAGTCCGGCAACGACGCCGCCATCGCCCTGGCCGAGGCCGGCGGCAGCATGCACCAGACACTCGCCGCGATGAACGCCGAGGCCCACCGCATCCAGGCGGGCGACACGGTCGCCCGCACGCCGAACGGCCTCGACGACGACCCGCCGCTCACGCTGAAGGAGCAGCACAGCTCCGCGTACGACCTGGCATTGATCATGAAGCAGGGGCTCACCCTGCCGGACTTCCGCAAGTACGTCGGCGCGCGGACCTACATGTGGCCAGCGCTGCCCACCAAGGAAGACCGCAAGAAGGGCAGCAAGACCGGCGACTATGAGATCGGGACGCACGACCATCTCCTGGTCGGTGACCGCTACTCCGGCATGATCGGTGGCAAGAACGGCTGGACCAGCCACGCGCTCGGCAGCTTCGTCGGCGCGGCGACGCGCGGCGGCCACACGATCGTGATCTCGCTCATGCACGCCCAGTCCGACTTCTGGCCCGACGCCCGCGCCCTGCTCAACTGGGGCTTCGCCGAACGCGCGAAGGCCACGCCGGTGGGCACGCTCGTGAACCCCATCCCGCCGCCGGCCAAGCCCACCCCGAAGCCCGTGGCCCACAAGCCGGATCCGAAGGCCGCATCGGGGCTGGCCTGGTGGAAGATCGGCCTGCCCGCCGGGGCGGCCGTCGCGATCCTCGCCGGCCTGATCCTCGGCCTGCGCCGCCGTCGGCGTCCCACGGGCGCCGGACCGGACGAGCCGGCCGCTTCCCTCACGCCGGACACCGCGGGTGACCCGGATGAGCCGTCCGCCTCAGGTGCGCCGCCCGGCGACGCCAAGGTCGCGGGCGCGCCCCCCTCCCAGGAGACGCTCCCGAACCCCACCCGGACGTGGACGGTACGCCTGCCGAACCGGTCCGGGCCGCCCGGCAGTGACGCGGCACCCACCGGTGAGAGCTCCTCGGCCGGGAACGGGCGCGCCCCGTTGGAGCCGCTCGACGGGGGGCCGGAGACCGACGGGGAGAGCACCGTACGCGACGAGCCGCACGGCGACGAGGCCGCGCACTCCTGATCAGGCCTCGCTCGTACCGACGCTCTTGGCGTCCACGTCGAGCACCACCCGGCGGGTCGCCGTCCACGCGGCGGCGAACAGGATGAACCGCGATGAGAGGTTGATCCACACCGCCAGCCCGACGATCACCGCGAACGAGGCGTACACCGGGTTCCGCATGGTGTGCACGACGAGAAGCGCGCCGGCGAGCTTCAGGACCTCGAAGCCGACGGCGCCGAACAGGCAGCCGCGCAGCAGCTGACGCGGCGACGCCCGGGTGCCGGACAGCGTGGAGAACAGCACGAAGAAGATCAGGCCGTCCGCGGCGACCGCGACGGACAGCGCGACGAGCCGTAGCAGGCTGCCCGCGCCGGGCACACCCTCGAGCCCGATCCAGTCGAGCACCGCGTGAGTGGTGGCCGACGCCAGCGAGGACAAGATCACTGAGGTGAGCAGCGCCAGGCCCAGCAGGCACAGCACGCCCAGGTCGCGCAGCCGGTTGACGACCGTGTTGCCGTCTTCGGCGTCCGCCTGCCAGATCGTGCGGATCGACTCGCGCCAGATCCCGATCCAGCCCAGCCCGCTCCACATCAGCCCGACCAGGGCGAAAACGCTTGCGCCCGCCTTGGCCTCGGCGATCTCGGCGACGGGGAGCCGATGGGACAGCTCCGGCACGAGCTGGTCGATGGCCTTGGCGACCGCGGCGCGCGCGTCCGGGCTGATCGCCACGGCGTACCCCATGACGGCGAAGCCGAGGGCGACGAGCGGGAAGAAGGACAGGAAACCGTAGAAGCTGAGCGCCGCCGCCAGCCGGTCGCCGCGCTGCTCGCGGTAGCGGTCATAGGCACGGCCCAGATGGTCGAACACGCGCGAGCGGGCGCGGGTACGGCGCAGCAGGCCCCTCACGCTCTCCTGAACGGAGGCTACCCACTGACGCACGCTGTCCACGACCGACGCCATTTCGTCGCACTACCCCTGGCAGGCGATAAGAACCAAGGGCGGAAAACCCCGAATCAGGTCCTCAATCCGACAGGCCGGCGCCGAACGCGAATTCCCGGCGCGGCCGCCACACCCCGTCCAGGCCGTGCTCGTACAGCGAGAATCCCCAGACCGGGAACTCGGCCTCGTATTCGGACAGCTCCTTGAACGCCCGGTCGAGCAGGTCATCGGACAGATGGTGGGCGACGGTCACGTGCGGGTGGTAGGGGAAGTTCAGCTCGCGATCCAGGGGACCGCGGCGCACGCGCAGCTCGAGGTGCTCGCACTCGCTGATCCCGATGGCCAGCGAGACGAACACCACGGGGGAGATCGGCCGGAACGTTCCCGTCCCCCGCAGCAGGATCGGGAACGGCCGTTCGTCCGCCGCGACCTCGGTCAGGTGTCGTTCGATCTCCCCCATCGCGGCCGCCGGCACGCGGAGTGGAGGCACGAGGGTGACGTGCGTCGGAATGGACCGGGCGAGCGGGTCGCCGAAGGACTCTCGCGACCGCTGGAGCTGGAGACCGTACGGGTCGGGGATCGGGATGGCCACCCCGAGGGTTCGCTCCGCAGGCTCAGGCACGGCCCAGGAATCCCACCCGATCGCGTACGTCCTCCATGGTCTGCCGGGCGACCACGGCCGCGCGGTCGGCGCCCCGGGCCAGCATCCGGTCGAGCTGCTCCTCGTCGGCCAGGAGCTTTTCGGTGCGCTCGCGGATCGGCGTGAAGGTGTCGAGCACGGCCTGGGCGAGGTCCTTCTTCAGCGCGCCGTAGCCCTGGCCGGCGTAGCGGCTCTCCAGGTCGGCGATGGACGTGTCGGCCAGCGCGGAGTAGATGCGCAGCAGGTTGGTGACGCCCGGTTTGTTCTCCTCGTCGGCGACGATCTCGCTGCCGGTGTCGGTGACCGCCCGCATGATCTTCTTGCGCAGTGGACCCGGCTCGTCGAGCAGGTCGAGGATGCCCTGCGGCGAGGATGAGGACTTGCTCATCTTGGCCGTGGGCTCCTGCAGGTCGGTGATCTTCGCGGTGGCCTTGGGGATGTATGGCTCCGGTGCCACGAACGTCTCGCCGAACCGGTGGTTGAAGCGCTGCGCGAGGGTGCGGGTGAGCTCGAGGTGCTGCCGCTGGTCCTCGCCGACCGGCACCTGGTCGGCCTGGTAGAGCAGGATGTCGGCGGCCTGCAGCACCGGGTAGGTGAACAGCCCGATGGAGGCCGCGGAGGTGCCCTGCTTGGCCGACTTGTCCTTGAACTGCGTCATCCGGCTCGCCTCGCCGAAGCCGGTGATGCACCCCAGCACCCAGGCCAGCTCGGCGTGCTCGCGGACGTGGCTCTGCACGAACAGCGTGCTGCGCTCCGGGTCGATGCCGAGCGCGAACAGCTGCGCGGCGGCCACCCGCGTGCGGTGCCGCAGCACCGCGGGGTCCTGCGGCACCGTGATCGCGTGCAGGTCGACGACGCAGTAGAACGCGTCGTTGGTGTCCTGCATGGCGACCCACTGGCGCAGGGCGCCGAGGTAGTTGCCGAGGTGGAACGAGTCAGCGGTCGGCTGGATGCCGGACAGGACGCGCGGGCGCGTGGCCCTTGCCTCCCCTGCTGGCGAGGTGGACGACGGGTTGGGCTCGGTGGGCATACGTGAATTCTCTCAGGACTCGTCGTGCTCCGGCTCGGGGACCGGCGGAGGAGTGACACGTACGCGCGCGACCCGCCTGCCGTCCACCTCTGTGACAGAGAGACGATGCCCACCGACCATGGTCATCTCCCCTATCTGCGGAAGATGACCGAGAACGGCCATGAGGTAACCCGCGACGGTCTCGTACGGGCCTTCGGGCAGCTCAACGCCGGTTTCGTCGGCGAAGTCGTCGATGTTCAGCAGGCCGTCGACCTCGAACGCGCCGCCGTGCAGCCGTCGCGCCTGGGCGTCCTCGACGTCGTACTCGTCGCGGATGTCGCCGATCAGCTCCTCGACGAGATCCTCGAGGGTGACGATGCCGGCCGTGCCGCCGTACTCGTCCACGACGATCGCCAGATGGTGGCCCTCACGCCGCATCTCGGACAGGACGGCCAGCACCCGCTTGCTGGCCGGCAGGTACAGCACGGGCCGCACCACCTCGCCGACCGGGGTGGAACGCCCCGACTGCTGCGGGTCCAGCAGGTCGCGAACGTGCACGAAGCCGATGACGTCGTCATGTGACTCCCGGTACACCGGATACCGCGAGTGCGGGCTTCCGGCCGCGACCTGGGCGGCCTTGTACAGCGGCGTCGCCGCGTCGAGGAACTCCACCTCGGTGCGCGGCACCAGCACCTCGCGCAACTGGCGTTCCCCGGCCGCGAAGACCTCCTCGATCAGATCACGCTCGTCCGGGGCGATCTCGGTGGTGCCGGCCACGAGTGCCCGCACCTCCTCGGCGGTGATCGCCTCGCGGGAGGTGTTCGGATCGCCGCCGAACAGGCGGACGACGATGTTGGTGGACTTGGACAGGAGCCAGATCACCGGCCGCGAGATGGTCGCCATACGGTCGAGGAACGGTCCGACCAGCAGCGCCGCGCCTTCGGCCCGCTGGAGGGCGAGGCGTTTGGGCGCGAGTTCGCCGATCACCAGCGTGACGTAGGAGATGATCAGTGTGACGCCGACCACACCGAGAATCCCGGCCGCCCCGGCCGGCAGCCCGAGATGCTCGATCAGGGCCTTCTTGGCGGTGTCGGACAAGGTCACGGCCCCGTACGCCGATGAGAGCAGCGCGGTGAGCGTGACGCCGATCTGCACGACGGCGAGGAACCGGTTGGGGTCGCTGACGAGCTTCGCGACGGCCGCGCCGCGCCGTCCGTGGCCGGCGAGCCGGCGGACCTGGCTTTCACGCAGGGAGACAAGGGCGATTTCGGACGCGACGAACAGCGCCTCGATGATGATGAGCGCCAAGACGATGGCGGCGCTCGCGAGCGTTCCCGTCATGGGAAACGCCAGTGGCTATGTGGGGCGTCCATGTCCTGGTCTGTTGTCGGAAAGACTAGGGCTGTAAGCGTACCCGCTCATGATTACAGGAGGTCCTGATGAAGCTTCTCGTGACCGGAGGCGCGGGCTACATCGGCAGTGTCGTCGCGGCCCGGCTGCTCGAGGCCGGACACGAGGTCGTCGTGCTGGACGACTGCTCGACCGGGCACGCCGACGCCGTGCCGTCCGGTGCCGCGCTGGTACGCGCGACGCTGCGTGCGGCCGCCGGTGACGTGCTCGCGGAAGGCTTCGACGGCGTCCTGCACTTCGCCGCCAAGTCCCTCGTAGGCGAGTCGGTGGAAAAACCGGGACTCTACTGGGACAAGAACCTCGGCGAGTCCCTCGCCCTGCTGGACGCGATGCGGGTGCACCGGGTCCCGCGCATCGTCTTCTCCTCCACCGCGGCGACGTACGGCGAGCCGGAGCGCACCCCCATCGTCGAGACCGACCCGACCCGCCCGACGAACCCCTACGGCGCGTCCAAGCTGGCCATCGACACGGTCCTGGCGGAGTACGCCCGCATGTACGGCATCGGCGGGGTGAGCCTGCGCTACTTCAACGTCGCCGGGGCGTACGGCACGTACGGCGAGCGGCACACCGTCGAGACCCACATCATCCCGAACGTCCTCAAGGTGCCGCTGGGCGAGCGCGAGTCGGTCTCGATCTTCGGTACCGACTACGCCACCGCGGACGGCACCTGCGTCCGCGACTACATCCACGTCGTGGACCTGGCAACGGCCCACCTGCTGGCCCTGGAGGCCTGCGCCCCCGGCGAGCACGAGATCTTCAACCTGGGCAGCGGCGCCGGCTACTCCGTGCGCGAGGTCATCGACGTCTGCCGCGAGGTGACCGGCGAGCCGATCCCGGCGGTGGAGGGCCCGCGCCGTCCCGGCGACCCGGCCGTCCTGATCGCGTCGTCGGCCAAGATCACCGAGCGCCTGGGCTGGAAGCCGGAGCGCGATCTGCGTTCGATGGTGGCCGACGCGTGGGCGTTCATCCGGTCCTGACCATCAGCCGGTCAGCGGGCCGAGCCGGGCCTGCAGCTCGATCAGAGCCTGCCGCGGGGCCTTGTCGCCGTGCAGGGCGGCGTAGGCGGCCTCCTGGATCGCCGCGGTGACGTCGCCGTAGCGGATCACCTGCGGCCGCGGCTGCGCCCCCTGGATGGACTTCAGCATGGTCGGCAGGTACGGCTGCGCCTTGAGCAGGTCGACGTCGGAGTACATCGCGGTACGTGACATGGGATAGGCGCTGCCGAGCCCGAAGGTCTTCTCGGCCTCGGCGCCGGTCGCGTACGTGATGAAGTCCAGAGCCGTCTTCTTGTGCTTGGAGAAGGCGGACACCGCGAGGTTGTTGCCGCCGAGGGTGGAGGTGCCGGGCCCGTTCATGCCCGGCAGCGGCGCGACGTCGAACCTGCCGGCCACCTTGCTGGTGCCGTCGGACTTGCCGGCCAGGGAGTACACATAGCCCCAGTTGCGGTGGAAGAGGAGCTTGCCGGCCTCGAAGTCGCGGCGGCCGTTCTCCTCCTGGTAGCCGATGGCCGCCCGCGGGATCAGACCGTTCTTGAACCCGTCCGCGAGGAACTCCAGCCCTGACCGCGCCTCCGGCGAACCGACCGCCGGTCGGCCCTCGGCGTCGACCACGTGGCCGCCGGCGCTGGTGACCGCCTCGGTGAAGTTGACGGTGAGGCCCTCGTACTTGTCGAACTGGCCCGCGTAGCAGCCGATGTTCTGGAACTTGTGGACCGCGGCGCAGTCGGCGGTCAGCTCGGCCCAGGTCACCGGGGGCTTGGTGATCCCGGCCTTCTTGAGCAGGTCGGTGCGGTAGTAGAGCAGTCCCGCGCCGGTGAGCCACGGCAGGGCGTACAGCCGGCCGCGATACTGGCCGGTCCGCAGCGACGGCGCCAGGAAGTTCCCCGTCTCCTGGTGGCTGGTGTCGATCGCCCCGACCCACCGGTTCGCGGCGAACTCGGCGGTCCAGACCGCGTCGAGCGTCACCACGTCGAACGCGTCGGACTTGATCTGCGCGTTCTGGACGAGCTGCTGCCGCTGGGCGTCGGCCGCCTCCGGAAGCTCGACCAGACGCACCTTCTCCCGGGGATGGGCGCGGTTCCAGCCGTCGATGACCTTTGTCAGCGCCCCGGTCGGCTCCTTGAACATCGCCCAGGTGATCGGTCCACGGCCGGAGGGCTCCGGCGAGGAGCCGGACGAGCAGCCGCCGGAGAGCGCGAGGACCAGTGCCGCGCCGATCGCGGCCCAGCGTTTCGGAGGGAGGTACGTCATGGTCACTCCGTTGGTCGGGGCTCGGTGAGGGTGACGACGGTCCCGGTCCGCCGGGCGCGTTCGGCCGCCCAGACCAGCCGGTGGCTCTCCAGAGAGGCGCGCGCGTCGGTCAGCAGCCGCGCGGGGTCGCCCGCGGCGAGCGCCGCGACGAACGCGTCCACCAGTGCCTGGTCGGCATCGCCGTGGTCGCCGTCCAGGACGGCCTCGTCGTCGCCCGTCTCGACGGTCTCGCGGCGTCCGGTGACGAAGTCGTCGATCGTCAGGCGGTGGCCGTCGCCCTCGATGGAGCCTCGTGAGCCGAAGACACGGGTCTTACGTGACCCCTTGGGCGTGAACGCGGTCGCGGTGAGCGACGCGGTCACGCCGCCCTCGTACTCGATCGTGACGACCTGCTGGTCGGCGGCGTCGTTGTCACCGGCGTAGACGCAGCGACCGTACGGGCCGTGGCGCAGGGCCTCGCGTACGCCGTCCGGCGACGGGTCGGTGGTGAGCGCACTCAGCGGCCACTGCCGCCGGTCCGGGTCGCCCGAGAAACCGAGGTAGATCCGCGGAGCGGAGTACGGACAGTCCGGCTCGACCGCGCAGTCCAGGCAACGGTCGGCGGCTCCCGCCGGGCGGTTCTCCGGCCGGAAGTGCGAGAGGCCGCCGAAGGAGGACACGCGCCGCGCACGCCGCCCGATGATGTGGCCGAGCCAGTCGATGTCGTGGCAGCACTTGGCGAGCAGCATCGGCGAGGACAACCGCTCGCTCCGCCAGTTGCCGCGCACGTACGAGTGGGCGAAGTGCCACCAGCCGATCGGCTCGAGGTGCTGGACGCTGATGACGTCGCCGATGCGCCCGCGGTCGAGGAGGTCCTTGAGCGCTCGGGTGTAGGCGGAGTAGCGCATGACGTGGCAGACGGCGAGCATGACGCCGGCCCGTTCGGCCGCCTCCGCGATCGCCTCCGAACCGGCCTCGGTCGGCGCCATCGGCTTTTCGAGCAGCAGGTGGTAACCGCGGTCCGCGAAGGCGACGGCCGGTTCGAGATGCTGGGTGTCCTGGGTGGCGACGATGACGGCGTCGGCCAGCCTCGGCCGGGCGGCGAGCTCCCGCCAGTCGGCGAAGACGCGGTCGGGCGGGAGGCCGTGCTCGGCCGCGACCGCGGCGCGGCGGCTCTCGACGGGCTCGGCGACGGCGACGAGGCGGGCATGGCCCTCGAGTGCGGCACGGTGTGCGTAGTCCCGGCCGCGGATGCCCGCCCCTGCCAACGCCAATGTGACCGGCATGACCCCGTCCACATATTAAAAGAACCTTATTTAATAACAGGGACGATCTATGATGCCGCTGCGGCTTGTCAAGAGGGGGTGCCGGGGTGGGAGAAGGCGGGACCCCCTCACGCCTGCGCCGGCTGAACTCCGCCGACGTGCTGGCCGCCCTCTACGCGCGGGGGCCGCGCACGCTCAGCGAGGTCAGTGAGGTGACCGGGCTGTCGCGTCCCACGGTGGAGGACGTCGTCGAGGACTTCGTACGCCGTCACGTGGTGCGCGAGCTGCCACCGGAGCCGGGAGGGGCGGGCCGTCCGGCGCGGCGGTTCCGGTTCGACGCCGACGAGGGGTTCGTGGCAGGAGTCGACATCGGCGTCCACAAGATCCTCGTCATGCTGGCCGACCTCGAAGGGGAGGTACGCCACGTCGCCCGTACCGAGGTGGCTCCCGAGCAGGACGGCCCGGAGCGGCTGGCGGCGACCCGCCTGACCCTGGAGCGGTGCCTGGCCGAGAGCGGCGTGTCCCCTGCGCACCTTCGCGCCGTCGGCGTCGGCACGCCCGGCATCGTGCGGGACGGGACGGTGACGCTGTGCACGGTGCTGCCCGGCTGGACCGGCCTGGACCTCTCCCAGGGCCTGTCCCAGGACGTCCCGGTGCTCGCGGAGAACGACGCCAACCTGGCGACGATCGCGGAGCACTGGCGAGGCTCCGCCCGGCACGTCCAGGACGCCGTGTGCCTGCTCGCCGGCAACCGGGTCGCCGCAGGCATCCTCATCGGCGGCCGGCTGCACCGCGGGCACCGAGGCGGGGCGAGCGAGCTCGGGCTGCTGAAGGTGCTGCGCTGGGAGGGTGCCCCGGACCGCCTCCTGGCGGCGTTCCCGGAAGGCGACGACCTCGCCGCCGTCTTCGCCGCCGCGCGCCGCGGCGACCCACGGGCCGTGGCCGCCGTGGAGACCTTCACCGACGACCTGGCGACCGGCGCCGCCGCGCTGCTGCTGGCGGTCGACCCCGCGCTGGTCGTGGTCGGCGGTGGGCTGTCCCGCGCCGATGACCTCATCATCGGCAGGCTGCGTGAACGCCTCACCGAGCTCTGCCCGCACTCCCCGGAGATCGCGGCCGGGGCGCTCGGCGACGAGGCGGTCGCCATCGGCGCCGTCCGCATCGCCCTCGAACGGGCCACCGAGCCGCTGTTCCCCACTGGCCTGCCGCTATGATCGCTCCCCGATTCGAGGTGCGGTGATATGAGCTTCCGAGAGACCTATGGGCGCGAACCGGACGGGGTCTGGCGCGCGCCGGGCCGGGTCAACCTGATCGGCGAGCACACCGACTACAACGACGGATTCGTGCTGCCGTTCGCCCTGAGCCAGGGCGTCACCGTGGCCGCGGCCCGCCGCGACGACGGGGTGTTCGCGCTGCGTTCCCTCCAGTCGTCCTCGGCGGCCGAGGTGTCGGATCCGGTACCCGGGTCGGTGGACGGCTGGGCCGCGTACGCGGTCGGGGTCGCCTGGTCGCTGCGCGAGGCCGGTCACGCCGTCGGCGGGGCGTCGCTGCTGATCGACGCCGACCTGCCGCAGGGCGCGGGGCTGTCGTCGTCGGCGGCGCTCGAGTGCGCGGTCGCCGTGGCGCTGTGCGACCTGTACGACGTGACCGTGCCGGAGCCCGAGCTCGCCCGCATCGCCCAGCGCGCGGAGAACGACTTCGTCGGCGTGCCATGCGGGATCATGGACCAGTCGGCCTCGCTGCTGTGCACCGACGGCCACGCGCTGCTGCTCGACTGCCGCAGTGGCCTCTCGGCGCAGGTCCCCCTCGACCTGACCGGGCTGACCGTTCTGGTCATCGACACGAGGGCCGAGCACGAGCTCGTCGACGGCGGGTACGCCGACCGCCGTACCGCCTGCGAGAAGGCCGCTGAGCTGCTCGGCCTGCCCTCACTGCGAGACGTCACCGACCTGGGCGAGGCCCTGTCCAGGCTGGGCGATCCCGTGCTGCGCCGCCGCACCCGGCACGTGGTCACCGAGAACCACCGGGTCGAGGCGGCCGTGGGCCTGTTGCGGGCCGGTGCGGTCGGCGAGGTCGGCGCGCTGCTGACCGCCTCGCACCTGTCGCTGCGGGACCAGTTCGAGGTGTCGTGGCCCGAGGCGGACGTGGCGGTGGAGGAAGCCGTACGCGCCGGTGCCCGCGGTGCCCGCATGGTCGGAGGCGGCTTCGGCGGCTCGGTCATCGCCCTCGTGTCGTCCGACCGCGCCGCCCGCGTACGGGAAGCGGTGACGGAGGCGTACACCAAACGCGGCTGGCCGGAGCCTCACTTCCTGGACGCGGTCCCGTCGGCAGGCGCCACCCGCCTGGCGTGAAGCGGCGCCGTCCCCCGCGAGGAACGCTGGGAGGTCGCCCGCGTTCGCGGCGTCCAGCAGGGTCCGGACCGCCGCGTGCAGTTCGCTCGTCATCGGCTCTCTCCTCACCAGATGAGCGCTCCGAGAGCATGGCACAGGGGAAGATCGGCAAAAAGCGTGTGGGGCCGCCGGTCGTGCCGCCATGCTTGGGGACATGCGGCGGTATGACGCGGTGACGGTGTTCCTCCTCCTTGCCGGAGGCGTGATTTTTCCGGTGGCCGGCTGGGTCGCGGGTGCCGTCATGCTGCTCGCATCGCGGCGGTGGACGCTGCGCGACAAGCTGGCCGGTCTGCTCGTGTGGCCCGGCGGGCTCGCGGTCGCGGTGGGCCTCATGGTGTTCGCGCCGACCCAGGAGTGCGTCTACGTCGACGACTTCAGCGGTCACCGGCATGGCGGCCAGTGCACGGGCACGGCGATCCCCGGCTGGATCGGCATCCCCCTGCTCGTGCTGGCGATCGCCGGTCCGCTGGTCACCGCGGTCTACCTGAGCCGGCGTGCCCGCCGTGCCGCCAGGTCGGCGGAGGCCGAGTAGGCGCCGGCAAACGCGACGGCCGCCGGGCCCGCTACGGGACTCCGGCGGCCGTTCGGGCTCTTCGCGCTCAGATCAGGCCCAGCTCGCGAACAGCGTCGCGCTCCTCCGCCAGCTCGCGCACCGAGGCGTCGATGCGGTCGCGGGAGAACTGGTTGATGTCCAGGTCCTGGACGATCTTCCACTCGCCGTTCTCGCAGACGACCGGGAACGAGGACACGAGGCCCTCCGGCACGCCGTACGAACCGTCCGAGACGACGGCCATCGAGGCCCAGTCGCCCTCTGGGGTGCCGTTCACCCAGGTGTTGACGTGGTCGATGGCCGCCGACGCCGCAGAGGCCGCCGACGAGGCACCACGCGCCTCGATGATGGCCGCGCCGCGCTTGGCGACGGTCGGGATGAAGGTGTCACGCAGCCACTCGGCGTCGTTGAGCGCCTGAGCGGCGTTCCGGCCGCCGACCTCGGCGTGGAAGATGTCGGGGTACTGCGTCGCGGAATGGTTGCCCCAGATCGTCAGCTTCTTGATCTGCGAGACCGGAGTGCCGAGCCGCTTGGACAGCTGCGCGAGCGCGCGGTTGTGGTCCAGGCGCGTCATCGCGGTGAAGCGCTCGGCCGGCACGTCGGGGGCGTGCGAGCGGGCGATGAGGGCGTTGGTGTTGGCCGGGTTGCCGACGACCAGCACGCGTACGTCGCTCGCGGCGCCGGCGTTGATGGCCTCGCCCTGCGGCTTGAAGATGCCGCCGTTGGCCTCGAGCAGGTCACCGCGCTCCATGCCTTTCGTGCGCGGGCGGGCGCCGACGAGTAGGGCGACGTTGGTGCCGTCGAAGGCGCGCTTGGCATCGTCGGTGACGTCGATGCCCTCGAGCAGCGGGAACGCAGAGTCGTCCAGCTCCATCGCGGTGCCCTCGGCTGCTTTGACGGCCGCGGGGATCTCCAGCAGACGCAGGCGTACGGGTACGTCCGGGCCCAGAAGCTGTCCGGAGGCGATGCGGAAGAGCAGCGCGTAGCCGATCTGGCCCGCGGCCCCGGTCACGGTCACATTGACGGTCATCGTTGATTCTCCTGCGGTACGAGGTCCTCGCCGAGCGCAGAACTCTCCGTGGAGATCTCTCGCCGTCGAGATATTCCATCGGCCAGGCTACCGCGCGGCCATACCGGCGGCCCCGGAGGGTGTGCGAACGGGGGCGCCCCCGCGAACCGCGGCGCCCCCGTCAGGTAACGGCGTAGGTCAGGCCGGCTTCTCCTGGAGGAGCTGATGTGCCGAGAGGAACCGTGGCTGTTTCAGCTGTCGGTGGCTCGGTCCAGCCACTGGGACAAAAGCGCGCGCTCAGCGTCGGTGAGCATCGCGAGCTTCGGCACGACGGTCCGGAACGCGACAGCGGCCGCGGTCGTGCCGTCCTCGGCAAGCGCAGGCACATCGGTCAGGATCGACTGCATCACCGCGTCGTACATCGCGTCCGCGAGGTCGAGGTCCCGGTCGTCCGGCGGCATGGAGAGCAGGGTGAGCACGGCACCGGTGCCGGCGGCGTGAATGAGCTCAACGGCGCGGCGCTCGGCGACCCGGAGCCGACCGATCGCCGCAACACGATGCACTCGAGCTCGCAGGACCTCCAGGCCGGCGGCCGCGGCCGGTGAACGAGTGCCGCGGCCGGGATCCGTGAGGAGGCCGAACAGTGCTGCGTTGGCAAGACCGAAGCCGACATGCATGTCCCACCCCACCCGGAGATCTGCGACCGGGTTGCCGCTGTCCTCGACGAGCGTCTTCCCGGCAACGTAGGTGGCGAAGACGTGCTCGGCAACGGCATCGAGCAGCCCATCCTTGTCCCCGAACAACCGGTAGATGGTCGGCGCCTGCACGCCGGCCGCCTGGGCGACAGCACGGGTGGTGACAGCGGCCGGTCCCTGCTCGCGTAGGAGCTGCGCCGCGACCTCCACGAGGTTCGCCCGCGTCTCGCGTCTGCTGACGCCGTCCGGCCTGGTATCCGACATGTTCCAACGATAACGCATAATTGCTATCGGCGTTTTTTCGGTGTTAACGTCACATCCGTTCCAGCGATAACAGGAGAGGGCGGAATATGATCATCATCACCGGTGCCACCGGCCAACTCGGCTCCCAGATCGTCCATCAGTTGCTCGAGCGGGTCCGGACGGACCGAGTCGGCGTCAGCGTTCGCGACACCGACCGCGCCGCCGATCTTGTCGCACGCGGCGTCCGCGTGCGGCGTGGCGACTTCACCGACCCGGACTCCCTCGCCGATGCGTTCGAGGGCGCCACGCAGGTGCTCGTCGTCTCGGCAAACGAGACCGGCGGGGCAGTGGTTGCTCAGCACGCCGCGGCGATCGACGCCGCCCGCGCCGCCGGTGCGGAGCGCATCCTGTACACGAGTCACCAGGCCGCCAGCGCTGATTCGCTCTTCGCGCCCATGCCCGACCACGCCGCCACCGAGCGGTACCTGGCCGAGACGGGCACGCCGTTCACGGCGCTGCGAAACGGGTTCTACGCCAGCACCGTGCCGCTCCTGCTCGGCCGGGCGCTCGAGACCGGTGAACTCGTCGCGCCGGCCGACGGGCCCGTGTCGTGGACCACGCACACCGACCTCGCCGAAGCGGCAGCGATCATCCTCACCGACGAAGGCCGGTTCGATGGCGCGACCCCACCACTGACCGCGCCGGACGCGCTCGACCTCAAGGACATCGCCGGCATCCTCACCGAAGTCACCGGACGCGCCATCCACCGCGTCGTCGCCGACGACGACGAATGGACGGCCGGGCTGATCGGGCACGGTGTACCCGCGGGACAGGCGAACATGCTGCTCGGCATGTTCCACGCATCCCGACGCGGCGAATTCGCCACCACCGGATCCACGCTCGAGAACCTGCTCGGGCGTGCCGCCACGCCGGTCCGCTCGATCCTCGAAGGAGTCGCCACCCCGCGCTGAGCGCCCCCCGCCCACTCGATGTGGCCGCGCGGTGGAGGCGGTCACATCGAGCCATGCGCCATACCCCTGGCACCGCCCGCAGTTCGTGCCGGTGCTGGAGAAGATCAGCGCCGCCCAGAGACGGCCCAGAACGACGAGAGGCCCCCTCACCTACGGTGAAAACGCAGGTGAGGGGGCCTTCGTTCGGTCAGGCCAGCTTCTTCTGGAGGTTCTCGTCGAGCGCGGTGAGGAACTCCTGGGTGGTCAGCCATCCCTGGTCACCGCCGACGAGCAGTGCCAGGTCCTTGGTCATCTGGCCGCCCTCGACGGTCTCGACACAGACCTTCTCCAGCGTGTTGGCGAACTCGGTCAGCGCCGGGGTGTTGTCGAGCTTGCCACGGTGGGCCAGCCCACGGCTCCAGGCGAAGATCGACGCGATCGGGTTGGTCGACGTCGGCTTGCCCTGCTGGTGCTGGCGGAAGTGGCGGGTGACGGTGCCGTGCGCCGCCTCGGCCTCGACCGTACGGCCGTCCGGGGTCATCAGCACGGACGTCATCAGGCCGAGCGAGCCGAAGCCCTGGGCCACGACGTCGGACTGCACGTCGCCGTCGTAGTTCTTCGTCGCCCAGACGAAGCCGCCGTCCCACTTGAGGGCCTGCGCGACCATGTCGTCGATGAGGCGGTGCTCGTAGGTGATCCCCGCCGCTTCGAACTCGGCCTTGAACTCGGACTCGAAGACCTCGGCGAACAGGTCCTTGAACCGGCCGTCGTAGGCCTTGAGGATCGTGTTCTTGGTCGAGAGGTAGAGGGGGAACCTGCGGTCGAGGGCGTACCGCATCGTGGCGCGCGCGAAGTCGCGGATCGAGTCGTCGAAGTTGTACATCCCCATCGCGATACCGCCGCCGGGGAACTCCGCGACCTGGAACTCCATCGGCTCCGACCCGTCGGCGGGCTCGAAGGCGATGGTCAGTTTGCCGGGGCCGGGAACGACGAAGTCGGTGGCGCGGTACTGGTCGCCGTGGGCGTGACGGCCGATGATGATCGGCCTGGTCCACCCGGGCACGAGGCGGGGGATGTTGGAGACGACGATGGGCTCGCGGAAGACGACGCCACCGAGGATGTTACGGATGGTGCCGTTCGGCGAGCGCCACATCTTCTTGAGGCCGAACTCCTCGACCCTGGCCTCGTCGGGGGTGATGGTCGCGCACTTGACGCCGACGCCGTGCTCCTTGATGGCGTTCGCCGCGTCGACGGTGACCTGGTCATCCGTCGCGTCGCGGTGTTCCATTCCAAGGTCGTAGTACCTGAGGTCGACGTCGAGGTAGGGCAGGATCAACTGGTCCTTGATGAATTGCCAGATGATCCGTGTCATTTCGTCGCCGTCGAGTTCGACGACGGGGCCCGCTACCTTGATCTTGGGCATGCTGTAGCTGTCCCTTCTACGCCGTGGTGGCGAGGGCCCGATCGGCTCTTCCGCTCCACACTGGTCAGCAGTCCTTCGTTAGGCTCGCTGACGAGGCTATCGGAGCGCGGGCGTAATTCAGCCGCTGGTCCCCTTTGCGACGAACGCGACGAGCGTGATCCCGACGGCCGCGGCCGTCATGAGGAGGACGTCCAGCCACCTGCGGCGCACCGCCAGCATGCCCACCTGGCTCTCCGGCAACAGCAGTCGCGCCAGTGCGCCGATGAAGACCGACGCCGCGATGAGCATGCTCCCGCGCCGGAAGTGGTTCGTGGCCACGACGGCGAGGCCGGCGGCCACGCCGCACAGCACGAAGGCGTACGGGAGGCGGCCGAGCCAGCGCGGCACCCCCGAACGGCCGCGCACCCGGTCGGCGCCACGCGAGGGCGGCGGCGTCATGGGACCGGGCATCGGATGCGGCTCGGCCGGATTCACCGAAGCGTGCCGCCCTGCCCCGTACATCGCGTCGGTCTGGGAGTACACCTCGTGCGATCGCGGCTCCGGGACGTGGGGCTCGCCGATCGGCTCGCGCGGCTCGGGTGGCCCGTACTGCTCAGACATGCCACCTATCTTGGCAGCGTCCGGGCCCGGAAGACCGCCCGTCGCGTCTTGACCGGCCGGTCGGCGAATCCTGTCTCCGCAGTCACGTTGGTGTCAGAACGCTGTCGAAATACCCGTCCAAAATGCTCGTCATGCCCCAGGATCCCCGTCCTACTCGGGCCTACCGACCAGTAGGAGGGTGTGACCATGGCCCGGCCGGGTAACCCGCCAGACAGGGGTCGCTAACTAGCTGGGAGGGACCGCCGTGGAGGGCCCGTTCATACGGATCGAGGAGAGCGGCACGGTACTACCGTTGCGACCCGAGGTGACGACGATCGGCCGAGGGCGAGGTGTCGACATCCGACTCGATGAGCCCAGCGTCTCCCGGCTGCACGCCGAGTTGGTCCGGCGCGGCCCATACGTCTACGTCGTCGACCTCGGACTCTCGCGCAACGGCACACGTGTCAACGGACGCCCGATCGCACGGCGCGTTCTGGAGGATGGCGACGTCATCAGCTTCGGCGCCGCCCGCTGCCGCATGGGCGGCATTCCTCGCGAAGACGTCGATCCCGACGTCGAGCTGCGCCGTGCCGTCGCGCCTGACCTGACCCGCCGGGAGATCGACGTGCTCACGTCGTTGTGCCGGCCCGCACTGTCCGACGAGGCGTTCGTCGCGCCGGCCACCGCACGTGAGATAGCGACGGACCTGGTCGTGACCGAGGCCGCGGTCAAGCAGCACCTGCTGCGGCTCTACCAGAAGTTCCGCATCCCGGAGGGCGCCAACCGGCGCACCCGGCTGGCGAACGAGGTCATCGCACTCGGCCTCGTACGCCCCCTACCCCCGGTGCACGTGCCACCTCAGGGCGGCCGCACACCGGAGACGGCCCGACGCCCCGACGGTGGCCCGCGACCGGGCGGTGCCCCTGGCACCGTGAGCGGAGCCGCCGGCACGACGGGAGCGCCACGCCAGCCAGGCGTGAGACGACCGGCCGCCCCCGGGGCTCCAGGCCGCCGAGCCGCAAGCTGAGCACTTTCACCGACTAGTGAGCCCAGAAAGGCAGGCCCGCCGACGCGCGCCCGGTGCCACGAAGGTGGCACCGGGCGCGTGAACGGCGGCCCGCCACGACCGGGCGGCCACAACCGGCCGTGCGGCGGACCGCCCGAAAAAACCCCACCGCGGCGAGCTCGGCCGCCTGGTCTCACCCAGTCGGCTCAGGCGGCCTTCTCGGCGGACTCCACGACGTTCGCCAGGAGCATGGCGCGGGTCATCGGGCCGACGCCGCCTGGCATGGGGGCCAGCCAGCCCGCCACCTCGCGTACCCCCGGGTCGACGTCTCCGGTCAGACCCGCGTCCGTACGGGTGATGCCGACGTCCAGGACGGCCGCGCCGGGCTTGATCATGTCCGCGGTCACCAGGCCGGGGACGCCCGCGGCCACCACCACGATGTCGGCGTTGCGGGTGTGCGCGGCGAGGTCCTTGGTGCCCGTGTGGCACGTCGTCACCGTGGCGTTCTCGGTGCGGCGGCCGAGCAGCAGGCCGAGTGAGCGGCCGACCGTGATGCCGCGGCCGATCACGGTGACGTCGGCGCCGCGCAGGGGTACGTCGAAGTGGCGCAGCAGCTCCACGATGCCGTGCGGTGTGCACGGGAGGGTGCCCGGCTGCATCAGCACAAGCCTGCCGAGGTTGACCGGGTGCAGGCCGTCGGCGTCCTTTGCCGGGTCGATCCGTTCGAGCACGCGCTGCTCGTCCAGGCCCTTGGGCAGCGGCAGCTGCACGATGTAGCCGGTGCAGGCCGGGTCGGCGTTCAGCTCGTCGACGGCGGCCTCGACCTGCTCCTGCGTCGCCGTGGCGGGCAGATCGCGCCGAATGCTCGCGATCCCGACCTCCGCGCAGTCACGGTGCTTGCCGGCGACGTACGCCTGGCTGCCCGGGTCGTCTCCCACGAGCACCGTGCCCAGGCCGGGGATGATGCCTCGCTCACGCAGGGCGTCGACACGTGCCTTGAGCTGAGTACGAATCGTCGCCGCGGTCGCCTTGCCGTCCAGAATCTGTGCGGTCACGTGCGCCATTCTGTCAGGCGGCGGTCAGCGGCCGAACGGCCACCAGCGCCTAAGGCGTGTCTGACAAATCCCTGGCGGGCGGCATGGGAAGAGCGGGATGCTCCCCGCCCCACCACGCGAGGCGGGCCGCGCCGGACCGCGAGCACGTGGACCTCACCGTGCTCGGGATGACCGGCGCGGCCGCCCGCACCTCAGTGGAAGAAGTGGCGCACGCCCGTGAAGTAGAGCGTGATCCCGGCCTTCTCCGCGGCCTCGATCACGTCGGCGTCGCGTACGGAGCCGCCCGGTTCGACGATGGCGCGCACGCCCGCCTCGGCGAGCACCTCCAGCCCGTCCGGGAACGGGAAGAACGCGTCCGAGGCGCCGACCGATCCGGCCGCGCGGTCACCGGCCCGCGCCACTGCGAGGCGCGCGGAGTCGACCCGGTTGACCTGCCCCATGCCGACACCCACGGTCGCGCCGTCGGCGGCGAGCAGGATCGCGTTGGACTTCACCGAGCGGCACGCCCGCCAGGCGAACGCCAGCTCGCGCAGCGTCTGCTCGTCCGCCGCGGTGCCGGCCTTGAGCTCCCAGGCGCCGGAGTCGTCGCCTTCAGCGTCGATCTTGTCGGTGGTCTGGGTCAGCAGCCCGCCGTCGATCCGCCGGAACTCCGCCACGCCCGCCGGGCCCTCCGGGCAGACGAGCAGCCGGATGTTCTTCTTCACCGTCAGCAGCTCGAGGGCCTCGTCGTCGAACCCGGGGGCGACCAGCACCTCGGTGAAGATGTCGGCGACCTGACGGGCCATCTCCGACGTGACCGGCCGGTTGGTGGCGATCACGCCGCCGTACGCGGACAGGGGGTCGCACGCGTGCGCCTTGCGGTGGGCCTCGGCGACGTCCGCGCCGACCGCGATGCCGCACGGGTTGGCGTGCTTGATGATCGCCACGCTGGGCTCGGCGAAGTCGTACGCGGCGCGGCGCGCGGCGTCGGCGTCGACGTAGTTGTTGTAGGACATCTCCTTGCCGTGCAGCTGCTCGGCCTCGGCCAGCCCGCCGTGGGCGCTGGTGTAGAGCGCGGCACGCTGGTGGGGGTTCTCGCCGTAGCGCAGCACGGCCTTGCGGCCCCACACGCTCGCCACGATCGGCGGCCAGCCGCTCTCCTCGCCGACCTCGTCGGGCGCGTACGCGTTGGCGAACCAGGAGGCGACCGCCGCGTCGTAGGCGGCCGTGTGCGCGTACGCGGCCGCCGCGAGCCGCTTGCGCTCGGTCAGCTCGAACCCGCCGCGGCGTACGGCGTCGAGCACCGCGCCGTACGCGGTCGGGTCCACGACGACAGCGACGCTCTGGTGGTTCTTGGCGGCGGCGCGGACCATCGCGGGGCCGCC
>JAOPYG010000495.1 GCA_025964685.1 Actinoallomurus sp. | reverse complement strand
TGAACTCGATGGCCTGGTCGGCGAGCCGGCGAGCCGAGGGTTCGTACTGCGTGCGCAGGGTCAGCAGCATTTCCTGCCCGCGTACGGCGGGCCAGTCCGCGGGCAGCCGCTCGACCGGTAGCCGGGGGTCGCTGCGGACGAGCTGCAGCCATTCCGTGGTCATCCACAGGTAGCGGGCGAGATCGTCGGGGGCGGCCGGGATCGGCTGGGGGCGGTCCCAGCGGTCCAGGAAGGCCCGGTATCCGGCGGCCAGGGCGTCGAGGTCGAAGGCCTCGCGGATCATTCCCACCACGTCCGTGGGCTCCTCGGCCGTACCGGAGAAGACCTTGATGTGCCCGTTCAGGCCGAGGTCGGCGATGACGGGGCCGATGTCCACGCGCGTTGGAGCGATCCACATTCCGTTGCCGAGCGACCCGAACCCGGCCCATGTCAGCCGGGCGCGCAGGTCGTGCCGCACCCGCTGCCACGACTCCGGCATCGAGAACGCCAGCACCATCCAGTGCCCGTCCCAGTCGGTGTTGACCGCGCCGTACCGCCAGACGCGCCGCTCGCCGTCGACGAGGATCTCCTCGGAGCGCTCGGTTAGGCCGAAGTACATGCGCCGGCCCTGGCGGTGCCGTGCGAGCAGGTCGCGGCTCACCATCCGGGTGAGGGTCGAACGTACCGCGTGCTCGCTCACCCCCAGCCGGGCGAAGAGGTCGATGAAGCTGCCGGAGAAGACGGCGATGTCACGGCCGAGCACGTAGTTGCCCAGCACCGTGAGCATCAGCGACTGCGGCCGAAGCCGTGGGGACGGGCCGGCGGCCTCGTCCCGCATCGTCGAAGACTCGCTCACCGGTTCCACTCCCATCTCGCCAGCGTAGTGACGGCCCATGCGGACGGTCATACCAATAGTGGGCAAATTATTGACTGTCGTCAAAAAACAGCCTAACTTCGGGGCTGTCTTCCCGATGCGACGGCAACTCGGGCGGCGCCGGGCACCCCGTGGGGCCCGGGTCAGGGGGCGTCCGTGTCGGCCGGCGGCCATGTCCAGACACCGCCCTCTCAGGAGGCCTCCTGTGCGCCGGCTCATTCCACTCCTGGCCGCGGTGGCGCTCACCGCCACCGCGTGCAACGGCTCCAGCGGCGACTCGGCCATCAAGATCGGCTTCATCGAGTCCCTCACCGGCAACTACGCGCCGCTCGGCGGCGAGGCGAAGAAGACCGTCGAGCTGGCGGTCGATCAGATCAACACGGCCGGCGGCGTCGGGGGACGCAAGCTGAAGCTGACCACGCTGGACGACCGGACCGCCCCTGACCAGGGCGTCCTGCACTTCAACAAGCTCAGGTCGCAGAAGGTCACCGCGATCATCGGCTCGACGTTCTCCAACGTCGGCCTGGCCGTGGAGCCGCTCGCCGAGCGCGAGAAGATCCCCTACATCTCGCTGGCGCCCGCCGACGAGCAGGTCAAGCCGGTGCGCAAGTACACGTTCGTCGTGCCGGCGGTCTCCTCGACGTACGCCGAGGCGATGCTGCAGTACTTCCAGGCGCACGCCATCACCAAGGTGGCGGTCGCCTACGACACCAAGAGCGCCTACTCCAAGGCCGGTTTCGCCGGCATGCAGCGCCTCGCGCCCCAGTACGGCGTGCAGCTCGTCCGTTCCGAGCCGTACGAGACGACCGCGACCGACTTCAGCCCGGTGTTCACGCACATAAGGGGCTCCGGCGCGCAGGCCATGGTCGCCTGGGCGAGCGGCGCGCCCGGCGTCACCCTCGCCAAGCAGTACCCGACCGCCGGGCTCGGCATCCCGCTGTACATGACCGCGTCCCAGGCCAGCAAGCTGTGGCTCTCCCCGGTGGGCAAGGCCGGCGAGGGCGTCTACGTGCAGAGCGCCATCGGCGTGGTCGGCGCGTACCTGCCGGACGGCAAGCTCAAGCAGGCGATCCAGGAGATGTCCGGCCCGTTCATCAAGAAGTACGGGTACGAGCCGCCGCAGTTCGCGCAGGACGGCTACTCGGGCGTCAAGCTGCTGGCCGCGGCGATCCAGAAGGCCGGCGGCACCGACCAGAAGAAGATCCGCGACGCGCTGGAGACGCTGACCCTGGTCACGCCGTGCGGCAAGTACGCCTATTCGGCGACGGACCATTCGGGATTGCGGCCGACCGACATCTCGATGAACCGCGTCAAGGACGGCAAGCTCATCCCCACGGACTGGGCGCGTAAGCGGATCGCCCAGACCGCCCAGGCGGCCGGGTGACCCCGATGCTGACGATCGACTCGCTCAGCCGGTCGTTCGGCGGCGTGTACGCGGTGCGCGATGTCAGCCTGGCCGTCGCCGAGGGCGAGACCCGCGCCGTCATCGGCCCGAACGGCGCGGGCAAGTCCACTCTGTTCAACCTCATCAGCGGCCATCTCACCCCGGAGAGCGGCACGCTGCGGTACGGCACGCAGAGCCTGGGCCACCTCGCGCCGCACGTACGGGCCCGGCTGGGCATCGCGATCGTCTTCCAGGGCGCACGGCTGTTCCGCGGCATGACCGCGCTGGAGAACGTCATGGTCGGCGCGCACGCCCGTACCCGGCACGGCTTCCTCGCCGGCGCGCTCCGCCTCCCCCGGCACCGGCGGGAGGAGGCGGAGATCCGGGACGACGCCCTGGCCGCGCTGGACCGGGTCGGCCTGGGCGA
>JAOPYG010000494.1 GCA_025964685.1 Actinoallomurus sp. | reverse complement strand
TCGCCGGCTCGCCGACCAGGCCATCGAGTTCATCTCGCTGTCAACGGCGGCGGCCCGCCGCCGCGGCTCCTGACGACCTCCCGACCTGGCGGGCTGTCCAGCGATTCAGCCGAGCATCGGGCCGATGGTCTTCGCGAAGGCGGTGACGTCCGTTTCGGGTAGGTCGTAGCCGGTGGCGAATGTGTGGGCCGGGAAGAAGAAGACGTGGAAGTCGTCGCCGCGACCGAGCTCCTCCCGGGCCCGCAGCAGGCGCTCGGCGCAGTACTCGGCCGGCCCGAACAGGCCGAACGTGTCGGAGATCCTTGCCGCGAGCTCGCGGGAGATGTCGCCCGGCCGGTGGTCGTCGGCCAGGTCGACGCCCGCCTCGCGCAGCCAGCGGAGGTTCGCCTTGCTCGGGTAGGTGAGGAACGACTTGCCGGCGCGGAACTCCCGGCGTGGCCATTCGTGTACCTCCCCGAACGGGCCGATCGCCGTCGTCACGATGAAGATCTCCTTGACCGACGCGGGGTCGCGGCCGGCACGGCGCGCGCCCGCCGCGACGTGCTCGCGGGCGGCCCGCACGGAGTCCGGGTGCAGGCCGACGAACATCAGGACCCCGTCCGCGACCTCGCCCGCGAGCTCCAGCATGCGCGGTCCGGAGGCCAGAACGAACACCTCGGGCGCCGGCGTGACCGGATGGGTGAGCCCGGTCTCCCGCTCACCGAGCGACGCGGTCTCGCCGCGCAGCAGGGCGCGTACGGTCCGCACGGTGTCGCGCAACTGATCGCGCCTCGCCTGCGGCTCACCGGCGCGCTCGACCGACAGGAAACCCGGCGCGAGCGAGAGCAGAAACCGCCCCGGCGCGATCTCGGCCACCGAATTGCTCAGCGCGGCGAGCACGAGCGGGTGCCGGGTGACGGCGTTGGAGGTCGCCGGGTACAGCGTGAGCCGGGTCGTCCGCTCCGCGGCGAGGGCCAGCGCGACGTAGACGTCGCGGCCGGTGTGGTGGTGGTCGTGCACGCCGACGCCGTTGAACCCGGCGTCCTCACAGCGCACGATGAAGTCGGCCACCTCCAGGAGGGGACGGCCCACGGGTACGCGGATGTCGACCTTGAGGGTCATCGTCGGCCTTTCGTGTGGGTAGCGGATGGGGCTATTCGGGCAGCGGTTCGCCACGGGTCTCGGGGAGGAAGAACACCGCGACGATGCCGATCAGGTAGATCGGGGTGAAGATGGCCGCGGCGTGGCCGAACCCGCCCACGGACGACGCCAGGGTGCCGGTCAGCACGGCACCGATCATGGCGAGGTACCTGGCGCCGCTGAAGACCGCGCTGATCGCGGTCGCCCGCACCGCGGTGGGGAACAGCTCCGGTGTGTGCACGGTGTACCAGCTGTACACGCCGCCGGTCAGGAAGCCCGCGACCAGCTGCAGCCAGGTCGCCGCCGCGGCGCCGTGCACGCCGAGGAACACGACGGGCACGATGATCAGGCAGCCGACGAAGTACAGCTGGATGGTGATCTTGCGCCCCCAGGCCTCCGACAGGAAGCCCAGGGCGACGCAGCCGGCGATCTCGCCGATGTTGTACAGCGCGGCGGCCCAGCCGGTGAAGAACGTCGTACGGCGCGGGTCGGTGACCATGCCCCCGACGAACGTGGGCAGGTACGAGCTGACCGCCCACCACCCGCCGGTGATCGCGATCGACACGAGCATCGCGGCGGCGAAGTTACGGCGGGACGCGCCGCGCAGGAGGTCCCGGACGCGTACGCCGGAGCGCTTGGCGGCGACCCAGCGGTCCGACTCCGGGATGTGACGCCGGGCCAGCAGCACGACGACCAGCGGGACGATCCCGAACAGGTACATCCACCGCCACGACAGCCCGTACGTGGATCCGAGCAGCACCCACAGCGCGGAGACCAGCAGGCCGCCGACCGAGAAGCCGCCCTGCAGGAGCCCGGCGCCCTTGGTGCGCCACCGCTGCGGCCACACCTCCTGGAGCAGAGAGGTGCCGACGCCCCACTCGGCGCCGATGCCGATGCCGGTGAGGAAGCGGGTGACACCGAACAGCCACCAGGTATGGGTCAGCGCGCTGAGCCCGGTGAAGACGCTGTACAGCACGACCGAGTAGACCATCGTGCGTCTGCGGCCCAGCCGGTCACCGAGGACCCCGCCGAGAATGCCGCCGGTCGCCCAGCCCGCCAGGGTGATGGCGATCAGGTAACCGAGGTAGGTGGGCAGACGCGGAAGGTCGCCCGCGGGCAGCAGCTCGTGCAGCGTCGGCTTGCCGGTGACCAGCAGGACGAACGTGTCGTAGCCGTCGGCCACCCAGAACACCATCGTGAGCGCCAGCACTCCCCAGGCGCGCGGGGGCAGTCGTCCCGGTGTCGCTGCGGCCGGCCGGCCGGGCGCGGTGTGCATGTCAGACTCGACTCTCGATCAGCGTGCTGGGAGCGAACAGGTCGTTCACGTCGATGCGATGCGGCGTGAGTCCCTGCTCGAGGAGGTAGTCGGCGAAGACCTCCAGCGCCGTACGGTTGGGCGTCACGCCGTACGGCCAGGGGTCGGCGCCGAAGATCTCCTGCTGGCGTTCGAGCGCGTCCAGCAGGAACGGCATGGTGTAGCGCAGCGCGGGGGCGTCCGCCAGGCCGGCCAGGGCCACGTTCTTGGCCTCGGTGAACGCCTTGTACAGGCTGCGCACCACCCACGGGTGCTCCCGCGCGACGTCGGCCCGCACCACGACCATGTGCATGATCGGGAAGATGCCGGTACGCCGGTAGTACTCCGCCTCGCGCTCGGCGTAGTCGGGGAACAGCCGCCGCACGCCCCCGCGCCGGAACACCGACGGCACGCGCGGCGCCATCAGGGCGTCGATCTCCCCGTCCATCAGCGCCTGAGACAGCGTGCCCGGCACCGGGTCGATCCGCACCCGGTCGGGCAGCGTCAGCGCCTGGCGCTCGACGCGGCCGGGCTGTTCGAGGCCGCCGGTCCGCCAGGTGATGCCGGCGAGGTCGACGCCGAAGTCATGGTGGAGCAGGCCACGGGTCCAGACGGCGGCGGTCATCTGGTATTCGGGGACGCCGACCCGCAGCCCCGCCAGGCCGGCGGCGCCGGTCACCGGTGAGTTCTCGCGGACGTACAGGCTGGAGTGCCGGAAGCTGCGCGACAGGAAGACCGGAATCCCGACGAACCGCGTGTCGCCGCCGGCCATCGCCACGGCGTAGCTGGACAGAGACATCTCGGCGACGTCGAACTCGGCGTGGTTGATCATCCGCCAGAACAGCTCTTCGGGCTCCAGCGGGATCACGTTGAGGTCGATGCCCTCGGGCCGGACGCGGCCGTCGACCAGCGGCCACACCCGGTCGTAACGGCCACAGGCGAGCGTGAGGTCCAGACGTGACATGGCGTGAGTTCCCTTACCGGAGTGATCACTGGTCGGAATAGCCGCGGATCACCGTGAAGCGCAGGTAGTCGTCGTTGACATAGGCCGTGGTGACCGCGAGCGGGCTTTCGTCGGCGTGCACATGGACGTGGCGCAGGAACAGCAGCGGATGGTCCGCTTCGATCTCCAGCGCCTCGCGTACGTCCGGGGGAGGGAGTAACGGCCGCACCTCCGCCACCGAGTAACAGACCTGCCGGCCGACGTGCGCGGCCACGAAGCTGAACGTGGAGTCCAGCGGGTCCGGAGTGCTGGAGGGGTCGTGGAGCAGCCGGCTCGGCACATGGTCGATGCTGAGGACCGCGGGCCGGCCGTCGGCGGTGAAGACGCGCTCGATCACCCAGCCCGGTTCGTCCGCGGGCATCTCCAGTGCCATGGTGACGTCTGCCTCCAGCGGGACCGACCGCTGGGAGGTACGCAGCCCCACCTCGTAACCGGAGCCGGCCAGCAGGTCGACGAACGCCCCGGCCTCCGCCAGGTTCGCCGTGATTCCGAGGGCGTGCCGGTTGATGAAGGTCCCGGCTCCGTGCAGCCGGCGGATCCGCCCCTCCTTCTGGAGGGAGTGCAGCGCCGATCGCACCGTCGCCCGGCTCACCGCGAGCGACGCGGCCAGCCGCTCCTCGGGGGGCAGCCGCAGCGTGCCCTCCGCGCCGAGCCGGTCGATCAGTTCACGCAACCGTGCCTTCGCCTGCCCGTAGCTGTCTGCCGCCACCGGCGTGACGGGAACGGGTGCCCTCCGGCCGGCGGTGTCGCGGGGCACGGTCATCCCTGCTCGGCGTCGCGCCGGCCGATCGGGCCGTCGTACCGCCGCAGCCACTCGATCAGCTCCACCAGCCGGCCCACGATGTGATCGTGGTAGCGGCGGCCCTTGTCCTCCGAGACTCCCAGCGAGGAGCTGAACGAGCCGGTCGGGGTGAAGGCCCGCTGCTCCTCACCGGACCAGACGATCTCGACGCCGTCGGGCGCCGGGCCGAACAGGTCGTTGCCGACGAAGCCGCCGAAGACCTCGTCGAAGTCCACATGTGCGTCGGTGAGCCGGTCCGTACGGATCTTGCCCGGGTACCGGTAGTGCACGTGGGAGAGTTCCAGCTCCCCGGCGTGGTGCTCGTTGGTGTCCTTGATCTCGGGCGCCGCCGAGCGGGCCAGGTGCAGCGGGTCGGCGATGACGAAGAGCACCTGGGGCAGTTCCTCGTCGTGCAGGACGCGGGCGGCGGTGTGCAACGCGGCCAGGTTCGAGCCCTTGTGCCCGTTGATCAGGATGATGCGGTCGAAACCGTGGCGGGCGAGGCTGCGCGCGACGTCGCGGACCAGCAGCGTGAGCGTCTCGGGACGCACCGAGATCGTGCCCGGGAACCCGGCATGGTGGACCGAGTCGCCGAACCAGATCGGCGGCGTGACCAGCACGCGCGCCCGCTGCGCCGCGTCCTCGGCCAGCGTGATCGCCACGTAGGCGTCGACGCCGAGCACACCCGCCGGCCCGTGCTCCTCGGTGGCGCCGATCGGCACGATCGCGATCTTGTCCCGCTCCAGGTAGGAAGCGACCTCTTCCCAGGTCAGGTCCTGTATCCAGACCGAAGGCAGCTCCGTCGCCATAACACTCCTCAGATATAGGTCTGACGTCTGACCTTGAGATACTATACTTTTCCGGGTGGTTTGACGCGCGTTGTCCGAGTAACACTTTGACCGCGCAGCCCAGGACCGATTCGCTCAGGGGAGCACGCGTGATGACCACGACAACTCAGTCCGTGCCGGCCGCCGACCCGGCCGAGGCGCGCCGCCTGTTCCGCGAGGGCCTGGTCACGCCCACGGCGGGCTGGGCGCCCGGCTTCACCCAGGCCAACACGATCATGGTGCCGAGTGAGTACGCCTATGAGGTGCTGCTCTTCTCCCAGCGCAACCCCAAGCCGTGCCCGGTCCTCGACGTCTCCGACGCCGGCAGCCCGCGTACCGAGCTGGCGGCCGGCGCCGACCTGCGCACCGACTTCCCCGCCTACCGGATCTGGCGCGACGGCGAGCTGGCGGAGGAGACCACCGACGTACTCGGCCACTGGCGCGAGGACCTGGTGACCTTCCTCATCGGGTGCAGCTTCACCTTCGAGACGCCGCTGCTCGCCGCGGGCATCGAGGTCCGGCACATCAGCGCGGGCACCAACGTGCCGATGTACCGCACCGACCGCGAGTGCCGCC
>JAOPYG010000493.1 GCA_025964685.1 Actinoallomurus sp. | reverse complement strand
CGTCATGGCGTCGAGGCGGGCGCGGGCCGCCACCACCTCGTGCTCGGCAGCGGGCGCGGGCGCCGCGTACAGGTCACGGACCATCCTGGTCTCATCCATCGTCTTCCTCCAGGTCCAGCAGTGGATTGGTCCCGCCCAGCGCCTCACGCAGTTTTCTTCTGGCCCGGTTCAGCCGTGACCCGACCGTGCCGTACGGGATGTCCAGCGCGGCCGCCACCTCCTCATGGCTCAGCTCGGCGAGCGCGACGAGCAGCATCACGTCCCGGTCCCCGGCGGACAGGCCGGCGAGCGCCTCCGCGAGCCGCCCCCGCAGGCCCTCGGCGGCGACACGTACGGCGATCCCCTCGTCGGCCTCTTCGGGGCCGGGCTGCCACGGCAGCCGGTCCATGGCGCGTAGCGCCCGCAGCTCGCTGCGGCGATGCTTGCCGACGAGCTTGGTGGCGAAGCCGTACAGCCAGCCCCGCACACTGGCGCGCGCGGGGTCGTACCGGTCCCGCTTGCGGAACGCGGCGAGGAACGTCTCGGCGACGACGTCGGAGGCGTTCTCCGGCCCGATGCGCCTGGCCACGTACGCGTGGATCTCGGCGAAGTAGGCGTCGAAGATCGCTCCGAAGCGTTCGGGGGTCTTGTGCGACTCCCGGACCACGGTGGCGTCGCGCGCCGCGCGCATCGCCGGATCTCCGACGGCGGCGGGGGTCATGTTGGGCTCCGTCTCATGTGCGGCCTTCCTGGCGCGTTGGCGGTCACCCATGTCTCACCCGATGCCCGCCGCCGCTTTCACGCGCGGCGGGCACCGGCTGCTCGGTGGTCGGAGGGACGGGCGGGCAGGCTCCCGGCGGCCTCTTGGCGCACCGCTTGGCCATCCCCACGTCGTACCGCTTCATCGCCGGTGTCGATCGCCGCACGTCCCAGGCACTGGGCGTGGCCGAGCGCGAGATGTGGTCGCCATTGGACAGGACCCGCCAGCGCTTCGGGGATCCCACCCGCTTCCAGGCCGCACGGTCGGCCGCGGTCTGCGGCGCGGCGCCGGCGTCCCGGACGCGGAACACGGTCACGGCCCGGCCGTCCGGCGATGTAGCGGTAGATGTGGTGAAAATGCTCGTCGTAGACGGCGCCGAAGTCCTCCGGCGGCAGTGGCGCTTCGGCCACCTCGGCCGCCGTCTCGGACCGGGCCCTCACGCGGGGGGCTCCGTCATTGGGACACCTTCCGGTGGTCGGTGTGCTGCTGACACCCGGTACTCCGCCGGAGCGCCCGATCACCTTTATGTGAGTAAATAGAGTTCGACGACGCGATACATGCGCATATATCAGCATTCGCTTCGCCGCCTTGCAGGTGCCGACGTCTGAGGCACGGCTCGAACTCTGGGCCTTGTGATGTCTGGAGGACGCAAGTGAAGATCGTGCCGGGTCGAGGGCCGGCGGTCGGGATCGCCGTCGCCCTGCTCGTAGGGACGGCGGCCACTCCACAGGCCGTCGCCACGCCGCCTCGTGTGGCGGCCCACGCCGTCGTCACATCCGTCACAGTCGTCTCGGCCGTCCCGGGCATGCCCCGGTCGTACACGCTGCCGCTGCGCGAGCAGTACCAGGCGACGAACTACTACTGCGTCCCCGCGACCACGTCGATGAGCCTGTCGACGTTCGGGGTGAAGATCGGCCAGGTCGCGCTGGCCAAGAGGATGCGGACGACCATCAAGGGCACCGGAGGCGACAACGCCGCCTCGGTGATGGACGCGTACCTGCATCCGCGCCGGTTCGACGACCGGATCGTCGGGGACGTGGTCGGCCACCCGGACCTCTTGATGCAGCGCGTCTCGTACGACGTCGGCTCTCTCCGCCGGGCGCCGATCATCCAGGTGTGGATGGACAAGCTGCCCTGGAACCGCGGCAAGCTCAAGGACCGGTGGATCGGGCACGCCATCATCGCGTACGGCTACAACCAGGTGGCCGGCACGATCACCGTCTTCGACCCGTGGCGGCCGACCGGCGGGGCTCACACGCTGCCGGCCAAGGTGCTGGCCGGCAGCCTGCAGAGCGGCGCCGGCATGCACTACATCTCCCGGCTGTGACCGTGCCGTGCCAGTCCCGTGCCGGTGAAGTGTCGGTCCAGCCGGCCGGTGAGCCCGACGGCCGTAGTGGTTTGGCGCAGGTCATCATTACCGGGAACACCGGGGCTTTTCCGCTCGTTATAGCCATCAGTAAAGTTGAGTCGGGGTCACTCAAGTCATTTGACACCCCCTAGGGGCTGCGGCAGACTTGCGCCTGCTGGACTCAGCTTCATCGATAAGAGCACGGTCGGAGGAACCAACTCATGGCACGAGCGGTCGGTATCGACCTTGGGACGACCAACTCGGTCGTCGCGATCCTGGAGGGTGGCGAGCCCACCGTCATCGCCAACGCGGAGGGGTCGAGGACCACACCGTCCGTCGTCGCCTTCGCCAAGAACGGCGAGGTCCTCGTTGGCGAAGTCGCCAAGCGGCAGGCGGTGACCAACGTCGATCGCACCATCCGGTCGGTCAAGCGCGAAATGGGCACCGACTGGAAGACGAAGATCGACGACAAGGACTTCACGCCTCAGCAGATCAGCGCGTTCGTCCTGCAGAAGCTCAAGCGCGACGCCGAGTCGTACCTGGGCGAGAAGATCACCGACGCGGTGATCACCGTCCCGGCGTACTTCTCGGACCACCAGCGGCAGGCCACCAAGGAGGCCGGCCAGATCGCGGGCCTCAACGTCCTGCGCATCATCAACGAGCCGACCGCCGCGGCTCTCGCCTACCACCTGGAGAAGGAGGGCGAGGCGACCATCCTCGTCTTCGACCTCGGTGGTGGCACCTTCGACGTCTCCCTCCTCGAGGTCGGCGACGGCGTCGTCGAGGTGAAGGCGACCAACGGCGACAACCACCTGGGCGGCGACGACTGGGACCAGAAGGTCGTCGACTGGCTGGTGACCAAGTTCAAGAACGCCCACGGCGTCGACCTGGGCAAGGACAAGATGGCGCTCCAGCGGCTGCGTGAGGCCGCGGAGAAGGCAAAGATCGAGCTCTCCAGCTCTTCGGAGACGAGCATCAACCTGCCGTACATCACGGCATCCTCCGAGGGCCCGCTGCACCTGGACGAGAAGCTCACCCGCGCGGAGTTCCAGAAGATGACCTCCGACCTGCTCGACCGGTGCAAGTCGCCGTTCCAGCAGGTGGTCAAGGACGCCGGCATCAACCTGGCCGAGATCAACCACGTTGTTCTCGTCGGCGGCTCGACCCGTATGCCCGCCGTCGCCGAACTGGTCAAGGAGCTGACCGGCGGCAAGGAGGCCAACAAGGGCGTCAACCCCGACGAGGTCGTCGCGGTCGGCGCATCCCTGCAGGCCGGTGTGCTGAAGGGTGAGGTCAAGGACGTC
>JAOPYG010000480.1 GCA_025964685.1 Actinoallomurus sp. | reverse complement strand
CCTCGCGCGTATCACTACGCTGCACCCTAGGACCTACAACGAGGCCCGCACGATCGGAGAGCACTTCCGGGAAGGGACCCCGGTGATCATGAATCTCACCGAGATGGTCGACAGTGACTCCAAGCGTCTCGTCGAATTTGCGGCTGGTCTCATATTAGGCCGGCACTGGAGCATCGATCGTGTAACGAACAAGGTGTTCCTGTTGTCCCCTGCCAATGTCGAGGTGACCGCCGAAGACAAGGCACGTATGGCAGAACGAGGGTTCTTCAATCAGAGCTGACATCCACATGCGAGAGTGTTCGTGAACCTTGGAAACTACCTGAGCATCCCGCTGTACCTGTTCCTGCTCTTCCTCATCGGCAGGCTGGTACTCGAGACACTTCAGGCGTTCGCCCGGTCATGGAGGCCTACGGGGGTGGTACTGGTGTTGGCCGAAACCACTTACACAGTCACCGATCCACCCCTTAGACTGCTACGCCGTTTCATCCCGTCCGTTCGGCTGGGTAACGTTGCGTTCGACCTGAGCTTCACGGTCCTCTTCTTCATGGTCTGGTTCTTGATCATCGTCGTCCAGCCGCTCTGATCAGGTACCGTCCGTTCGGGGACATACTCCAAGCGCGCCAAGGAGACCAGATGCCGCTGACACCCGCGGATGTGCGGAACAAGCAGTTCAGTACGACCCGGCTGCGGCCGGGATACGACGAAGAGGAGGTCGACGCTTTCCTCGATGAGGTCGAGGCGGAGCTCGACCGGCTCATCCAGGAGAACGAGGAGCTCCGCGCCAAGCTGGCCGAGTGCCTCCGTGGCAAGGTGCCGGCGATGGCCGCTCCCATCGTTGAGCCCAAGCCTGAGATGACCCACATGCCTGAGCCGCCCAAGCTTCCGGAGCCCAAAACGGAGCCGGAGCCCGTGCTCGGCGTTCTTGGCATGCCCCCCGCCGTACCCCCGCCCCCGCCCGCACCGGTGAGCAGCCCCGGTGAGGACAACATGGACACGGCCGCGCGCGTGCTCGCGCTCGCGCAGCAGACCGCCGACCAGGCCATCGCCGACGCCCGCCGTGAAGCCGACGAGACTCTGGGCCGCGCCCGGCGCGAGGCGGAGGAGATCCTCGGCAAGGCGCGCCGCCAGTCCGAGCAGATCGTCAGCGAGTCCCGTGCCCGCGCCGAGTCCCTCGAGCGCGACGCGCAGGACCGCCACCGTCAGGCGATGGGCTCCCTCGTGCAGCAGCGTGAAGAGCTCGAGCGCATGGTCGATGACCTCAACGCCTTCGAACGCGAATACCGCAGCCGCCTCAAGGCCTACCTCGAGGGCCAGCTGCGCGAGCTCGAAGCCGGCGCCAGCCACGGCGGCCCCTTCGGCGGCCCCGGTGGCACCGGTCCGCAGTCCGCACAGCCCGCCATGCCGCAGCACATGGACGTCCGCAACGGACAGCCTGCGGTGGGCCCGGGCAACACCGGCCAGAACCCCTTCCCGCAGCAGCAGGCCGAGCCGGTCCAGCACGCCCAGCACGCCACGGGAGGTTTCCACACCGCCGACAACCCGCCGCATGACCGCCGCTGAGCACGCTCAGCGTCACGAGAGGCGAATGTCTCGCCTCGAACGAAGTGGTAGCCGGTTGGAGGCGGCCGAATCGGTCGAAGTTGCGCTAGCGTGGCTGCGCATCTCCGTACGACGGTCGGTAGAGGGAGACCTGTGTGATCATCCTGAGTGGTGTGCTCGTCGTCCTGGCGATCGCCCTTCTTGTCACGGGCATTGTCACGGGCAACACCGGGCACGAGATTGCAGGGCTTGACGGACTGAAGCTGATCTATGTCTCCATCGGAGTCAGCATCATCTCCGCCCTGTGCCTCGCCATCGGGGTGTTCCTGCGCCGCAAGGAGCTCTTCGGCAGCGTCGAGTCCGAGACGTCGGCCAAGAGGTCCGCGGTGAGCCGATCCGGCAAGACCGCCCGCCAGGCCAAGGCCAAGGCGCGCGTGGGAGCGGGAGACGAGGCACCGGTGCCGGTGGCCTCCGCCACCGCGACCGATGTGCCGGCCGACACGAGCGTGTTCGTCGTGCCCGGCCGCAAGAGGTACCACCTGGAGACCTGTCGCCAGCTTGCGGGCCGCGACAAGGAAGAGCTGACCTTCGTCGAGGCGCGCGAGGAGGGCTTCACCGCGTGCACGGCCTGTCTCCCGGACACGGCTCTGGCCGCCCGAGCGGCCCTCACGGAGACCGAATCCACCACCTCGGCCGCCGACGATGACGCCCGGCCCACCGAGTCCATCGAGGCGCTGCCGGACACCGCCGAGCTGCGGAGCTCCGACACGGAGCCCGCGACGCGGACCGACCTGCCCGTCACCCGGCTGGACGACGACGAGCCCGAGCCCGCCGCGGAGTCCCCAGCGGCCGCCGAGGCACACGAGTCCAGCGAGGGCACGTCCGCCGACACCGACGTGTACGAAGACCTCACCGAGACCTCCGAAGGACCGTCGGCGCACAGCAGGTCGCTGTTCGAGCCGCTGGAGCGCGATGAGGCGGAGGCCGCCGCCGAGGAGCCCGACGAGGACGCCGTCGCCGCCACGGAGCCGGCCGAGCCGGAGGACACCTCCGCTGAGCCGGCCGAGCCGGAGGGCCTGCACGCGTCGGAGCCGGAGCTCGAGACGGCTGAGCCCGCCGACGCCTCCAGCTCCGAGGACGAGCGGGCCGCAGAGCCGGACGACGCCGCCGAGACGGCCACCGAGGACGAGGACACCGAGCATGAGGCCGAAGCGGACGAGGCCGGCGACGACGACCGCCCCGACGGCACGGACGACGACACTGGCCGCGACGAAGCGACCGGCGCCGGCGCGACGAGCGAGGGCCTGCCGTTCGTGCGCATCCTGAGCGGCACCAAGCGCTACCACCGCCCCGACTGCGCCCTCATCGAGGACATCGCGGCCGACGCCGATGACCTGGAGACGCTGTCGCCCGACGAGGCGAAGGAGCGCGGCTGCACCCCCTGCCTCGTCTGCCAGCCCGACAAGGACCCCTCGGACGACCTTTACTGAGTCGCCCCGCCCGAACACGAGAGGACCCGGCCGTACGGCCCGGGTCCTCCGCGTTTCCACCCCCGAGATCGCGGTCCGGCGACCGCCGCATGATGGTGGTAGCGGGGCTCTGCTACGCACGCCGACACGACCCCACGTACGGCCCCGACCGCCCCACGTACGGCCCCCACCGCACCCCACTGGTCAGTTGAGGCGCCGGTGCGGTGGAGGTATCCGGGTGCCGCCCCGTAGCCACACGCGGACACCGCATTCGCCGTCACGGTCAGCACCTCGGCGATCAACCGCAGCCGCCGGTCGGCACGTTGCGCGTCCACGACCGCGGACGCTACGACACCGGCCCGGCCGGCAAGCCGATAACACCTAAGTCCTGCGCGGCGCCGACGAGACCTGGCCCTAGTCCCGCCTACGGCGGCGGAGTTCTCGCTGGTGCCCGCGGAACTCGCGGTGGATGCGGCGCTGCTCCCCGCGGATCGCATGGTGGTCCAGCTTTCCGGACGGATCGGTGCCGTCCGCGGCGCGGCGCTGCACGCTGACGCCGCCGAACAGGGCGAAGCCGGTCAGGCGGATCACTGGGGCGTCCGGGTCGAGGGTGTCGTCGGGTGGCAGCGACGTGCCGCCGAGGATCGCCGCGATGGAGTTCGCCACGCGTACGCCCGGTGGCACGGTCAGGTTGACGCCGCCCATGATGGCGACGATGTTGATCGAGACCTCGCGGCGTGAGAGCACCGCCTGCCGCAGGTCGAGTTCGACTCCGCCGAGCACCGCCACCACGTTGGTCTGGGGCTCGATCAGCCATCGGCCGGTGCGCTCGGCGCCGCTCAGGACGGCCACGATGTTCGGCGTACCGGCCTGCGGCGGGGGCAGGTCGTCGCGTACGACGGGCGCGCCGGACGGGGCGTTTCCCGGCGGGCGCACGCCGCCCGTCGCCGGCAGGTCGTGCACGATCGGGGCCAGCTCGGCGTAGGTCTTCGCCTGGTAGACGGCGTCGAGCCGTTCGGCGTGCTCCTCGGCGGTCAGGCGCCCTTCGGCCATGGCCTCGCGCAGTTGGTCGGCGACCCGGTCACGGTCGGCGTCCGAGGCGCGCATGCGGGCCGGGTCAGGCTCGGCCGGACTCTCTGAAAGGTCCACAGGGGCATCATTCCGCACGAAACAGAGTCAGCCAACGGCGAATTGACACGGGCGGGGGGCGGAGCCGCCGGGCGGCCCCGCCCCGAGGCGGCAGGACGACTTGCGCCACCAGAAGGTCAGCCGCAGGTCCTCATCACGGTTCGACGGCAGGTCGGCCTCGGGCTCGTCGTCGTGCCAGGCGTCCGCGAGCACCTCGCTCGCCACCTCGCCGCCGTGCTCGGTGAGTGCCTCGTCCAGGTCGGCGTCGGTCGTACGCCACCACAGCTCGATGCGGTCGGTGATCTCCAGGCCGGAGTTCTTGCGGGCGTCCTGCACCAGCCGGACCACCTCGCGTACGAGGCCGGCGCGGCGCAGCTCCGGAGTGATCGTCAGGTCCAGGCCGACCGTCTCCCCGGCGGCGCTCTCCACCGCCCAGCCGCTGCGCGGCCGCTCGGTGATGATCACGTCGCCCGGCGTCAGCTCGATCTTGCCGATCTCGGCCGCCTCGACCGTCGCGGTGCCGGACTCGCGCAGCGCGTGGGTGAGGCCGGCCGCCTCGGCGGTGGTGATGGCCTGGGCGACCTTCGGGGTCTGCTTGCCGAACCGCTTGCCGAGTTCACGGAAGTTCGGCTTGACGACGTACTCGACGAGGTCGCCGCCGATCGAGGCCAGGGTGTCGAAGCCCTGGACGTTGAGCTCGTCGGCGATCTGGTCGCGCAGTTCGCCCGGCAGCGACGCCCAGCCGGCCGCGCCGACCAGGGCACGGCCGAGCGGCTGGCGCGTACGGACACCGGAGGAGGCCCGCGCGGCCCGGCCGAGCTCCACGAGGCGCCGCGAGAGAGCCATCTGGGCGGTCAGCTCCGGGTTGATCAGCGCCTCGTCGACCTGGGGCCACGACGCGAGGTGCACCGAGTCCGGCGCGTCCTCCAGCCGCAGGACGTCCCACACGTAGTCGGTCAGGAACGGCGCGATCGGCGCCATCAGCCGGGTCAGCGTCTCCAGGCACTCGTACAGGGTCGCGAAGGCCGAGGCGTTCGGACCCTCCTGCCCGGGCGCCTCCGGGCCCGCCCAGAAACGGCGCCGGGAGCGGCGGACGTACCAGTTGGACAGGTCGTCGATGAACTCGGCCAGCCGCCGCCCGGCGGCGGTCGTGTCGAACCCCTCCAGGGCCTCGTCCACCTCGCGTACGGTCCGGTGCAACTCGGCGAGAACCCAACGGTCCAGCAGCGGCCGGTCGGCGGGTGCCGGAGCCGGCGTGCCGGGAGCCCAATCCGAGGCGTTCGCGTACAGCACGAAGAACGACACGGTGTTCCAGTACGTCAGGAGCACCTTGCGGACGATCTCCTCCAGCGCCGCGTCGCCGACCCGCCGCGCCGCCCACGGCTGTCCGGCGGCCGCCATGTACCAGCGCAGCGCGTCGGCGCCGTGCTTGTCCATGAGCGGGATGGGCTCCAGGACGTTGCCGAGGTGCTTGCTCATCTTGCGGCCGTCCTCGGCGAGGAGCAGGCCGAGGCAGAGGACGTTCTCATAGGAGGAGCGGTCGAAGACCAGCGTGCCCACCGCCATGAGCGAGTAGAACCAGCCTCTGGTCTGGTCGATCGCCTCGCAGATGTACTGCGCCGGGTAGGAGGCCTCGAACGTCTCGTTCCGCCGGTGCGGGGCGCCCCACTGGGCGAACGGCATCGAACCGGAGTCGTACCAGGCGTCGATCACGTCGGGGACGCGCCGGGCCTCGCCGTCGCACTGCGGGCACTGGAAGGTGACGTCGTCGACGAACGGACGGTGCGGGTCCAGTGCGCTGAGGTCCTGCCCGGCCAGCTCGCCCAGCTCCTTGAGCGACCCGACGCACGTGATGTGGTCCTCCTCGCACACCCACAGCGGCAGGGGAGTGCCCCAGTAGCGGCTGCGGGACAGCGACCAGTCGACGTTGTTCCGCAGCCACTCGCCGTACCGGCCCTCCTTGATCGTCTCGGGGTACCAGTTGGTGCGGTCGTTCTCCGCCAGCAACTGGTCCTTGATCGCGGTCGTCTTGATGTACCAGGCGGGCAGCGCGTAGTAGAGGAGCGGCGTGTGGCACCGCCAGCAGTGCGGGTAGCTGTGTTCGTACGGCTCGTGCCGGAACAGCAGGTCACGGTCGTTCAGGTCGTCCATGAGGCGGGGGTTCGCGTCGCGGAAGAACATGCCGCCGACGAGCGGCACCGGGAGGTCGAAGCGGCCGTCCGGCTTGATCGGGTTCACGACCGGCATGCCGGCGCTCCGGGTGGCCGCGAAGTCGTCCGCGCCGAACGCGGGCGCCAGGTGCACGAGCCCCGTACCGTCCTCGGTGGTGACGAAGTCGGCGGTCAGCACGCGGTGGGCGTCCGGGATGTCCACGAGGTCGAACGGGCGCCGGTAGTGCGTGCCGGCCAGCTCCGATCCGGCGTGCCGGGAGACGATGTGCCAGCCCTCGCCGAGGACGCGGGCGAACAGCGGCTCGGCGACGATGACCCGGCCGGGCTCGCCCGAGCGCGCCGCGACGACGTACGTGACGTCGGGGTGCACCGCGATGGCGGTGTTGGAGACCAGCGTCCAGGGCGTGGTGGTCCACACGAGCAGGTCCGTGCCCTCGAGCGGGCCCTCGGTGAGCGCGAAGCGCACGGTCACCGACGGGTCCGTCACCGTCTCGTACCCGCCGGGCTGGCCGAGCTCGTGGTCGGACAGCGGGGTGCCGCAGCGCGGGCAGTACGGGCTGATGCGGTGGTCGCGGACGAGCAGGCCCTTGTCGAAGACGACCTTGAGCGACCACCAGACGGACTCGACGTA
>JAOPYG010000446.1 GCA_025964685.1 Actinoallomurus sp. | reverse complement strand
TGGATCCTCGAGCTCGACCGCGGCCGCTGCTACCCGTACGAGGGCAACTACTCCAGCTACCTGGAGAAGAAGGCCGAGCGGCTCAAGGTCGAGGGTCAGAAGGACATCAAGAAGAAGAAGCGCCTGGAAGACGAGCTGGAGTGGGTCCGCTCCAACCCCAAGGCGCGCCAGACCAAGAGCCGGGCCCGTCTGCAGCGGTACGAGGAGATGGCGGCCGAGGCGGCCAAGTACCGCAAGCTCGACTTCGAGGAGATCCAGATCCCGCCGGGGCCCCGTCTGGGCACCACGGTGATCGTCGCGGACCACCTCACGAAGGGCTTCGACGACCGGCTGCTGATGGAGAACCTCTCGTTCACCCTCCCGCCGAACGGCATCGTCGGCGTCATCGGGCCCAACGGCGTCGGCAAGACGACCCTGTTCCGGATGATCGTCGGGCAGGCCGGCGCGGGTGCGCCTCCCGGGGCGGCGAACGACGGCGAGAAGCCGGACGACGGCGTGCTCAAGGTCGGCGAGACGGTCCAGCTCTCCTACGTCGACCAGGGCCGCGGCGGCATCGACCCGAAGAAGAACGTCTGGCAGGTCGTCTCCGACGGCCTCGACCACATCAAGGTCGGCCAGGTGGAGATGCCGAGCCGCGCGTACGTCGCCGCGTTCGGGTTCAAGGGCCCCGACCAGCAAAAGCCCGCGGGCGTGCTGTCCGGCGGTGAGCGCAACCGGCTCAACCTCGCGCTCACCCTCAAGCAGGGCGGCAACGTCCTGCTGCTGGACGAGCCCACCAACGACCTCGACGTCGAGACGCTCGGATCGCTGGAGAACGCCCTGCTGGAGTTCCCGGGCTGCGCCGTGATCACCTCGCACGACCGGTGGTTCCTCGACCGCATCGCCACGCACATTCTGGCGTGGGAAGAGGGCTCGAACTGGTTCTGGTACGAGGGCAACTTCGCCGACTACGAGAAGAACAAGGTCGAGCGGCTCGGTGCCGAGGCAGCACGCCCGCACCGCGTCACGTACCGCAAACTCACCCGCTGAGCACCGCGTACCCGCGACGGGGCCGGTGGCCCCGTGGCGAAAACGCAGCGACGACGGCCCCCCGAGGTGAATGACCCAATGCCAGACCGGCTCGAGACGAACCGTCGGCACGTCCATGAGTTCCACGTACGTTTCGGCGACATCGACGTGCTCGGTCACGTCAACAACTGCCGCTACCTGACGTACCTGGAAGACGCGCGGATCTCGATGTTCCGGCTGGACCTGATACGCGAGGGGCGCGAGCCGCTGAAAGGTCTCGTCGTCGCCCGCCACGAGATCGACTACAAGCGCCCGCTGCTGTTCGGTCCCGACCCCGTCCGGGTGGAGACCTGGGTGACCGAGGTGCGTGCGGGGTCGTTCGCGCTGGCGTACGAGGTGCGTGACGACGAGCGCGTCTACGCCAGGGCTTCGTCGGTCATCGTCGCGTACGACCTCGACAAGGCCGGCGCCCGCCGTCTCAGCGAGGACGAAATCGCCTTCCTCAAGACGTACCAGTAAGGCGAGCACCTGACCGGTCGTCATAAGGACCGGCGACAGTTCTGTAACGAACCAAAATAGGGGATCCCTTTTACGCCTTCTCGCCCGTATTGTCGCGCCTGCTATTGACCGACACAAAGGGGTGAGAATGCGTAAGGTCTCACGGGGACTGCTGGCCGTCGTGCTCGCGGCCGGTCTCAGCGGCGTCTCGGGTACCGCGCACGCAGCGCCGGCCAAGGCCGACGCCGACATTCTGGCCAGGCTCAAGGCGATTCCCGGCATGACGGTGCAGGAGAAGACCTCCAGCCTCACGGGCTACCGGTGGTTCTGGCTGGACTACCGCCAGCCGGTCGACCACCGGAATCCGAAAAAGGGCTGGTTCGAGCAGCGCATCATGCTCGAGCACAAGGCCGACGACCGGCCCATGGTCCTCTACACCAGCGGCTACAACACTCCCGAGACCATGTTCTTGTCCGAGCCGACCGGCCTCGTGGACGGTAACCAGATCTCGGTGGAGTACCGGTTCTTCTCCCCGTCCATCCCGCAGCCCACGCAGTGGTCCAAGGACACGATCTGGCAGGCCGCCACCGACGAGCACGACCTCATCGCGGCGCTCAAGAAGATCTATCACGGCAAGTGGATCTCCACGGGCGCGAGCAAGGGCGGCATGACCGCCACGTACCACAAGCGCTTCTACCCGAACGACGTCGACGGCACGGTGGCCTACGTCGCGCCCAACGACGTGAACAACAAGGAAGACAGCGCGTACGACAAGTTCTTCAAGACGGTCGGCACCGACCCCAAGTGCCGCGTCGACCTGGAGAACCTCCAGCGCGAGATGCTCAAGCGCCGGCCGGAGATGGAGGCGCGGATGACCGCCGCCGCCCAGGACGCCGGCTACACCTGGAACATCATCAAGTCCGTCGACCGCGCCTTCGAGAACTCCGTCATGGACTTCGAGTGGGCGTTCTGGCAGTACCACCTGCAGTCGGAGTGCGCCGACGTCCCGGCCACCACCGCCTCGACGGATGAGATCTACAACTACTTCGACCTGGTCTCCGGTGCGCTGACCTACACGGACCAGGGCCTGGAGCCCTTCATCCCGTACTACTACCAGGCGGGCACCCAGCTCGGCTGGCCGTCACCGAGCTTCAAGTACCTGCACCCGCTGCTCCGCTGGGAGAGCACCTACCAGCCCCGCACGTACGTCCCGCGGGACATCCCGATGAAGTTCGAGCCGAAGGCGATGGACGACATCGACCACTGGGTGCGGACAAAGGCCTCGCACATGCTGTTCCTCTACGGACAGAACGACCCGTGGGGCGCCGAGCCGTTCCGCCTCGGTCCGGGCAGCCGTGACTCGAAGGTGTTCGTGTCGCCGGGCAGGAACCACAGCGGCAGGCTCATCGCGACGCTGCCGGCCGCGCAGAAGGCCGAGGCGACCGCCGACCTGCTGCGCTGGGCCGGCGTCTCGACGCCGCAGCAGCAGGCGAAGTCCCTGCTCAGCCCGCAGGTGGCCGAGGACCCGATCCTCGCGCAGCACCCGCGTCTCTGATCGCGGGCAAAGCCCCCGCCGGACCGTCGGCGGGGGCTTTCTCGTACCCGAGATCGATCTCATTCTTTGAGACACTAGTATCACACTATGAACAGGCGTTGGTCGATCCTCATTGTCGGCCTCTTCGCGATGATCGCTGGGTGTGCCTACCAGTACGGCCTTCCGTACCTGATCCCGGCACTACGGGCGGACAATGGACTGACCCTGCGCCAGGCGGCGATCGTCATCTCCTGCCCGGTCGCCGGCCTGCTGGTCGCCTTGGCCCTGTGGGGCATCGCCGCGGACCGCTGGGGCGAACGCGTCATCCTCAGCACCGGCCTCACCATCGCCGGGCTCGCGCTCCTGGCCGCCACGACCGCGTCAGGTACGCCTGCGCTGGGCGCCTGCTTCTTCGTCGCCGGAGCCGGGGGCGCGTCCATCCACGCCGCCAGCGGCCGGCTGATCCTCGGCTGGTTCGCGGCGCACGAACGCGGGCTGGCGATGGGCGTACGCCAGACCGGGCAACCGCTCGGCGTCGGACTCGCCGCGCTGACCCTGCCGCCGCTCGCCGCGCGCGCCGGGCTCGCCGGCGGTCTGTACCTGCTGGCGGGCTGCTGCCTGGGCGCCGCGCTGCTCGTGGCCGTGCTCGTCCGCGATCCCGCCCGGCCCGAGACCGGCGAGGAGCATCGCGGCGGTTCCCCGTACCGTACGCCGGTGCTGTGGCGGATCCACGCGGCGAGCGCACTGCTGGTCGTACCGCAGTTCGCGGTCTCCGCCTTCGCTCTCGTCTACCTCGTCGACGCCCGCGGCTGGGACGGTGCGACCGCGGGCCGGACGCTGGCCGTCGCCCAGGTCGGCGGCGCCGTGGCGCGGCTCGTCGTCGGCCACTGGTCGGACCGGACGGGCAGCCGCGTACGCCCCATGCGCACGCTCGCCGTGGCCATCGGCGTCATCATGCTCGTGCTGGCCGCCGGTGTGATCTCCGGGCGGGAGATCGCCACGGTCGCCCTGCTCGCCGCCGCGGTCGTCACCGTGACCACGAACGGGCTCGCCTTCACCGCGGTGGCGGAGTACGCCGGGCGCTCATGGGCGGGCCGCGCGCTCGGCATCCAGAACACCGGCCAGAACCTGCTCGCCGCCGCGACCCCGCCGGTGCTCGGCGCGCTCGTCACCGGGGCGGCGTACGGTACGGCGTTCGGCGCCGTCGTGGTGTTCCCGCTGGCGGCGGCATTGTTGGTCCCGGCCGGTCTCGGCACCGGGCAGCCCGCCGCTGAGGACGCGCAGGACGCCTCCGACCTCAGCCCGTCGTGACGTACGGGCCCCGCGTCAGCCCATCTTGTTGATCATGCTGTTGGCGGCCATGACGAGGTAGTCCCACAGCATCTTCTGCAGCTGTTCCGGGAGCTCCAGGTCGTCGACCGCCTCGCGCATGTGCGTCAGCCACGCCTCACGCTCGGGTTCGCCGATCACGAACGGCGCGTGCCGCATCCGCAGCCGCGGGTGGCCGCGCTGCTCGCTGTACGTGCGGGGGCCGCCCCAGTACTGGATCAGGAAGAGCCGCAGCCGCTCCTCCGCGGGCTCCAGATCCTTTTCCGGGTACAGCGGTCGCAGGATCGGATCCGCCGCGACGCCCTCATAGAACCGGTGGACGAGCCGGCGGAAGGTCTTCTCGCCGCCGACCGCCTCGAAGAATGTGACTTCTTGTGCCATGGCGTCCCCAAGCCTATGCGGCGGAGGTGTCCTGCTTGAACGTCGCCACGTTCACGCCCGCGTTGTCGAAGGCCTTCTTGACGCGTTCGCGCAGCTCGCGCGCGACATCGGACTGCTGGCCCGGAGCCGTCTTGCAGACGACCCGTACGACGATGGCCTCACCCGACAGCGCCTGTACGCCCCACACCGTGGGATCTTCGATGATGATCTCGTCCCAGGGCGGTTCGACGGCCAGCGCGGCGGCGGTCTCGGTCAGGAGCGCGCGCACCTTGTCGAGGTCCGCGTCGTACTCCACCGGTACGTCGAGCACCACGCGGGCCCAGTTCTGCGATTCGTTGCCCACCCGCTTGATCTCACCGTTCGGGACGTACCAGACGACGCCGTTGACGTCGCGCAGGCGCGTGGTGCGCAGGGTCACCGCCTCGACCGTGCCCTTGGCGGCGCCGACGTCGATCACGTCGCCCACGCCGTACTGGTCCTCCAGCAGCATGAAGATTCCGGTGAGGAAGTCCTTGACGAGGTTCTGCGCGCCGAACGCGACGGCGACACCGATGATGCTCGCGCTGGCGAGGAACGGCGTGAGGTCCAGGCCGATATAGCCGAACACGGTGACGGCGGCCGTGCCGAGGATGATGATCGAGGCGATGCTGCGCAGCACCGAGCCCATCGTCTCCGCGCGCTGCCGCCGCCGCTCGCTGACCAGCACCGGGCTGCCGTCGAAGATCGTGCGGGTGCGCTCGCGGATGCGCTCGGACATCGTGCCCTCGGCCATCCGCAGCGTGATCCGGGTGATCGTGCGGTTCACGACGCGGCGCAGCAGCAGCGCGATCGCCACGGTCACCAGGATCTTCAGGGCCAGGCTGAGGGGGCCGTCGAGCCACTCGCTGTACGTACGGGTGACACCGCCGTTGTGGCTGATGTTCCACGTCAGCCGGCAGGCCGTGCTGATCGGTGTCCGGCAGTAGTCCTTGGCGGTGCCCGGGTCCGCGAAGGGCAGGAGCGTGGGGACACTGGAAAACCCGAGCACAGAAAGAACCCTCCCCGTCGGCCCCTCCGAGGGGCCGCCTAGCCTGCGAACCCCTCCGATCGTAGGCGAACGCGAGGACGCCGGTGCCCGGGACGGGTGTGTGCCGCGTCATGGTGCCGGCTCGCGCGCCGTACTCGTCGTACTGCGGGAGCCTGTGACGGCCCCGCGGGACCGGTCGATCCGCGCCACCGGTCGCGGTCCCGCGGGACGCGTTCCCCCCTGTCTGACGAATCCGCCGCTCGCTACGAACGGGATCGCCGGACACCCACTAGTCGCGATGCGCCTCTAACACCCGCGCCACCTTGACGGCCGCGCCGTGGGGATCGTCGACGCCGTGCAGCGGCTCGCCCCACGACCACCAGAAGAACCAGGGAAGCTGATCGGCGGTGCCGGGGGCGGGCGCGCACATGACGTTCTCCGACAGGCTCGCCGCCTCCGGGTTGACCACCCTGCAGAAGGCCGGCCCGGACCGCGAACGGATCACTCGGGCGACCAGACCGCGGTCGGCTAACTCATGCACGAGACCTTCGAGATATCCCACCCGGCGTTCATCCGGCATTACCGAAACTCCCTCGCTCACGCTGCGGACGCGGTCGGCTACGCGCTGCGAGAATCGCAAGGCGGCGTGGTGGGGTCAAGGCGCCCCGGCGGGACGGGGGCGTATTCCTCCGGCTCGGCAGAAGAATCCTCAACCGTCGCATGAGGAACCTCTGCTCCAAACGGCGCGGAAGCCTCATCTCCAGGAGATTCCCGCGGTTCTGGTTGGCGTACGGCAACACCAGGGTTACGCTGCGTACGCAAGTTATCTCCCCTGAGCAACGATTGCCGGTCGGCTCCTTCCCCCTGAGGAGGCCGGAAGTGACATCCCCCGCGCAGGACGAGCCTCCGAGGAAAGAAGCGGAACTCGCCCGCTCCATCCGTGCCCGCGGACTCGCCCTCGGTCACGCACCACCGCAGATCGCCCGTGACATCCACGCCGCCTGCGCCCCGATCCACGGCACCAGCCGGATCAAGGCACAGCGCCTCGCCCACGGCATCGCGCTGTCCGACGTCGTGGCACAGGTCAGGGCTCTCTATGAGCTGGAGGGCAGGACGCTGCCCAAGCTCGGCGAGACGCTGCTGTCCGCCTACGAAAGCGGCCACAAGCGTCCCGGCCCGGCCTACCTCCATGATCTTTGCCGGGTGTACCACGTCGAGCCGACGGACCTCGGGTTACCGGGGCCCTGCGTCTGCGGCCGCTCGCATTCCTTGCCGGAGGGCGGTGCGCCGAGCACCGCCCGGGAGCCCGACCTCGTGCTCAGACCCGGCACATTGATGATCAACAACGACCTGAGGACATCACGACAACCGTTCTCCGTCCCGCCCATCTCCGGGGTCCAGTACCGCGCCGAGGACCCCCGTGGCGGTGGCGGAGAGGAGGAGGAGACAGTGCTTCGGCGAACCCTTCTGCAGATTCTGGCCGGGGCGGGCGTGGCGCTCGATGGCCAGATCCTGGGCGCGGTGGACGGTGTCCGCCGCAAGATGGACGACACGCTGGTCAACGCGTCCGTCTCACCCACCATGCTCGACCAATGGGAGGAGACCGCGCTCGGCTATGGCAAGCAGTACACCTCGACACCGCCACTGCGCCTGCTGTGCGACGTGCTGCTCGACTTCAGCGAAGTCCGCCGCATGTGCGAGCAGCGCCAGCCGATCGAGCTCCAGGAGCGGCTGTGCCGACTCGCCGCACAGCTCTCCGGTCTCGCCGGCGCCCTCATGATCAACCTCGGTGACCACCGGCTCTCCCGCTCGTTCTTCCGTACGGCACGCACCGCCGCCGACGAGACCGGCGACCGTGGCCTGCGGTCGTGGGTGAGCGTCCGCGAGGCGCTCGTGCCGATGTACTACGGCGATCCGCGTGAGTCACTGCACCTGGCCCGTCGCGCGCAGGACCTCGCCGGCCGCACCCCCAGCGCCGCCGCCGCCATGGCCCCGATCGTGGAGGCCCGCGCGCTCAGCATGCTCGTCAAGCGTGGCCGCACCGACGCGGCCGGCAGCGCCAAACGCGCCATCGCCCGCGGACAGGCGGTCTTCGGGCAGCTCGGCAAGGAACACGTGACCGACACGGCGTTCGGCTACACCGAACGGCAGCTCGCCTTCCACATCGGGGACGCTTACACGAACATGGGCGACCACACCAACGCCGACGAGTCGCTGCGCCGCGCCCTCTCGCTCTATCCGTCCACCGCCGAACTCGACCGCACGCTGATCTGGCTGAACCGCGCCTCGTGCCGGCTGCAAAAGGGCGACCCCGACGCGGCGCTGCGCACCGCCCAGGACACCGTGCTCGCCCTGTCACCGGGCCAGCTCACCGACATCATCGTCCAGCGTGCGCGCCAGCTGGTGGGCGCCGCCGTCGCGCAGTACGGCGAGATCAGCGCGGCGAAGGAGTTCCGTGAGGTCCTGACCACACCGGCCGTGGCCGCCCCCGACGCGAAGCAGACCTGACCGGTGGCACGCGTGCTCGGCACCGCCGCCGCACCCCAGCGGCAGTGCCACAACCCCCCTGTCTGGACCTTCTCCGCACTCCATATCCGGAGATACACCCCCGACGACAACGCGACGGTGTTCGCGCTCCACCAGGAATGCCTGGCCCAGGTGGGTCTGCGGCAGGGCGACGGCGTCTACTACGACGACGACTTCGCCCACGTCGAAGACACCTACCTCCGTTCGGGCGGGGAGTTCCTGGTCGGCGAGGTGGCCGGCGAGATAACCGCGATCGGCGGCCTGCGGCGCGTCGATGAGACGGCCGCGGAGATGGTGCGGCTACGGGTCCGCCCCGACCAGCAGGGCCGGGGGTACGGCGCCGCCATCGTGACGGTCCTGGAAGAACGTGCCGTGGAGCTCGGCTATCGCGTCCTGCACGCCGACACGACGGTCAAACAGCCCGTGGCCATGGAGCTGTACCGCTCGTCGGGCTGGCAGGAGACCAATCGCAAGGTCACCGGCGCGACCGTCACCGTCTACTTCCGACGACCTCTGGCCACCTGACGGCGGTCAGCCGCAGCAGCCGCCGCCGCAGCAACCACCGCCCTTCGGTGGACTGGCGGCGGCACCGGTCACGGCGACGGTGGACAGGAGCTTCACCGTGTCGTCGTGCCCACCGGGACAGGTGGCGGGCGCGGACGACTCGATCATCGGCCGGCTCACCTCGAACGTCGACCCGCAGGCACGGCAGCGATAGTCATAACGTGGCACCCGCCCAGGATACGTCTCTGCGAGCAACACGCCAGGCCCGGGCGAGCGAGAATCCGTCGGTGGGGCGGCGGCCGCTTGTGAGAGGTCTTCTACGGCCGTTGAGTGGGCTTCTCGACCGTCGAGCGTGACCCTGGATCGGCCGGTGTCGTCAGGCCGCCGGCTGGGAGACGTACGGTGCCCACTGGGGGTCGCCGTCGTGGACGATGCCGATGAGGCGCCAGTGGGCGCCTCGTGGCACGGCGGGTGCTATCGGGAGCTTCCAGCCCAGCTCGTCCAACAGCTTGTCTGCCTTGCGGTGATTGCAGGGCATGCAGGAGGCGACGCAGTTCTCCCATAGATGCTTGCCACCACGGCTGCGGGGGATCACGTGGTCGATCGTCTCCGCGCGTCGGCCGCAGTAGGCGCAGCGAAAGTTGTCGCGCCTCATAAGAGCCGCCCGGGTGAGCGGCACGCGTTGTCGGTAGGGGATTCGTACGTAACGCAAGAGCCGGATCACCGACGGCAGCTCCACCACGACGGTCGCCGAGTGCAGGCAGGCGCCTGAGATGTCGTGGTGGACGATCTCGGCCTTCTCCCGGAGGACCAGGCAGACGGCGCGCCGCAGGGGCAGTGTGGTGAGTGGCTCGTATGTCGCGTTAAGGAGCAGTACCTGTCTCATCAGACGGCCTCCGGGACGCAAGCGCCGGTGGCCCCGCGGGGCACGCTCCAGCGCGCCTCGAGACGAGGCTTGACGATCTTCAGCACCAGCGCACCCGCCACGAGGACCTCCTCACGGGTGATACCCGAACTGAAATCAGTGTGGCCGCTGAGGTGCGGATTTCGCTACCCCATAAGACGGCAATCGCTGTAAAGGCGTCTTCATCCGGGAGAGGTCGCAGGGTGTCCGACCTCGGGCATCTCGGCCATGGTGTCGGTCCCCGAGACCCCCCAGGACTCCGTGCCCGACGGGCCTGAGGCGTCCACTGTGGACGGGTCGCCGATGCCGGGCAGGATGCTGGGGTTCTCCCGCCAGGTCACCTGGGCGTTGATGCGGAGCATGCCGCCCGTCCTGGCCACCGCGGTCTTGATCCACCCGGTGCGCTTCTCTCCGGGCTTGATCGCGTCGAACCGGCACACGACGTCATTGGTCTGGCCGGTGCACGGCTGGGAGATGCCGACGATCTTCTGGTCGGCGGAGACCTGATGCGTCGCGACGACGGTCTCGGCTTCCCCGGCACCTCTGTTCGTCAGGACCCAGTGCCAGGTGACGCCCGAGTTGTCCTTGGCGATCTGCGGATGCTCGTAGGCCATCCGCAGGTCCGCGGCCGGCGGTGGCGCCGCGTACGCCCCCACCGGCAGGAGTGCCGGCGTCGTGGCCAGCGCGAGCAGCGCGATCTTGCCTCTCATGTCCAACCCCCCGATCGACATGCGACACTCGGCCAGGCTACGGGGCCCCGGGCGCCCCCGGCCAACTGATGGCCTCTGTGTTCGTCATCATTCGGTCATGGAGGGCCCGCCTCCGGGGCGGCCGGCGGCAAACCGGTCAGCGCTCCGCGTCGGCTCCACGCAGAACTCATTGCCCTCGGGGTCGGTCATCACGGCCCAGCCGGTGCCGTCGGCGCGCCGCAGGTCCGCGTGGATCGCGGCGTCCAGGCCGAACGGACGATGGAGCTCATGACACAGGCACCCCTTCAGTGCCGGCGGTACAACCGCTCCCACCAGTAAAACGGTCGCTGTCGCGCATTTGGCGCTAAACCACCATGTCGGAGCCGGGGCGGTCCGGTGACCTCGTAGAGTGCGCACATGAGCCGAGCGCCCTACCCTTCCGCCCGCCGTGAGGATCTCGTCGAGGACATCCACGGCCACCCCGTGCCCGACCCGTACCGTTGGCTCGAGGATCCGAACGGCGAGGAGACCAAGACCTGGCTGACGGAGCAGGACGAGCTGTTCCATTCGGAGGTGGACGGGCTGCCCGGCCGTGACCGGCTGCGCGCCCGCATCAGGGAACTCCTCGGCTCCGGCACCGTGGGCGCGCCCGTCTGGCGGGGTGAGCGGCGCTTCTTCATGCGCCGCACGGCCGAGCAGGAGCACGCCGTGCTCTACACCGTCGATCCTCCGGCACGCGACGGTGCGGAGGAGACCGAGCGGGCTCTGATCGACCCGATGGAGCTCGACCCCTCGCACACCACCACGCTCGACTCCTGGCAGCCCGACAAGGAGGGCCGGCTCCTCGCGTACCAGCTCTCGCACGGCGGCGATGAGGAGTCCAAGCTGTACGTCATGGACGTCGCCACCGGCGAGATGGTGGAAGGCCCCATCGACCGGTGCCGCTACACCCCGGTGGCCTGGCTGCCCGGCGGCGAGGCGTACTACTACGTCCGGCGCCTGGCCGCCGACCAGGTCCCGGCCGGCGAGGACCAGTACCACCGCCGCGTCTACCTTCACCGCGTCGGCGCCGACCCGGAGACCGACGATGTGATGATCTTCGGTGAGGGCCTGGAGAAGACCAACTACTACGGTGTCGGCGTCAGCCGTGACGGCAACTGGCTCACGCTGTCGGCCTCGCAGGGCACCGCGCCGCGCAACGACCTGTGGATCGCCGACCTGCGTACGTCGCCGCACGAGGCCCCGGCGCTCAACGTCGTCCAGGAGGGCGTCGACGCCGAGACGGGCCTGCAGATCGGCCGAGACGGCCGGGCGTACGTCTTCACCGACCGTGAGGCGCCCCGCAGCCGCCTGTGCGTCACCGACCCCGCCGACCCGTCGTACGAGACGTGGCGCGACCTCATCCCCGAGGACCCCGAGGCGGTGCTGTCGGACTTCGCCGTCCTCGACGATCTCGACCGGCCGGTCCTGCTCGCCGCGTGGACCCGGCACGCGCTGAGCGAGATCACCATCCATGACCTGGAGACCGGCGAACGCGTCGGCGAGGTGCCCGTGCCCGGGCTCGGCTCGATCGGCGGCATCGGCGAGCGCCCGGAGGGCGGCCACGAGGCGTGGTTCGTCTACTCCGACTACACCACGCCCGTGTCGGTGCACCGTTTCGACGCGCGAACCGGCGAGGTCGGCCTGTGGGCATCGGCGCCGGGCGCCGTCGAGGTGCCCGACGTCGAGGCGACACAGATCACCTACGACTCCTATGACGGCACCGAGGTACGGATGATCGTCATCGCCCGGCCCGGAGGCGACGGTCCCCGCCCGGCGATCCTGTACGGCTACGGCGGCTTCAACATCCCGCTGACGCCGGCCTACTCCGCCACGACCCTCGCCTGGGTGGAGGCAGGCGGCGTGTACGTCGTGGCCAACCTGCGCGGTGGCTCGGAGGAGGGCGAGGGCTGGCACCGGGCCGGCATGCTCGACAAGAAGCAGAACGTCTTCGACGACTTCCACGCCGCCGCCGAGAAGCTCATCGCCGACGGGTGGACCACCGCCGACCGGCTCGGCATCGCCGGTGGCTCCAACGGCGGCCTGCTGGTCGGGGCCGCGATCACCCAGCGGCCGGACCTGTACGCCGCGGCCGTGTGCTCGGCGCCGCTGCTGGACATGGTGCGGTACGAGAAGTTCGGGCTCGGCCAGACGTGGAACGTCGAGTACGGCTCGGTGGCCGATCCCGAGCAGTTCGCGTGGCTCCACGCCTACTCGCCGTACCACCACGTACGCGAGGGTGTCGCCTATCCCGCCACACTGTTCACGGTGTTCGAGAGCGACACGCGTGTCGACCCGCTGCACGCGCGGAAGATGTGCGCGGCGCTGCAGCACGCGACCTCCGACGCCGAACGCCCGATCCTGCTGCGCAACGAGGCCGATGTGGGGCACGGCTCCCGCGCGATCAGCCGCTCGGTCGACCTGACCGTGGACACGCTGTCGTTCACGGCCGCCCACACCGGGCTCACCATTGACGATTAACGCTCTCAACCGCGTCCTGGAGCTGCTGGAGTCCGCGCCGGCCCGCCCGGACGTCACCCGCGGCCACCTCGACCTGCTGGGCGAGGTGGAAGAGCCGCACGACACGGTCGCGCAGCGGCTGATGCGCTCCGTCGCGCTGCCGCGGATCTATGAGCAGGTGTGGCGGCCGGTGCTGTTCGGGCTGTCGAAGGGCGGCCCGCTGGGGCCGAGCACCGCCGAGGAGTACGCGCTGGCGCGCTACTGGCTGGGCCTCGCCGAGACACCGGGCGCGACCGTGCTGGACGTGGCCTGCGGGCCCGGCAACGTGACCCGCGCGCTGGCCTCCGGCGTCACCAGGGGCGGCCTCGTGCTCGGTGTGGACGCCTCGGCGACCATGCTCGACCGCGCCGTGGAGGACACGGCCGTACGCCCGGATCAGGCCGACGTGACCTACGTCCGGTGCGATGCGGTCGACCTGCCGTTCCGCGAGGACGCCTTCGACGCCGTGTGCTGCTTCGGCGCCCTGTACCTGTTCGAGGACCCGTGGGCCGCGATCGCCGGCATGGCGAGGGTGCTGAAGCCGGGCGGCCACATCGTCGTGCTCACCACCCGGCGGCCGCGCCTGCCGCTCGTCGGCCGGGGTATGGAGACGCTCAGCCACCTCGCCGGCATCCGGATGTTCGGCCCCGCGGAGCTCACCGAGGCCCTGGCCGCGGCCGGCTTCACGGCCGTCCGCCGGCGCTCGTACGGCCTCATGCAGTTCGCCGGCGCCACCCTGGCCTAGTGGCCGCCGCCGCCCAGCTGGGAGATGTCACGGGAGGCGCCGGTGGAGGCCGAGGTGGCCATCGCGGCGTACGCCTGCAGGGCCACGCTGACCGAGCGGCGCCGGTCGCGCGGGCGGTAGGAGCCCAGGTCCTTCAGCAGCCGCTCGCGGCGGTCGCGCAGGACGTCGGCCGGCACGTCGAGGCGCAGCTCGCGGCCCGGGATGTCGATGACGACGCGGTCGCCGTCCTCGACCAGGGCCATGTCGCCGCCGGCGGCGGCCTCAGGTGAGGCGTGGCCGATCGACAGTCCGCTGGTGCCGCCGGAGAAGCGGCCGTCGGTGACGAGCGCGCACGCCTTGCCCAGGCCGCGGCCCTTGAGGAACGACGTCGGGTAAAGCATCTCCTGCATGCCCGGACCGCCCTTGGGGCCCTCGTAGCGGATGACGACGACGTCACCGGGCTTGACCCGGTCGCCGAGGATCCCCTCGACGGCGTCCTCCTGGCTCTCGAAGACCACGGCCGGACCCTCGAACCGCCACAGGGCCTCCTCGACCCCGGCGGTCTTCACGACCGCGCCCTCGACGGACAGGTTGCCGTAGAGCACCGCCAGCCCGCCGTCCTTGGTGTAGGCGTGCTCCGCCTCGCGGATGCAGCCCTCCTCGCGGTCGAGGTCGAGGGAGTCCCATCGGGAGGCCTGGCTGTACGGCTTGGTGGTGCGGATCCCGCCGGGCGCGGCGTGGAACAGCTCGACCGCCTCCGGCAGGACGCTCTCGGAGCGGACGTCCCAGGAGTCCAGGAAGGCGCCCAGTGAGTTGCCGTGGATCGTGTGCACCGTGCGGTTGAGCAGCCCGGCGCGGTCCAGCTCGCCGAGGATCGCGGGGATGCCGCCGGCCCGGTGGACGTCCTCGACGTGGTACTTCGCGGTGGCCGGCGCGACCTTGCAGACGCAGGGCACGCGGCGGGACAGCTCGTCGATCTCCTTGAGGCCGAAGTCGACACCGGCCTCGCGGGCGGCGGCCAGCAGGTGCAGGATCGTGTTGGTCGAGCCGCCCATCGCGACGTCGAGCGCCATGGCGTTCTCGAAGGCGTCGCGGGTGGCGATGTTCAGCGGCAGCACCGAGTCGTCGTCATCGGCGTAGTAGCGCTGAGCGATGTCCACGATCCGGCGGCCGGCGTCCTCGAACAGCGTCTTGCGCGCCGCGTGCGTGGCGAGGATCGTGCCGTTGCCGGGCAGCGCCAGGCCGATCGCCTCGGCCAGGCAGTTCATCGAGTTGGCGGTGAACATGCCCGAGCAGGATCCGCAGGTCGGGCAGGCGTTCTCCTCCATCTCCGCGAGCGTGTCATCGGAGACCGACTCGTCGGCGGCGGCGATCATGGGGTCGATCAGGTCGAGCTTGGTGACGCCGTCGATCGGCTTGCCCGCCTCCATCGGCCCGCCGGAGACGAAGACCGTGGGGATGTTGAGCCGCATGGCCGCGATGAGCATGCCCGGCGTGATCTTGTCGCAGTTGGAGACGCAGATCATCGCGTCCGCGCAGTGCGCGTTGACCATGTACTCCACGGAGTCGGCGATCAGCTCGCGCGACGGCAGGGAGTAGAGCATGCCTCCGTGGCCCATGGCGATGCCGTCGTCGACCGCGATCGTGTTGAACTCCCGCGGTATCCCGCCCGCCTCCTTGACGGCGGCGGCGACGACCTGGCCGACCTCACGCAGGTGCACGTGGCCGGGGACGAACTCGGTGAAGCTGTTGGCGACGGCGATGATCGGTTTGCCGAAGTCCTCACGGGCCACACCGGTGGCCCGGAGCAGGGCTCGCGCTCCTGCCATGTTCCTGCCGTGCGTTACCGTGCGTGACCTCAGCGGCGGCATGACCTCTCCATCCCTTGTGCTCAGACTTCGATCGTACGGGGTAGGAGCACAGGACTGAGACACGCCGTCTTACATCGCGGGCACAACCGGGGAATGCCATGACACTCGACCATCTCGTCTACGCGACACCGGATCTGGAGGAGAGCGTCCGGCAGCTCGCCAAGCTCACCGGCGTACGCCCGGTCGAGGGCGGCCCGCATCCCGGCCTCGGCACCCGCAACCATCTGCTCGGCCTCGGGGAGCTGCGCTACCTGGAGATCATCGGACCGGACCCGGAGCAGCCGCCGCCCGAACGGCCGCGGCCGTTCGGCATCGACGAGCTCACCGAGCCGCGTCTGGCCGCCTGGGCGGTGCGCGCGGCGGACATCGAGGCGCGCGTCGCCCGGTCCCGCACGCTGGGATACGACCCTGGCCTGATCGAGCCGCTGTCCCGCCGTACGCCGGAGGGGGAGGTGCTCCGCTGGCGGCTGACCTTCCCCTACGAGCCGGTGGTGCCGTTCCTCATCGACTGGGGGAGGACGCCGCATCCCGCCCGCCGCCTGCCGGTCGTGCCGCTGACGGCCTTCACCGGCACCCATCCCGAGCCGGCGGACGTCCGGACCCGCCTGGCCGCCCTCGGTGTCGAACTCGAGGTACGTGAGGGGCGGCAGGGGCTGGTCGCGGTGCTGGGCGGCTCCACGACGCTGAGCTAGCTGAGCTAGAGACCACGAAGGTCGGAGAGCACCCCGCGTGTGGCCGCGTGGCGGGGTGCTCTCCCGGCGCAGGCCGATGCCGGCCGGCGCGGGGGCTCAGCCCTCCGGATACTTCGGAGGGAGCACGTTGGCGGCCGCGTCGTAGATCCGGTCGACGTCCACCGACGTCAGGATCTTCGGGCGGCGGCGCAGGTAGTTGCGGGCGCGGCCGCCGGCGTACACGTCGACGTCGCGGACCATCAGGACCTTCCAGGAGATGGCCGGTCCGTAGACCGCCAGCGACGGCTGGACCGGCACCTCGTACCCGATCTGCTCGCTGATCAGCATGCTGGCCTGGTCGGACTCCCAGCGGGCCTCGTCGAGGCGCTCCTTCTTGTTGAAGGGGCCGAGGAAGAGCTTGCGGTGTGACATCGCGCGTAGGGGCAGGCGCTTGTCCCACTTCTCGGAGTCGACGGCGTACACCCCGGTCGGGCCGATCACCAGGTGGTCGATCTGACCGTCGCTGACGCCTTCGTCGTCACGGGGGACGGCGCGGGCGTGCAGGGCGCGGTAGCCGGCCTTCTCCATGCCACGAAGCTGCCGCTCGGTCTTGCGCTCGGCGACGGACGGCTTGCGCCACGCCTCGACGCTCGACTGCTTGCGGTTCTTCAGCACGACATCGACGACCACGACCAGGATGGCGACGATGAGGCCGACGGGGATGCTGATCAGAACCGCGAACAGCAGGCCCAGAGCCAGGCCGGCGACGGACCGCCGGATCCATCTCTGGACCTCAGGGTCGCCGACCAGGTCGCCGTAGGTTTCTTCCTTGGGGCGCTCGAACGGGCTCTCCTCGCCCGCTCGCCGGGTCTCGTCGTCACTCTCGCGTGTGGAGGTCTGCGTGGATGTATCACGCTCCACAGGGGCCATTATCGACACTCCGTGCTCGATCGACGGCAGCACATGATCTTCCTAGCGAAGGGTAACGAGCGCGCGCGCCGAGTGCCTAGTCGTGGCGTGTCGACAGTTTTGTCTCCCCTACTCGTGGATTCACGACGTTGACACCGGGGTAGATTCCGCATCATCCCCCAAGGTCGCCGTGCAACTTTCGGTGGGCGTACCGTCTTCACTTGTGACGCAAATTCATGACCTCAGCGCCCGAGAGCAGGCCGCCGCGATCCGCGATCGCGAGCTTTCGCCCGTCGACATCACCGAACACTACCTGAACCGCATCGACCGACTGGGCGAGCAGGTCGGCGCCTTCGTCACGGTGACCGCCGAAATCGCCCGTGAGCAGGCGAAAGCGGCCGAGAAGGCGGTCGCGCAGGGCGATACGGCGCCCCTGCTGGGCGTGCCCGTCCCCATCAAGGATTTGAACATGGTGAAGGACGTGCCGATGACACTCGGCTCGGCCGCCTTCGACGATTTCGAGGGATTCGCCGACGACCATGTCGTCACCTTGCTCCGCGAGGCGGGCACGATTCTTCTCGGCAAGACCAATACACCGGAATTCGGGCTGCCCTGTTATACGGAGAATTCCGTCGCCCCTCCCGCGCGGACCCCGTGGGATCTGTCCCGGTCCGCCGGGGGATCGAGCGGTGGCGCCGCCGCCGCGGTGGCCGCCGGCCTCGCGCCGATCGCCCAGGGCAGTGACGGTGGCGGGTCGATCCGGATTCCGGCGAGCGTCTGTGGCCTGTTCGGCATCAAGCCGACGCGCGGTCGCGTCAGCCACGGCCCGATCGTGCCCGACCTGACCGGCCTGTCCACCAACGGCCCCATCGCCCGGACCGTGCGCGACGCCGCGCTGATGCTCGACGTCATCGCCAAGAACATGCCGGGTGACATGTATCACGCCGCACCGCACGACGGCACGTTCCTCGCCGCCGCCGACCGTGCGCCGGGACGGCTGCGCATCGGGCGGAGCGCCGTGCCGACGGTGCCCGGCGCCGAGGTCCACCCCGACTGCATGGCGGCCTACGACGCGGCCACCGAACTCCTCACCGAGCTGGGCCACGAGGTCGAAGAGCTCGACATGCCCTTCGACGCCGACCTGGTGCCGCACTTCGAGACACTCTGGGCGGCCATGGCCACGCTCACGCCGGTGGCGCCGGAGCGTGAGGAACGCCTGCGTCCCCTCACCCGCTACCTGCGCGAGCGCGGCAACGCCGTGACCGCGCCGGAGCTTTTCATGGCGCAGGCGGCACTGCAGCTCGCCGTGCGCCTCGCGCTGCCGGTGGCCGGACAGTACGACGTCATCCTGCACCCGACCCTGGCGCAGCCGCCGGTGCCCATCGGCTACTTCGACGACGTCGATCCCGCGGAGAACTTCGAGCGCCAGAAGCGCTTCACCCCGTACACCTCCATCTACAACGTGACCGGCCAGCCGGCCGTGAGCGTTCCCCTGCACTGGACCGACGGTGACCTGCCCATCGGCGTGATGCTCGTCGGTCGGATGAGCGACGAGGCGACGCTCATCTCCCTGTCCGCCCAACTCGAGGCGGCCCGGCCGTGGGCAGACCGGCATCCGCCGATTTGGGGGTGAACATACGGGCATCGTTGACACCGTGAACGATCTCAACGAACTGGCCGCCGCGTACGGCGTCGAGACCTTCTACACCGACTGGCGGAGACGACCGGCCGACGTCACACCCGACACGATCAGGGCGGTGCTGACCGCGCTGGGTGCGGACGTCTCCTCCCCGGCCGCCGTACGTGCCGAACTGGAGCGGCTCGCGCACGAGCGGGAGACCCGGCTGCTGCCGCCGACACTGGTGGGGTACGCGGGGCAGGACGTCTCCGCGGCGGCGGGCGCCGAGCTGTGGGCCGCGATCGAGGGCGGCGGCGAGGTCGCCCTCACGCCGGCCGGCCGGTCGGCGGACGGCTCACGCGCGGCCTACCGGCTGCCGCCGGACCTCCCGCTCGGCGCCCACACGCTGCACGCACGCCTCGGTGACCGTACGGCGAGCGCGCCGTTGCTCGTCGCGCCGCCGCGCGCACCTGACCCGGGCGCGCGGGCGTGGGGGTTCATGGCGCAGCTGTACTCCGTGCGGTCGAGCGGCTCGTGGGGGTTCGGCGACCTCGCCGACCTCCGCGAGCTGGCGAGCTGGAGCGGACGTGACCTCGGCGCGGGCTTCGTGCTGGTCAACCCGCTGCACGCGGGCGAGTCCGCCCCGCCGATCCGCCCGTCGCCGTACCTGCCGATGAGCCGCCGCTTCACCAGCCCGCTGTACCTGCGCCCCGAGGACGTGCCCGAGTACGCCTCGGCCGACCCCGGCGTACGCCGCCGCGTCGACGAGCTCGCCGGACCGGTCAGGGAACGCAACCGCACGACCGACGACCTCGACCGTGACGCGGTCTGGGCCGCCAAGGGGACGGCACTCGAACTCCTGCACGGTCTCCCGCGCGCGCCCGGCCGCGAGGCCGTGTACGCCGCCTACCGCGAGCGGGAGGGCGACGCGCTCACCGCGTACGCGACCTGGTGCGCGCTGGCCGAGCCCCACGGCGCCGACTGGCGGTCCTGGCCCGCCGGTCTGCGCGATCCGGCCTCGGTCCAGGTGGCCGCCGAACGCGGACGTCTCGCCCGTCGCGTCGACTTCCACTCGTGGCTGCAATGGCTGCTCGACGAACAGCTCGCCGGGGTGCAGGCGGCGGCCCGCGACGCGGGCATGCCGATCGGCGTGATCCACGACCTCGCCGTGGGCGTCGACCCGGGCGGCGCGGACGCGTGGGCGTACCAGGACCTGTTCGCCCAGGGCATCACCGTCGGCGCGCCAGCGGATGAGTTCAACCAGCGCGGTCAGGGCTGGGGCCAGCCGCCGTGGCATCCGCAGCGGCTCGCCGCGTCCGGCTACGCGCCGTACCGCGACATGTTGCGCCACGTCCTGCGGCACGCGGGAGGCCTGCGCCTCGACCACGCCATGCAGGTGTTCCGGCTCTGGTGGGTGCCGGAGGGCGCGTCGGCCGCCGAGGGCACCTACGTCTCCTACCCGCACGACGAGATGCTCGGCGTGCTCCTGCACGAGGCGCACCGGGCCGGCGCGGTCGTCGTCGGTGAGGACCTCGGCACGGTCGAGCCCTACATGCGCGAGGTGTTCGCCGAGCGTGGCGTCTTCGGCACGTCCATGGCGTGGTTCGAGCGCGACTCCGGCGGCGCGCCGCTGCCCCCGCCGAAGTGGCGCGAACTCTGCCTGGCCACCGTCGGCACCCACGACATGCCGCCCATCGAGGGCTACCTGCACGGCGACCACATCACGCTGCGCGAACGCCTGGGCCTACTGACCCGTCCCGCAGAGGAGGAGTTCGCGGAGCTGGAGCCCTGGTTGCGGGAGTGGCGCGACCTGCTGGCCTCCCTCGGCCTGGACACCAAGGACCTGACGGCCGCGCTGCATGCGTTCCTCGCCCGTACGCCGTCGCGGCTCGTGGGCGTGTCGCTGGCCGACGCGGTGGGGGAGCGGCGCACGCAGAACCAGCCGGGCACGACGGATGAGTATCCGAACTGGCGGGTGCCGCTCGCGGACGCCGCCGGCCGGGCCGTGCTGCTCGACGACCTCCCGTCGCACCGCCGGCTGCTGGCCGCCGTCGAGCCCGTACGGCGAAGGTCGCCGGGCTGAGGCTGGACGCCCCTGGCGGCGCGAGTCGCCAGGGGCGTCACGGGGGCATGGTGCGTTCTACTGTCCGCCGGGGGCACCGCCCGGAAACGTGTGTCTGAGCTGCGGTAGCGGGTCTCGTGCCACACTGTCCGCTCAGGAGCGAGAGGGAATGACTCGGATGGGCCTGGAAGTCGAGAGCCGACCGTCCGACTCGCCGTACATCGAGCGGGTGTGGCGGAGCCGCAGCCATGACGTCGACCGGATGACGTCGATCGCGACGGCGCATTGGGATCTGGTTTTCTGGGAGCAATGCGGTCAGGTCAACGTGGTCGTTCAAGGGCCGGAGTCGACGGCGAGTCCGGCCCCGGTCCCCGAAGACGCCACGTTCTTCGGGATCAGCTTCTCGCTCGGCACTTCGATGCCGCATCTCGCGATCAACCGGCTCGTCGACGGTTTCGCCGAGATTCCCGACGCGACGCGCAGATCGTTCTGGCTGAAAGGCTCGGCCTGGCACCTCCCCGGCTACGACAACGCCGAGATGTTCGTACGGCGGATGGTGCGCGAGGGTGTTCTGGTCTGTGACCCGATCGTTGCCGCGGTGCTCGGTGGAGCTTCGCCGGACGTGTCCGAACGCACCATTCAGCGGCGCTTCGTGGCGGCGACCGGGCTCACCCGCGGTGCCATCCGGCAGATCGATCGGGTCAGGCAGGCGGCGGTCCTGATTCAGGAGGGCGTGCCGGTCCACGACGTGATCCACCGGCTCGGATACTTCGACCAGCCGCACCTGGCGCGGTCGTTGACCCGTTATGTCGGGCGGACGGCCACGCAGCTGAGCGCCCGGGATCCGTCGGAGCCGCTGTCGCTTCTGTACAAGACCTGACCTCTCCTGCCCACCTAACCTCCCAGTCGCAGCCATCGAGGCAAGGCTCGACCCACGGGTAACCGGCTGACCAAGGAGGAAGACATGCGCAAGGTTGTTTCGGGTCTTTTCATCTCGCTCGACGGCGTCGTCGAGTCGCCGAACGAGTGGCAGTTCGAGTTCGACGAGGAGATGGGCGCGGCGTTGACCACGACGCTGGAGACCACCGACACGGTGCTCCTCGGCCGGGTGACCTACACCGAGTGGGCCGCGTACTGGCCGACCGTGACCAGCGGCGAGGACGGGGAGTTCGCGAACTGGATCAACAACTCGCCCAAGTACGTCGCCTCGACCACGCTGGACAACGTCGACGACTGGGCGAACAGCACGCTGATCAACGGCGACCTGGCCACTGCGGTCAAGGAGCTCAAGGCCGGCGAGGGCAAGGGCATCGCGGTCACCGGCAGCCCCGGTCTGGTCGGGTCCCTGGTGGAGCAGGACCTGCTCGACGAGCTGATGCTGGTGATCCACCCGGTGATCGCCGGTGGGGGCCGCAAGAAGCTGTTCGCCGACGACATCCCGCTGAAGAAGCTCGAACTGGTGAGCGCCCAGCCGACGAGCAGTGGCGTGGTGATGGCGACCTACCGACCGGTGCGATGAGTTTCCGGACCCCGGGCCACCTTGATCAACCGGTCTCCAGGATGGCCACGATGTGGTCCGCGACCTTGTCCAGGAGGGTGTCGGGAGTGATCTCGTGGCCGGCCGCGGCGGAGAAGATCTCAGGAAGGCCGGGCAGGGGATAGTCGGCGACCTCGCCGGCCGCGCGCCGGCCCAGCGGCAGGCGGCCCAGTGACCTGCGGCTGCGGGCCCAGGCGTCCGACACCTCTTCGGGGTTCGGCACGCCGAAGCCATGGCCGACCGGCGCCGCGTGCCGCAGGCGTACGAGGGCACCCTCGGCGAACTCCCGCGCGAGCCGGCACCGCTCGGCCAGGGCGGTCTGCACACCGGCGTCCAGGCGTGTGATGACGTCGCACGGCGTGCGGCAGGACGCCGCGCAGGTGCACAGCGCCGAGGCGACCGTGCTGTGCTGGCGGTCGAGGTTGTTGCGCCAGCCCGGCCCGGGCTCGCGCGCGACGCGGAGCGCGCGCTCGGCGGCGGACTGCTCGGGGCGGGTGAGGGAGCAGTCGCGGGGGCGGCTGGCACCACCGGGCACGCCGAACCGGCTGTCCGGGCCGGTCACGGCCGCGGGCAGCAGGACGGGATCGCCGGCGTGACCGAGGACCGGCTCCCACGCGAGCAGCGGAAGATACTCCGCGGCGATGTGCACCGCGGCGACCAGCGCCGCCATCTCACGCCGCAGCCAGCGCGCGCGGATCACCTCGAGCAGGAGGCCGTACGCGGGGAGCAGCGTGTGCAGCGCCCCGCGCGAACGTTCCTTCGCGGACTGCGGCATCCGGCTGGCCCGGGCACGTGCCAGCAGGTGCTCCGGCACCTCGTAGGCGTCGACGAGCGGGTCGCCGGTGCGCTCGGGCATACCGAAGTCCTCGGCGTCGAGGTCGATCAGCCGCTGCCCGAACGAGCACAGCAGGCGCACCTCGGCCGCCACACGCGACGGCAGCCTCGCCGCCCCGGCCTCGCACAGCGCGGCCAGATCGCCGAAGGCGTACCGCCGCGCGAGTGTCGTCAGAACCTCGCGGGCGGTCTCCACCCGTTCACTCTGTCACGACGAAGCTCGCCAGAGCCGTTCCAATTCGGTTATCAGGTCGCAGAACGGTCCTTCGCCTGCGCCCGCATGGCCCGCGAGATGCCGTCACGGCCCTCGATGAGCAGCCTGCGCAGCGCGGACGGGGGGTTCTGCTCGTCGAGGTAGGCGGTGGTGCGGTCGACGGTGCTCTGCTCGGTCACCAGGAACGGATAGGCGTTCTCGGCGAACGTGCTGGACATGTCGCTGGACCACGCCGACCACACGCGGCCGACCTCACCGAAGTACTTCTCGACGTACGGCTCCACCAGGGTGGAGTCGTCCACGTCGAACACGCCGCCGAGCGTGGCACGGAAGACGGCGTTCGGCAGGTCACCGGCGATGATGCGGTCCCAGGCGGCGGCCTTGGCCTCCGCCGTCGGCACCGCGGCGCGGTCGCCCGCGGCGTGGCGCTCACCGGCGGCGGTGGGGTCGCGCCGCAGCTCGGCGTCGATCTCGGCCTCGCCGGCGGCTCCGCGTACGACGAGGCGGCGCAGCAGGCCCCAGCGCAGGTCGGTGTCGATGACCAGCCCGTCGAGCGAGACCGAGCCGTCGAGGAGTCCGCGGACATAGTCGATGTGCTCGGGCGAGGTCGCCGATGCCACGAAGGCCTGGGCGTAGGTGAGCTGCCAGTCCGAGCCGGCCTCGGCCTCGGTCATCAGCCCGTGCAGCGCGTCGGCGATCAGCTGGAAGCCCGTGGCGCGCCATGTCGGGTCGGCGTACTGGCGGGTGGCCAGCCGGGCCTGCCGCAGCAGCGACTGGGCCACCGAGACGTCGCTGACGCCGCGGATGCCGGACAGCACCAGCCGTACGTAGTCGCGGGCGGCGAGCTCGGCGTCGCGGCACATGTCCCACGCGGCCGACCAGCACAGCGCGCGCGGCAGCCCGTCCGCGATGTCGCCGATGCCGTCGATGAGCGTGCGCAGCGAGTGGTCGTCGAGCCGGATCTTGGCGTACGTGAGGTCGTCGTCGTTGACCAGCACCAGGTCGGCGCGGGCCTCGCCGATGAGCTCCGGCACGTCGGTGCGGGCGCCCACCACGTCGAGCTCGACGCGCTTGCGCCGTACGATGCCCTCATCGGTGCGGTCGTACAGGCCGACCGCGACGCGGTGCGAGCGCAGCGTCGGGTACTCCTGTGGCGCCTCCTGGAGCACGGCGAAGGACGTGAACGCCCCGTCGTCGCCGACCTCGTACGAGGGGCGCAGGGTGTTGACGCCGGCCGTCTCCAGCCACTCCTTCGACCAGGACGTCAGGTCGCGGCCGGAGGTCTCCTCGAGCGCGTCGAGCAGGTCCGACAGCGAGGTGTTCCCCCACGCGTGCCGATCGAAGTAGCTGCGGACACCGCTGATGAAGTTGTCGCGCCCGACATAGGCGACGAGCTGCTTCAGCACGCTCGCGCCCTTGGCGTAGGTGATGCCGTCGAAGTTGACCTCGACCGCGCGGATGTCGGGGATGTCGGCGGAGATCGGGTGCGTCGACGGGAGCTGGTCCTGCCGGTACGCCCAGGTCTTCCACAGGTTCGCGAACGTCGTCCACGCGCCGGTCCACTGAGTGGCCTCGGCCTCGCACAGCACGCTCATGTAGGTGGCGAACGACTCGTTCAGCCACAGGTCGTCCCACCAGCGCATGGTGACGAGGTCGCCGAACCACATGTGCGCCATCTCGTGCAGGATCGTCTCGGCGCGGCGCTCGTACGCGGCGTCGGTGACGCGGGACCGGAAGACGTAGTCCTCCAGGAACGTCACGCAGCCGGCGTTCTCCATCGCGCCCGCGTTGAACTCCGGCACGAAGAGCTGGTCGTACTTCTCGAACGGGTACGGCCGGGCGAAGGTCCTGGTGAAGAAGTCGAAGCCCTGCTTGGTGACCGCGAAGATCGCGTCCGCGTCGAAGTACTCGGCGAGGCTGGCGCGGCAGTAGGCACCCAGCGGGATGACCTGGTCGTCCTGGCGGTACTCGTCGCGGACCACGTGGTACGGCCCGGCCACCAGCGCCGTGATGTAGGTCGAGATGCCCGGCGTGGCCGGGAAGTGCCAGCGGCCGTTCTCGGACCGGTCGGGCATGTTGTTGGTGATGACCTGCCAGTCGGCGGGGGTCGTCACGCTCAGCTCGAACCGCGCCTTGAGGTCGGGCTGGTCGAAGCAGGTGTACATCCGGTGCGCGTCGCAGGTCTCGAACTGCGTGTAGAGGTAGACCTGCTGGTCGACCGGGTCGACGAACCGGTGCAGCCCCTCGCCGGTGCGGGAGTAGGCGGCGTCGGCGACCACGCGCAGCTCGTTGGAGGCGGCCAGCCGGGGGAGCGGGACGCGGCCCCTGTCCGGGTCGTAGGAGGCAGGGTCGAGGCTCTGGCCGTTGAGCGTGATCTCACGGACCTTCGCGCCGTGCAGGTCGACGAACGTCGCGCCACCGGGCTCCGCGCAGGTGAACCTGATCGTGGTGTCGGAGACGAACGTCTCCTCTCCCGTCGTCACGTCGAGATCGACGTTGTACGACTCGACGGTCAGCATCCGGGCGCGGTCGCGCGCCTCATCGCGCGTCAGGTTGCCAGCCAAGTGAGAACTCCTCGCCTCAAGTGCATATATGCGACGTCATTGTCCATCCCACCGTACGGCCCAGTGACGGGCGCACGGAACGGCACGCTGCCACACCATCTAACCCGCAGGATGAGGATCTTGGTTCAAACTCTCAGCAAACCCTAAGGTTGGAATGCTCCGGAGCGTACGCCGGTTTGGGCGCATACAGATACCTGACCGAATGCTTTGGAGGTTGCGGTGGCGGACGCCGAGAGAACACCGGTGGACTTCTGGTTCGACCCCAGGTGCCCCTGGGCCTGGATCACCTCGCGATGGATCGTCGAGGTGGAGAAGCTCCGCCCGATCGACGTGCGCTGGCACGTCATGAGCCTGGCGGTGCTCAACGAGGGACGGGATCTCCCAGAGCAGTACCAGGCGTTCATGAAGGAGGCGTGGGGTCCGGTACGCGTGTGCATCGCGGCCGAGGAGAAGTACGGTCCCGAGGTGCTCGGCAAGCTCTACACCGAGCTCGGCACGCGCTTTCACAACGACAAGGTCCCGCACAGCCGTGAGCTCATCGAGGACGCCCTGGAAGCGGCCGGCCTGGACCGGGCGCTGGCCGACGCCGCCGACACCGACGAGCGCGACACCGCGTTGCGCGCCTCGCACACCGACGGCATGGACCGGGTCGGTTACGAGGTCGGCACTCCGGTGATCTCGGTGGAGGGCGCGTCGTTCTTCGGCCCGGTCGTGTCACCGATCCCGCGCGGCGAGGCGGCCGCGAAGCTCTGGGACGGCGTGCGGCTGGTCGCCGGGACGGACGGCTTCTTCGAGCTCAAGCGCAGCCGGACGCGCGACCCGATCTTCGACTGAGCAGGACCGGCCGGGTGAGGACGGCCTCACCCGGCCGGCGCGTTCAGCCTTCGGAGTCCGACAGCGCGGCGGACCAGCGCTGTTCGATGCGGCCGAACTTCCAGACCGCCAGCGCGGCCAGCCACATCACGAGCAGGACCCCGGTGATGACGAATCCGGCGGTGTTCAGGTCCAGTCCGGCCACCCCGTCCCAGAACGTCCCATGCAGGCCGAAGCGGTCCTGGGCCACCTGTAGGAGCTCGGTGCCGCCGATGACGAAGGCGAACGCCACCGAGACGCCGGTCAGCACGATGTTGTAGAAGATCTTGCGGACGGGGTTGGAGAACGCCCAGCCGTACGCGAAGTTCATGAACGTGCCGTCGGCGGTGTCCCATAGCGACATGCCCGCGGCGAAGATGATCGGCAGGCACAGCACGGCGTACCAGGGCAGGGAGCCGGAGGCGGCCGCCGAACCCGCCAGTGCCAGCAGGCCGACCTCGGTCGCCGTGTCGAAGCCGAGGCCGAACAGGAAGCCAAGCGGGTACATCTGCCACGGCTTGGTGATCGCCCTGGTGAAACGGCCGAGGATGCGGTTCATGAAGCCGCGGTTGTTCAGCTGCTCCTCCAGCGCGGCCTCGTCGTAGATCCCGCGGCGCATGTCGCGGAAGACCTTGAGGATCCCGAGCAGGATCACCAGGTTGATCACCGCGATGACGCCGAGGAACGTCCCGGAGACGGTCGGGCCGATCGTGCCGGTCACCGTGTGCAGGCCGGAGTGTTCGTCGGCGATGCCGTTCGACAGCGCCTTGATGCCGAAGCCCAGCAGCACGCATGCCGCGAAGACCACCGAGGAGTGCCCGAGGGAGAACCAGAACCCGACCGAGAGCGGACGCTGGCCGTCGGACATGAGCTTGCGGGTGGTGTTGTCGATCGCGGCGAGATGGTCGGCGTCGAACGCGTGCCGCATGCCGAGGGCGTACGCGGTCAGCCCGATCCCGACACCGAAGAGCTTTCCGTCGCCGAGGTGGTAGTGGCCGGGCAGCACGATCAGGAACAGCAGGCCCCACCCGACGGTGTGCAGCAACGCCACGAAACCGGTCATGCCGGCCAGCCGGCCCCATTCCGCCCTGCCGAGCGGGGTTCGTGTCGTGGACCGCGCCATCGCCATGGGTCGCTCCTGGGTCGGGGGATGTACGTTGCCATTCAATCCTTATTGCAAACACTTCGCAACAGCTACCTGACCGCCATGCGGAACGTGAGCTTCATTCACCGGCGCGGGTGGTCCGGACCGGCACGCGGGGGGAAGGATGAGCGCATGCGCGATGTGATTTACGTGGGCGGCGCGTGGGCGGACTCCTCGGCTCCGGACACGATCGACGTCCTCAACCCGGCCACCGAAGAGATCATCGACCGGGTCCCGTCAGGGACCGCGGCCGACGTCGACCGCGCGGTGGCCGAGGCGCGCCGGGCGCTGCCCGGCTGGGAGGCGACGCCGGCCGCCGACCGTGCCGCCCATCTGCGCGCGATCCTCGACGGCCTGGCCGCCCGCCGCGAACACCTCGCGACACTGATCGCCACCGACCTGGGCGCGCCGTACCAGGTCGCGCTCAAGGTCCACGTCGGCACGCCGATCGCGGTGATGAGCGGCCTCATCGACATCCTGGAGGCCTACGACTTCGCCGGACGGCGCTGCGGCAGCTCCCTCATCGTCCGCGAACCGGTCGGCGTGGTGGGCGCGATCACTCCGTGGAACTACCCGCTGCACCAGGTCGTCGCCAAGGTCGCGCCCGCGCTCGCGGCCGGCTGCACCGTCGTGCTCAAGCCGAGCGAGGTCGCGCCGCTCGCCGCGTACGCCCTCGCCGACATCATCGACGAGGCCGGCCTGCCGCCGGGAGTGTTCAACCTGGTGTCGGGCCGCGGGCCGGTCGTCGGCGAGGCGATCGCCGCCCACGACGGCGTCGACATGGTGTCGTTCACCGGCTCCACACGCGCGGGCCGGCGGGTGGCCGAGCTGGCCGCGCGTTCGGTCAAGCGCGTCGCGCTGGAGCTCGGCGGCAAGTCACCGAACCTCATCCTTCCGGACGCCGACCTGCCCCTCGCGGTCAAAGTCGGCGTCGCGAAGGCGTACGTCAACTCCGGGCAGACGTGCAACGCCCTGACCCGGATGCTCGTGCCCGGCGCCCTCTACGACGAGGCCGTCGCACTCGCCGCGAAGGCGGCCGAGCACTACACGCCGGGTGACCCGTTCGCGGAGGAGACGCGCCTGGGCCCGCTCGCGTCCCGCGCCCAGCTCGACCGCGTACGCGGCTACGTCGACGCCGGCATCTCCGAGGGCGCGCGGCTGGTCACCGGCGGCACCGAGACCACGCTGGACCGCGGCTACTACGTGCCGCCGACCGTCTTCGCCGACGTGACCCCGTCCATGACCATCGCCCGCGAGGAGATCTTCGGGCCGGTCCTGTCGATCCTCGCGTACGACTCCGAGGACGAGGCCGTCCGCATCGCCAACGACACCCCGTACGGCCTGGCGGCGGCGGTCTGGTCGCGCGACCAGGACCACGCGATCGCGGTCGGGCGGCGGCTCAAGGCCGGCCAGGTCGAGATCAACGGGGGGCGGTTCAACCCGATCGCGCCGTTCGGCGGCTACAAGCAGTCCGGCAATGGCCGCGAGCTGGGCCTGCACGGCCTGGAGGAGTTCCTGGAGATCAAGTCGCTCCAGCTGTGACGTAGGGGCTCCCACGCCACCTCACGGCGTGTCGCCGGAGCCACACCTGACAGACTTTGCGCCATGCACGTCTATCTCGGTTCCGACCACGCGGGGTACGACCTGAAGCAGCACCTCGTCGAATGGCTCACCACGCAGGGCCACGAGGCGCTCGACTGTGGCCCGGAGACCTACGACGCTGAGGACGACTACCCGCCGTACGTCATGCTCGCCGCGGCCAAGACGGTCGCCGACCCGGGCTCGCTGGGCATCGTCATCGGCGGCTCGGGCAACGGCGAGGCCATCGCGGCGAACAAGGTCGTGGGGGTGCGCGCGGCACTGGCCTGGAGCGATGAGACCGCCCGCCTCGCGCGTGAGCACAACGACGCCAACGTGATCAGCCTCGGCGCCCGCATGCACACGGCCGAGGAGGCCACGCGCTTCGTGGAGCTGTTCCTCCGCACCCCGTTCTCGGGGCTCGAACGGCACGCGCGGCGCATCGCGATGCTGAGGGCGTACGAGGAGACCGGCGAGCTGCCCGAGCCGCGCGGCTGACGGGCGGCGGTCAGGTCTGCGCGGCGCGGCGTTTGGCGAGCCGGCGCTTTTCGGCCCGGCGGAGTCGGGTCGGCTGGGACGCCGGCTGCGGGTCGGCCTTCGCGGGCGCCGGAGCGTCCTCCGGGGGAAGCGGTGCCTCGTCCCGCGGACGGATCCGGGACACGTCGCGGGCCCGCATCGCCGCGTCGACCGTGACGCGCATCCCCTGCCCCATCGTGTGCCTCCCGGTTCGCGGCGTGCTTGTGATCTCCCCGGGGAGGCTCAAGTCAAACCCGGGCATTAGGGGTGTTGCGCCCGAGGTTCCGGCCGGATGCCGGAGCCATGCGAGGGTTCGGCCGGATTCGGCCAGTAGATTTCGGCCGGTCTTGATTTGGGTAGGGTGTGCCGCCTTCCAGCGCGGACGGCGCGATGCTCGGTACAGTGCCCGCATCATGCTTACCCGCCTGGTGCACCTCCTGCCGCCGAGAGTCCGCGTTTTCCTGCGCCGGATTCCCGTCCTGGTGTGGTTCTACCGGTGGGCCCGGCGGGGCCATCTCACCCGTGACCGAAACGCCCTGGTCGGTCTGATCATCATCACGGCGGCGCTCGCGATCTCCGCACCGGCGTCCCAGACGTGGTTCTCCCCGAGCGCGGTCGTCCTCACCGTCCTCGCCGGCGGCCTCATACTCCGCCTTCGCAGCCTGGGCGTCCTGCTCGGCGTCGTCGCGGCGGCCCTCGTCTACGACGCGATCGCCGTCGGCTTCCGCAAGGTCGGCCCCGGGGTGATCGCGACGATCGTCATCACCGCGATCCTGGCGATCGTGCTGGCGCGCAGCCGTCAGCGGCTCGGCGTCAAAGGACTGCGCGGTGAGCAGATGCTGCTGGAGCTGCGCGACCGGCTGCGCCGGCACGGCGAGATGCCCGAGCTGCCCAAGGGCTGGGACACCAAGGTCGTGCTCCTGCAGGCGGGCGGCTCGTCGTTCGGCGGCGACTTCGTCGTGTCGGTGTGCGACGGCAAGACGCTCGAGGTGGCGCTGGTCGACGTGTCCGGAAAGGGAGTCGACGCCGGCACGCGGGCGCTGATGCTGTCCGGGGCCTTCGGCGGTCTGCTCGGCTCGGTCGAGCCCGACCGCTTCCTGCCGGCGTGCAACGACTACCTCCACCGGCAGCGCTGGGACGAGGGCTTCGTCACCGCGGTTCACCTGGTCATCGACCTCACCACCGGCGAGTACATCGTCGAGTCGGCCGGCCACCCGCCGGCCGTGCAGTTCGACGGAGGCAGCGGCACCTGGCGGGTCAGCTCCGCCAAGGGCATCGTCCTCGGCGTCGTACCCCAGATGACCGCCGAGCCCGAACGCGGCACCCTCCGCCGGGGCGACGCCCTCCTGCTCTACACCGACGGCCTGGTCGAGGCCCCCGGCCGCGACCTGGACGCGGGCATCGACCGCCTGGTCGGCGAGGCCGAACGCCTGGTCCCCAAAGGCTTCAGCGAGGGCGCCGAAGAGCTCGTGGCCGAGATGGCCGCGAGCCGCGACGACGACTGCGCGCTGGTCCTGATCTGGCGTAAGTGATCCATCGGCCGTGTCGGCGGGCGCCCGGCCCGCATACCTGGCAGGCTGATGTCATGAGCACTGTCAAGTTGCGGCCGATCGACGAGCAACTGTTGCCGCGGCTACTCGACGTAGCCGTGGCCGGCGCGGACCCCGCCGAAGTCATGCCACCCGTCCCCGGCCCGCCCGGGTGGACCCCCGAACGCCGCGCCGCCTTCACGGACTACTACCGCTCCATGGTCGGATCCTCCTACGCCATCACCGCCGACGACGAGATCATCGGCGCGACCCGCCTCACCCCGGTCGAAGCCCCCGGCGCCGCCGAGCTCGACATCTGGCTCGCCCGTTCCGCCCGCGGCAGCGGCCACAGCGTCGAGGCGCTGCACCTGCTCATCGAAGAGGCCCGTTCGAAGGGTACGACCGCCCTGATCGCGGAGACGCACGCCGGCAATCCCGCCGCGGTCGGCGCCCTGCGCACCCTGGGCGCGAAACTGTGGGAGGACACCGAGTCGGGCGCCATCCACGCCACCCTCCGCGTCGGCGACTCGATCGAACACGGCATCGGCCGCTGAGCCCTCGTCAGCCCCTGGCACGGCCGGCATCGCGGTAACGTCGCGGCGCGGTCCCGATCGTGCGCTTGAACGCGTTGCTGAACGCGCTTTCTGCGATCGGGGTGTCGTCCTCGCGCAGGGCGCTCGGCGATGCGCATGCGCCAGTGGTGCAGCTAGGTCAGCGGCGGCACCCCGGCCATCGCCTTGAACCGTGACGCGAAGGTGGTGCGCGACATCGTCGCCGTCCGGGCGAGCTCCTCAAGCTGCCAGGGCCGGGCCGGGTCCGCATGCATGAGACGGAGCGCCGGAGCGAGACGTTTGTCGGCGAGGGTCCGTAGCCATCCCGCCGGGAACGACGGGCAGGCTGGAACCCGACTCCAGCGTTCCAGGGAGATCAGCATGACCCGCACGCCGCAGCGCATAGCGATCATCACCGGCGCCGGCTGCGGCCGGGCGGCGGCGCGATCTGAGCTTTCCTGGTCGGAGAGGCGAGTCCCCGCCTGCCGGTGGTGCCCTACTTCCTGAGCGCCTCTACCTGATCACCGATCTCGGCCAGCGTGCTCTCGTCGACCCACTGGACCAACCAGGCGAACACGCCGTGCTCCTCATTGACGATGTTCTGGTGGACCTCGGCGATGAGCTCGCTCACCAACGGCGCGAACTCGCGGTTGGCCGCATCGCTGCATTCGTTCAGCTCCTCGAGCATCGTCTTGATCTTGACGTGAGCCGCGATCTGCTTGTCGATATCGATGGCTTCGCGCGGGATCGCTCCCCGAACCACGCGATACAGGTACTTATCCTCCGCATCCGCATGGTGAACGATCTCGGTGGTCACCTCGTCCAGGAGCTTGCGGCGTTCCTCAGGCTCGGTGGCCGTCTGCAGCCGCGCCAGCATTGCCTCTATCTGACGGTGATCGCGTGTCAGTGCGCTGATCACGGAACGATCGCTCGAGTCCACTGGAATCTCCCCCCTGAGACCCCTACCCGCGGCTCAGGACGATAAGGGTCGTGCCGTCCAGCAACCGTGGGTGGCTCAGCCGAAACGCGCCAGACAGTGCCAGACCTTCTTGAGTGCCTGCGGGTCGTGGCGGCCCGCGTCGACGGCGTCTCCGACGATCCGAGGATCAAGCAGGCCATCGACCGCGATCTCGGTGCCGACCTTCACGTACTCCGGTCCCCGGTGGTCCGGGTGGCATCGCAGCTGCTCAACGGTGAGCCGAAAACCGGGGTGCCATTCGATCGGGCACGGAAGCCGGTGAGCCGCGGTCTCCACGGCTGTGCCGCGATGGCTCGGATCCAGGACCAGGGCCTCTACGTCACGGTCGAGCCTGACCGGCCCGTGTACCTGGGCCTCGACGTAGTCGTCCAGGGCGTCCTGGCCGCCGGCCTCGGCCAGCTCGATGAGCGCCATGCGGGACGCGACCCCGAACGCCGAAGGCTCGAAGAAGCTGTCCGGGTAGCAGAACGTGGCGCGCAGAAGAGTCCCGGCCGTCAGCCTGAAGTGGGCGGACCCGAATCGCGGCGCTGCGCCGACGGGCTTACGCCGGAAGTTGAGCGCCCCGTAGACCGGGCGCTCAGTGGCGGGCGCGTGGTCGTGTAGGCGCTCGGCGAAGCCTTCGGTCGGTGCGACCGAGGTAGCCGTTGTGGCATGTGTGGCACGGCGAAGCGAAACGCTCTCACCATGATCGAACGCCAGGGTCCCTGACATGCCGATTGGCCTGGGCCTTTTTGTGGGGAGCGGGCGACGGGAATCGAACCCGCGTAGCCAGTTTGGAAGACTGGGGCTCTACCATTGAGCTACGCCCGCGCGCCGCCGAGGCACTCGGCCGACCGGCCGTCGCCTCAGGACGTCACCGCGTAGCGTACCGGTTCCCGGGTACAGGCGCGCACCACGCCGATCCAGTCGCATCCGCGTGCGCAACGGCCACCGCCACCCGATCGCGATCACCGCTTTAATGTGACCCCGCCCGGCCTGAGCCGGGCTACACTCAACTCGTTCACGGGCTGTAGCGCAGTTTGGTAGCGCACCGCGTTTGGGTCGCGGGGGCCGCCGGTTCAAATCCGGCCAGCCCGACGAGACGGCTAACCATGCTCGCCGCTGGGGCGGCTTCGCCGTGGTCCGCGATTTTGCCCGGGGGGACGCCCCCCCGGAGCCCCCCGGTGTTCGCTGGCCTTCGGCTTCGTTCACCTCTTGCTCGCCTTCGGCTTTGCGGGCTCCGTCTCGCCTTCCTTCTGCTCGCCTTCCGCTTGCCTTCTGCTCGCCTTCGGCCTCGTGGTTGCCCTCCCGCCTTCCGTGTGCCTGCGGCGTTGCCGTGTCCGCCCGGCCCTTCGCTTGCCTTCGGCGTTGCGGTCTCCGCCCGGCCGTTCGTGCCCGCCCGGAACTCGCTTTCCTCTCGGCTTGGTCGCGGTTGGCCTTCGCTGGTTCTCCGCGCGCCTGCGGCGTTGCGGTTTCCGTCCGGCTGTCGGTTCCTGTGCGGCACTCGCTTCCGTATGGTCTCGGCTTCTGTCTGGTCACCGTCTGGCCCCACACGCCTGCGGCGTCGCACCCGGCCGCCCGGTGCGGCCGGCCGGCCGTTCCCGTTTCGGCTCCGCCCGCGTCTCGGCCCCGGCCCCCTCTCGGCCCCGCTTGCCTTTGGCTTCGCGGGGGGTGGTCGGCTTTGTCGGGCCGCCTATTACCGAGGCGTGGGCTGGCTGGGGAGTTTGTGGGGTTCAGGGGCTGGGAGGCGGCGGCCGGAGATCAGTTCTGGGGTTATGGCGATGTAGTGGACCGGTTCGCGGGGGGTCCAGGGCTTCAGGGGGAGGTCCCTCAGATGGGACAGTTCGCCGTCTTCCGCTACCACGTGGGCGTGGCCGATGACGACTACCGACCAGCCTGTGGACATCGCGTGGTCGAACTCATCTATCTCAAAGGCCACCACCGCGTTGCGGGCGGCCGCGGCGAGTTTCGAACTCGCCGTCGTTGAGATGACCACGTCGCCGTCGGCCATGACGAAGTTGACCGGCTGGATCGCGGGCAGGGCTCGGTCGGTGAAGACGATGCGGCCGTGGCGGACGGTGCCGAGCAGGTCACGGCATTCCTGTTCGGTCAGTATTTTCAGGCCTTCCGAGTCATACAAAGGGTCACGCCTTCAACCTGTCTCTAGCGCGGTGTCACGGCGGCGGCCCAGGTAGAGCAGGACGGCGGGACGTCGGCCGCCTTGGTACGACGCTAATGACGATCCCCCCAGGTGCCGGTGGTCCGAACCTCCCCGGTTGAGGGGACGAAGGTCCCGCGTTGCTGGCCGTGCGCCCGCGCCTCGGCGATACTCGCCCGGGTGGAACTCCTGGAAGAGCGGCGTCAGGTGGTCGACCACTGCCGCAGGATGCGCGCCGAAGGGCTCGTCGTCGGAACCTCCGGAAACATCTCCGTACGCGGCGGCGACGGCGACCTCGTCGCGGTCAGCCCCAGCGGTCTCGACTACGACGAGATGACACCCGACCTGGTCGGCGTGCACCGCCTCGACGGCTCACCCGTCGACGCGCCCCTGCGGCCCACGACCGAGATGCCGATGCACCTGGCCGTCTACGCACGTACGGACGCACGCGCGATCGTGCACACCCACTCGACGTCCGCCACCGTCCTCTCGACCCTCATGGACGAGGTCCCGCCGATCCACTATCTGATCGCGATGTTCGGCGGCCCCGTCCGCGTGGCCTCCTACGCGACGTACGGAACGCCGGAGCTGGCCGCCTCGATGATCACGGCGCTGGAGGGCCGTACGGCCTGTCTCCTGGCCAACCACGGCGCGATCACGTACGCTCCCACGCTCGCCGGCGCCTACTCGCAAGCCGTCTATCTGGAGTGGATCTGCGATGTCTACCTGCGCGCCAGTGCCGGGACCCCGCGGCTGCTGCCGCCCGAGGAGATCGAGAAGGTCCGCGAGAAGCTCACCGCGTACGGCCCTGGCCGGACGCCCGGCGACGGGTGAGGCAGGGAGCGCCGATCGAGGCCGGTGGAGAGCCCGGCCGGCCTCCGACGCGACGCCCTTTCGCAATCTTGGTGACGCATTGCCGCCCCGACTGTCCGCGGCCGGCCCGGAACACCATAGACTTGGCGCGCGAAGGCGCGGTGACGCACTTTGACGTGCCCGCGTCCCGGCTGAAAAACGCAGCCGCCCACGACATCCAACGTGAAATCCGTGCCGCGGCCGGATCAAGGAGACCGCCCAAGTGAAGACCGATGTGGAGGAGCTGAGCCCGACCCGGGTCAAGCTCACCGTCGAGGTTCCTTTCGACGAGCTGAAGCCCAACCTCGACAAGGCGTACAAGGAGCTCTCGCAGCAGGTGCGCCTCAAGGGGTTCCGCCCCGGCAAGGTGCCTGCTCGCCTGATCGACCAGTACGTCGGCCGGGGCACGGTCCTGCAGGAGGCGGTCAACGACGCGCTCCCCGGCCTGTACGGCCGCGCCGTCGAGGAGACCGAGGTGTTCGCGCTCGGCCAGCCCGACGTCGAGATCACCGAGCTCGAGGACAACGAGCAGTTCGCCTTCACCGCCGAGGTCGACATCCGGCCGAAGTTCGAGGTGCCGAACTACGACGGCCTTGAGGTCACCGTCGACACGGTCGAGGTGACCGACGAGGAGATCGAGGAGACCCTCTCCAATCTCCGCGAGCGTTTCGCGACGCTGACCAACGCCGAGCGCCCGGCCGAGGAGGGCGACTTCGCCTCCATCGACCTCGCCGCGACGGTCGACGGTGAGGACATCGAGGACGCCCGTACGAGCGGCTACTCCTACGAGGTCGGCAGCCGCAGCTCCGTC